>CAJONQ010000068.1 GCA_905235835.1 uncultured Prevotella sp.
ATTCACCAGCGGAAGTAGTTCTTCTATTCTTTGCAATGCTGCACGATAAGCAGCCTCGCTTTTTATCTGTGCCATGTCCTAAATATTTTGAATGTCCCTAATCGCGTCATATTCCTTATGAGTCCCCACAAAACGAATGTATACCGTTTTTGGAGTAAACTGAATGAGTACTACTAATCTATAGTCATTGCCTTTGATATTGAACACATAGCGCTGGTTACCAACAGCATCAACACTGTTAAATGTATTCTTTATATCAGCAAAACAAGTCCACTCAGACCTCTTTGTCTTCTCATACCACTCTTCTAAAGCCGTTTTAGCCTGTGGCACCTTTGTATAGTATTCTACTAATGTGCTTTTTGAAATGATTCTCATTATTACACAGTGTATTTGGGTACAAAAATAAGATAAATTTTTAGAATATCAAAATATATTTCGTTAATTCTTAAAATAATAAGAAATAAGTAGGAATCCCCTACACGTATTTTTTAAACCCTTGCCACCGTTGCCGCCTTGCAAAACTGATTGATAGTCAGTGGATTGCTGGTGGCAAGGAGGTGGCAAGGGTGACAACGATTAGCGTTTTTGGCATGGAATGACGAGATATTCCGTACCCAAATGGGTACGTCTGCGTTTGATATTGTCGATATTCGAGAGGAATTGTCCGAAGGTACGGATGTTACCAGTCCGTATGGCGGAGCCGCCTTTCTTCTTGACGGCGGTGAAGATGGCGGCAGTCGTCATATACTGTCCCTCTCCCTCATGCTCTGGTATCTTGAAGCACTCCTCGAAGAACATCTCCTCGGGGGAACGTAGTTTGAACTGGCGGTTCGACTCCATGACCTCCATGGTCTGCTTGTCATCCATCCAATAAGGCTCGTTCTGGTCTATCAGTGCCACAGCCTGCGCATAGAGCTGGTCGTAATTGACGGGGCGTGACACATCGATAGGTCCGTCCACCTCGATACCGATGAAACGCCGGCTTCCTGTGGGGTCGGAGAGGATATCCGTCACGTTTGCCGTGGCAATGAAGGAGGCAAGACGAGGGAACTCCTCGACATGTTTGCCATAGGGACGTTTCACCTTGACAGAGGCGAGTTGCACGAGATTCTTCAGGAAACCCTCTTGTACCTTGGGGGATATCTGGTTGAACTCGTCGAGGTTGATGAGTAGGAACTGGCTCATCGCCTGCAATACCGACTTACGTTCCGAGAGGACGAGACTGTCATTGTAGCCCCATTGCATGTCCGTGGGAATCAGCGACTTACAGAATGTCGACTTGTTGTAGCCCTGTTTGGAGATCAGCAAGGGTACGATGGAGTTGCCATAGCGGCGGCTCTTTCCTAACCATTGCGCCACCATCCCCAGGAACCAGATGCGGAACCACTCCTCCCAATGCGTGTTCTTGGTAGGTACCCGTTTGGCGAGGTCAGCGATATAGTCGTGTCCGTCCCATTTGCGATACAGTCCCCAGAGGTATTCCTCCACAGGATTATAGGCTCGCACCAGGTTGGAGCGCAGGTAACGGGTGATGTCCTTGTCCCACACGTTCAGACCAGCCAGTCGTGCCTCCATGGCAAGACCGTTCTGCACCCGCTCGTCAACAGGTCGCCACCCGTAGTGCCATTTCTCCTTCGAGCGGTATTCCACATAGCCCATCACCATATTCATGCGGAAGGCATAGCGTTGATCCAGCAGGGAGATGAGCTCTTTCGTGTTCTGGATGACGGCTTCCGAGGCGTTTTCCTGTGTGTCGGCAAGCATCATCGTCCCTTTCTCCGACATCGTGACACCATCGGGGATGAGCAAGGGTGTGGCCTCTGCGTTGTAGTAAGGGTGCTGGTCTACCGTCATGCGGAAGCCCGTCATCCACAGCGGTTGCCCCTCACCCCGGACGGCAGGTGCCACCTGCAGGACATCAGCCGTCTGCGTCATCGTCACCAAAGGCTCATAGAGTCCGCAGAGAATGGGGTATACCTGTTTGCAGAACACCCCCATCTCCTCCTCTGTCTGGGGCACGGAACCGTCGGGGCGACAGGCTCTCACGATGACTTTCAGACTCCTGCCGCTGCTCCCCAGCAGGGCAAGCATCGTACAGGGCAGGATGGCGGTCATCCGTTTCAGTGCCTCTGCCTCCTCCTCGTCCTTGAGAGGGGAGACGGTCAAGGTGAAGAGTCCGTTAAACTGCTGGGTGATGAGGTTGCCCTCCTTGTTCGTGCTGATCACTGCCGACGGGTAGACGACAGGTAGTCTGTGCATCTTCTCAAAGATACTCCACGACTCCGCCTGTCGCACGAAGGTACGCAGTGCGTCCACATCCTCGAAATAGTTGTCTTCCAGTACCCGCTCCCTAAGGGTCTCAAAGGGTACCAGACTCACGTGTTGTTTGTTCTTCTTGTCTGTTTTGATACATGTTAGTTTCATAATCATTAATATGTTAGGTTGGGTAATGTTACGGTTGTCGGTTTGTTCCACCCCATGGAACATTTTGTTCCATGCCATGGAACACTTTGTTCCACCCTATGGAACACTTAATCCCCTTTATCCCGATTCCAGATACCAGGCATCGGAATTCTTGATTCCAGGCGTTGGAGCAAGGGGTCGGCAGGTTAGTCTTTCATGTAATAACCCGTTTCGTAGTGCTCGAAGGGGCGTTCCTCTTGACTGCCATACTCCGCCATATAGCCTTTGATGACCCTCTGCTGCTCAGGTGACAGCTTACGCTCACCCTTGTCATAGCGGTAGTAGCTGCCCACACTGCCCAGAAAACCGGTGATGTCATGACGTAAGGAGGAGCGCAGATGCTTGGGCACCCCTGCATACAACTTACGGAGCCCGTAGGCAAGCTCCACCAGTTCCGCTTTCTGAAAATACTCACACTTGCCGTCATGCAGGGCATTGGGGAATACGGTCAGTCCCCATGTCCGCCGCTGGGCGATCTGCTGTCCCACGACATAGCGCAGGCACTCATTGCATGTTGCACACTCGCGATTGAAACACATCAGGAAATTACCTGTGTTGTTGCTAATAATAAAGTCGTTCTCTACCATGATTGAATAATCAACAATAGGTTTATAATCTGATTTGAAATATCACATGCAAAGGTACAAAATAATAAGCAATCATGCAAGAAAATAACCCTAAAAATGCACAAAAACACGAATCGTTGTCACCCTTGCCGCCTCCTTGCCACCTGCAATCCCCTGACAATCAAGTAGTTTTGCAAGGCGGCAACGGTGGCAAGGGTTTTAAAAATTACGTGTAGGGAATCATTTCTCACCTCTTCCCTTCACCCCTATTGACACTTCGGAAGTTTTTTGATGCAAATCACATGAATTAGGTAGGTAAAACGGCTTAATTGTTAAATTTTTGAGTCAAAAAGCGGATTTTCATAAAAATTATTTGCGAATTGTGAATAAATGTTGTATTTTTGCACCCGTAAATCTTCAACCTTATGATGTAAAGGTAAGACTTAACGACTGCTGATTGGAAAAGAAATTTTATTCAATTTATAGTATTAGTTAATTAAAGAGTGTTTATGAAAAAAAGACTATCAATGCTTGTGGCATGCCTTTTCCTGTTCTTGGGGGGGGTATTATCACAAACGAAGGTTAATGGTACCGTTGTATCGCAAGAGGACAATGAGCCGGTCATCGGCGTGTCCGTCCTCGTAGTGGGTACAAATGTCGGTACGACTACGGATGCCAATGGTCGTTTCTCATTGACCGTTCCCGAAGGTAAGAAAACTTTGCGTTTCACATACGTAGGTATGGAGACGCTGGAGGTAAGTGCTCGTCCTAACATGCGTATCGTTTTACGTAATGGTGAGACAAATCTTGACGAGATTGTGGTGACAGCCATGGGTATCTCACGTCAGAAGAAATCAGTGGGATATGCTATCCAAGAGTTGAACGCTGACGATTTGAGTAAGGTAGGTACCTCGTCTATCGGTAGTTCCCTGCAAGGTAAACTGACCGGTGTAGACATCCGTACCTCTTCCGGTATGCCTGGTGCCTCCACACAGATTCAGATTCGTGGTGCTCGTTCTTTCGATGGCAACAATGCCCCACTATATGTGGTCGATGGTATGCCTATCGCTTCTGATCCTGACTTCTCTACCGGTAATTCGGTGACGGGTTCTGACTTTGCCAACCGCAGTATTGATATCAACCCCGAGGATATTGAGTCTATCAATATATTGAAAGGTCAGGCCGCATCAGCCTTGTATGGTATCCGTGCCTCCAACGGTGTTGTCCTCATCACCACCAAGCGTGGTCGCCAGAACACCCAGAAGCCTGTCATCACCTTCTCTACCGACCTGAGTGCCCAGACGGTTAGTCGTAAGTTCGAACATCAGAACGAGTATGCGCAGGGAAGTTATGGTGTTTATTCCCCCAACTCCTCTATGTCATGGGGTCCCAAGATTTCCTCGTTGCCCGATGATCCCACCTATGGTGGCAACAGCCAGGGGCATCCCGGACAGTATTACAATCCTAAGTATGAGAATGCAGGTCTGGACGGATGGGTAACCCCACAGACTTATGATAACGTCGGTGACTTCTTCCGTACTGGTTTCACTCAGAACTCCACACTGAATATCACTCAGAAGAAGGAGAAGCTGGGTTACTCATTCAGTATCAGTGACACCTATCAGCAGGGTATCATTCCCAGCACAAAAATGATGCGTACTGGTGCCCGCGGTGCTGTTGACTATGAAATCAACGACCAGTGGAAGACAGGTTTCTCTGCTAACTACAGTTCAGTGGCTATCAACTCTGCCCCTGGTGCCAACAACAGTATCATCAACGTGGTATACTCAGCCCCTTCTGAGTATAACCTGAAAGGAACACCAACCCATGTTCCTGGTAATCCTACCAGTCAGATACTGTTCCGTTCCACCAACTTCAACAACCCCTATTGGTGGGCAGACAACGACAGTTTCTATCAGCACACCAACCGTGTTTTCGGTAATGCTTATGTGGAGTTCAGCCCGAAACTGAACTGGGGCGACAACTACAAACTGACCTTCCGTGAGCAGGCTGGTATCGATACATATACTACAAGCAACGAGACCATCGCAGAGTTGGGCTCTGCCTACAACACCAAGGGTGAGGTAGAGGATTTCGGAGTGAAGCGTACCATCTTCAACAACCTGTTTACCATCAACTTCACAGCACAATGGGGTAAGGATAAAGAGTGGGACTTCGGATTCTTGCTGGGTTCTGAGTTCAATCACGACAACAGTCGTCACTGGGATTATGATGGCTCTAACTTGCTGTGGTATGGACAGCCCATCATGCGTAACACTACCAGCATGGACTACTGGGAGAGTTATCATGCCAAAGAGCGTACCCTCGGTTTCTTCGGTCAGGCTACTCTGACGTGGAAAGACCAGGTGTTCCTGACCGTTACAGGACGTAACGACAAGGTGTCTACCATGCCCCGTAACAACCGCTCGTTCTTCTATCCCTCTGTATCACTGGGCTGGATATTCACAGAACTTCCAGGTCTGAAAGGCAACAAGATATTCTCTTATGGTAAGTTACGTGCTTCGTTCGCACAGGTAGGACAGGCTGGTCAGTACTATAACAACTATTATTACATACCTTCTTACGGAGGTGGTATGTATGTCTATACACCTATCAGTTATCCTGTAGGCGGAGCCACCTCTTATACTCCGTACTATGTGAAATATGACGAGAACCTGAAACCACAGAACACGACCAACTGGGAGTTGGGTGCTGACTTGAATTTCTTCAGCAACCGCCTGCGTTTCGAGTATACCGTCAGTTATCAGGACGTGAAAGACCAGATATTCGACGTTCCTACCGCTGGCTCTACAGGTTATCAGTATCTGCGTACCAATGCCGGACGCATGACGACATGGGCTCATGAACTGTCTGTCAACGCTGGCATCCTGCAGGAGAAAGACTACGACTTGAGCCTCGGCATCAACTTCACCTCTTATAAGAGTAAAGTAAAGGAACTCGCTGAGGGTGTGGAGAGCATCATGCTCGGTGGTTTCGTAGAGCCGCAGGTTCGTGCACAGGCTGGTTGCACCTATCCTAATATCTATGGTGTTGCCTTCAAACGCACAGAGGATGGTCAGTTGCTCCTTGCCAACGGTCTGCCTCAGCCAACAGCCGGTAGTGAGAACCTGGGTGAGTGTACCCCAGACTTCAATATGGGCTTCAACCTGAAGGCACGTTATAAGAAACTGACCCTTGCTGCTACCTTCGATTGGCAGAAGGGTGGTAAGATGTACAATGGTACGAACCTGGTCATGAACTATTTCGGCGCCAGCAAGGAATCACTGAACTATCGTGAAGGCACCATGGTCGCTGAGGGTATCGACGAGGCTACAGGTCAGAAGAATACCGTCGAGGTTGACAAGATCGACTACTATATGGCTTATAATGATATCACAGAGGCTGGTATCTTCGACATGAGTTATGTAAAAATGCGTGACCTGACACTGAGTTATCAGTTACCACGACTGGGCAATTTCGACATCTCCGTCTTTGGTTTTGCACGTAACGTGTTGATATGGGCTAAGATGCCGAACTTTGATCCTGAGAGTTCTCAGGGTAACGGTAACATGAGTGGTTATTTCGAGCGCTTCTCTATTCCTAACACCTCCAGTTTCGGTGGTGGTTTCAAGATCACATTCTAAACATTAACGAAAGAATAGCAATATGAAAATGAAATATTTATTTGCCGTATCACTGGCTTCACTGATGATGATGTCTTGTTCGGAAGATATCATGGACCGAATCAATGAAGACAAGGCACATCCCGCTGCTGCTGCCGTGGATGCTAAATACCAGATTACCGATGCGGAGGTGGCAAGTGCCTATTCCATCGTGAACGGATCATACGCTTGGTATGTGTCCAGTTACACCGAGCAGATTTTCGGCACAGGTAACAACCAACTGAAGAATGTTGAACTCCGCTTGATTGGTGAGACTGCAGCGGCTGCCACCTTCAACAATGAGTGGAACGCCACTTACCTGAACCTCTTCAACCTCAACCAAATCATTGAAAAATGTGGTGAGGGTGGTGTCAGCGAGGGACAGTCTGATGTGCTGGGAATGGCGCAGACGTTGTCGGCGCTTAACTGGGGGGTGCTGACTGACCTGCATGGAGACATTCCTTTCTCAGAGTGCTTCTCTGGCATCTCTGCTCCGAAGATTGACAAACAGGAGGATATCTACAACGCTATCTTTGACCTGCTGGATGATGCTATCGCCAATTTCGAGGAGGGTGAGAAGAATATTGGCTCACAGGATATCCTCTTCGGCGGTGACCTTGACCAGTGGATTGGTTTTGCCCATGCTCTGAAGGCTCGTTACCTGTTGCACACGATGGGTCGTAACAGCAGCGTGTTGAACGAGGTTATCAGTGAGGCTGAGGCTGCTCTTGACGCAGGTTTCGCAGGTGCCACACTCGACGTGTTCAACGGAGTGACCGCTGACAACTCCTGGTCTGCCTATTGGTGGAGCCGCGAGTACAATGGTTCCAGCACAACAGTTGACAACCTGTTGTTAGAGCGTGATGACCCACGTGAGACCATCTATAATATCGACTACTGGGGAGAAGATGTCGTTGGTGAGCCTGGTGACCAGAAACTGGCTATGGCTACAGAGGTGGTCAATGTACCGCAGTGGCTTGATAACGGTGCTGCCTATCTGCACCTGTTCAGTATCTCTGAGTTGTATTTCATCATCGCCGAGGCGAAGGCTCGTCTGGGACAGGACGCTTCAACTGAGTTCCAACTGGCTGTTGAGGCATCCATGGAAGACTACTCTGCAACAGGTGCTGTATATACTCCTGCCATCACGGCACAGGAGATGACCGATTACCTCGATGGTATCCAGCCTCTGTTTGATGCTGACCCACTGAAAGAGATTCTCATCCAGAAATACATTGCCCAGACTCGTGACGAGCAGATTGAGACATACAACGACATCCGCCGTTGCATCTACGTCGATGGCAGTCATCCTGTTACCTTGACGAACCCCCACAATGCCTCAAGCACTGGAAACCGCTGGCCAGTACGCTTGCCTTACGGTGAGAGTGACGTTCAGTCGAATCCTAACATCGCTGCCGCTTTCGGTAAGGGTAATGATGCTGGTGTGTATGTCTTCACAGAGAATGTATGGTGGGCTGGCGGCTCACGTTAATCAGATAAGTTATTTCTTATTCAATACCTATCAAATCGGGATGCCCCATGACGAGGCATCCCGATTTTTCTCTCGCGTACCTTATTTATATAAAAGACCTCTTACTTCTCACCTCTTACCTTTTACTTCTTCTTTCGACCTCCCCCGTCCCCTCCTTGCCAGGAGGGGCTCCACCTCTCCCCCTGTCTCCCCCTCCCCTCAGGGGCGGGGGAAAAGCAGGCGGTGGCAGAACCGCCACCACCTGCTGGGTTTTGGTATGGCGGGACGACGCCATATATTTTTTTAACGCACTCCGTACGAAGGGTGTCCCCATCGACGACCAGCGTTTAGCGTAGGCGGCGTCAAAAAACATGGCGAAAAATGGAAAAATAAAAAAACTAACTGCTGTGTCTTTGGATTGCAGTTATGGCAGTAATGGCTACCATAGCCAGATGGCTTATCCCATATCCTTACTGGAAGACGCTAAATTGCCCGCTGGAGCAATAATTACTACAATTTCTTCCACCAAGCATCTGGTTATTAAATTTGTGATTTAACATAAAAAATACAAAATAATAACCAAGAATATGTACTTTTACGAGTTTTTTACTATCTTTGCATCCAAATAGTTACAACGACAATAAATAAAAGATTATGGATGAAGAAAAGAGACTTGCAAACAACCTGCGTTTAATGAGAGAGCGACTTGGTTATACGCAACAAGAAATTGCTACTTATTTGCATATTAGTCAGCCTGCATATTTAAAGTATGAAAATGGTACTTCAGAGATTTCTATGGATAATCTTGAAAGGTTGGGACAACTTTATAACATCAGCGAATATGACTTGATGACAAACAATGTCATCCAAATGCAAGTCTGTGCATCTTTTGCTTTCCGAAAAAACGGTGAAATCATTAATCTTGAACAGATTGCACAATTCCAGAAGATTGTAAACAATTACATTGAAATGTCCAATGAACTCGAAAAGCACAATTATTAAAATGGAACAGTTGGCTAATCAACTGAGACAGGATTTACAGATAAGATTTACAGATCCCGTTAGTATTCATCAAATACTAAAGTCAAAAAACATAATTGCATATTTCCGCCCTCTAGAAGGACTCTCGGGTATGGCTATCAAAGTGTCGCGTGTGGTAAAGGACACTTCGTACCTGTTTATGCTTGTCAACACATCGGAGGGGTACTGTAAACAGCGTTTTACTGCCTGCCACGAATTGTACCATTTACTTTATCAAAAGGATTTCAATGTTTCATATGATAAAGTAAACCTTTTCGATTCTACCAATGTGGAGGAACGGAACGCAAATATATTCGCCTCATATTTATTAATGCCTACAATGGGAATTAGACAGTTAATTCCAGCAGACCAACAGAGAAAAGATTCTATCAAATTAGGTACAATTATGATGTTAGAGCAGAACTTCAGATGCTCACACGACACGATACTCATACAACTACGCGACATGGGTCTCATTAGTCAAACATATATGGATGCCATGAAAGGCAATGTGAAAAATAGAGCACGCGAATATGGATACAGTACAGAACTTTACGAAGCCACAAACAAAACAGAACTTGTAGGAGACTATAACCTTAAGGCTCGTGAATTGTTTGATCAAAATCTTATATCACAAGCCAAGTATTTTAGTTATTTGCGTGATATGGATATCTATAAAGACACACAAAATGGCAAAGAAGAAAGTAATATTGGTTGATGCGGATGTTATATCTCATTTCATTGCGACAGGACGGATAGATTATCTGTCCCCAATTCTTGCCCCACACACAATCTATGTCGTAGAGCAAGTCTATGATGAAGCAGCCTATCACCCATTCTATGATAATAGGAAACAGGAATTAGACAACTGGATGAAGAATTTTGGCATATTAAAAATACCATTTCCATCAGCAAACAAACAAATTCGACTTGAATATTACCGTCTAAAGAAAGAAAGCCCACGGTTTGGTAATGGTGAACGTGCATGTATGGCAATAGCAAGATATAACAAAGAAGTTATTGCAAGCAGTAATTTTCGAGATGTAGCAGATTATTGCAAGAAATATGAAATAGAGCACTTAGGAGTTCTTGACATACTAACAATTGCACTAAGGAAGGGAATTTTTGACGCAATAGTTTGCAACAAATTTATACACGATGCAATGATAATCAATGAGGCAAAATTTCCCGTATCTACTATTGAAGAATATAAGACAAACAAACACCTTGACGACTTTTAATATATACCCCTTACAATTTGAGGTTTGACAAGAAAGGAATACCACCATAACGACCATTGAGATAGCCGTTTTCGATGTTAGCAGTCTTGTGAATATTAAATAATGGATAGAGTTGAGTGGTCTGCTCAGCGTAATTACTAAATAGTTTTGCAAGGCGGCAACGGTGGCAAGGGTTAAAAAAATACGTGTAGGGAATTCTACGTGCGTGCGTTCCTTATTTTAGAAGAGTATGAAAAGAATAATCATTAACATATTATCAGCCATTTTTCAGGCAGCAGATACATTGTTTTGTAAGTTGCATATTAAGCGGCCTGTAGTGGTTGTTTTTATGGATGGAGGCATCTGCTCTCAGATGCTAATGTATTTACAGGGGCAATATTACGCAGAACAAGGTCTGGATGTCCGTTATGATACGCGGTGGTTTGATATATGCGGAAAGGATCAGTTTGGTAATCATCCACGTATTTTTGAATTCACAGAGATGTGGCCGATGTTACCATTCAAAAGCATAAAGGGCTGGAGATTGTGGATTTATCGCCATCTTTTTAAGGTGGGACAATTAATGAATGAAGAGTTACCTAATCCGAAGACTATAACGAAATCCATGTATTTATATGGATATTGGGATTTACCGGGTGAAGCATATAATCGATTGTGGAGTGCCTGTTTTGACATCCGAATGGCCTCTATTCCTGCGGGGGGGGGGCTTCGCACAAGCGAGCGCACCGTAGGCGTTCATGTCCGTCGCGGAGATTTGGCTAAAGGAGATAATCCTGTATATGGCGGAGTGACGGATGGATATTTCTTGAGAGCGATTGAGTTCTGCAATGAGAAGTTCCAGCCGAAGAAATATATCTTCTTCTCCGACGAACCGGACTGGGTGGAACAGAATATATGCGATCATTTAGAGCAACCGTACGAGATAATGCGTGGTAACAAAGCATGGGAGGATCTATGGTTATTAACCCAATGTCCTGTTATTGTTGCATCTCAGGGTAGTTTTGGAACAGTTGCCGCAAAATTAAATCCCGCTGCAGTGCTCATTCAATGCAACAACGAACATGCTAATAGAGAAAGAAAGAATACGTATCTGATAAGATGATAAAACTATCATTCATAGTACCGGTATATAATGTGGCATCGTATCTGCGCAAGTGCGTGGACTCGTTAGTACATCAAGATTTCAGCGACTATGAGATTGTTCTCATAGACGACGGTTCCACCGATGAAAGTGGAAAAATCTGTGATGAACTGAGCGAATCGATTAGTGATGAGCGATTAGCGATTAGGGTGTTACATCAGAAGAATGGGGGATTGAGCGCAGCGCGGAATACAGGTATTGCTGCAGCAAAAGGAGAATACATCTGCTTCGTAGATAGCGATGATTATTGGGAGTCGAATGTATTAGGCGGATTGATGGCGCAGGTGGAGCGGGAGAAACTTGATGTGCTGCGGTTCGATTATCAGAATGTGAGGTTAAAGAATGAGGGAGAGTACGAAGTGTTTGAACCGAATAGGACGCCGCGGTATATTGACAGGCAG
>CAJONQ010000069.1 GCA_905235835.1 uncultured Prevotella sp.
ATAATGAAAGTTTTCCTGATTATTTCCATACGGAGATGGGAATGATCTTCACCGTCATGTCAACATCCCGTTTGCGGCATTTAGCGAGCCATTTCTGGAAATCGTCACCTTTCAATTGTCGCAGTTGTCCGTTTCCACCGTTATCCGTTGCCTTTACAAAGGGATGAGGAGAGAAAATGACATAGACATGGTTCTGCTCTACGGGATAGAGTGCCGTCATATAATAGAGGTCAACCAAAGGCTCTTCAACAGCTGGCGCATCCTGTGCACTGAAAAACACATAACGCTGATTCGCCTTGATGGTGTAGATACCGTCTTGCTGTTTCTGATAAGGCAGTAAACATACGGCATCATTACCCACATCGACCAAGTAGATGGCAAGATAGCCTGACACCGGGGAGATAAAGGACACATAGAAACTGTCGTCGTTGGAAAACTTATCTGACTCGAAACGGTCGTCTGTCCCATTGCGAAGTACCTTTGCCTGAAACTCCACCGACTTGGTGGTCAACTCCCGTATTCTTCCCCGTACTTTGACACGGACAACCATTTGTCCACTTGGGTCTATCTCAACGTGATATTCGGGCTCGTCTATGGTCTCTATCCATTCTCCTTTCACGTCACTTCCACCGATAGAGAGGAAATCGACAGACTCCTGCCCGTTCCGATTTGCCATCCTCACAGTATTCGTCTGTGACACCACTGTTCCATAGGCGTCAGCGATAGCCCGAATCTTCGCATTGTCCAGGGCTTTCTTTTTGGCATCAGCCATGGACACGTTCTCTGGAACGACGTATGTATATTCTGCATTCACAGTCCGGACGTCCTGTGCATGAGCTGATAAGGAGATAGCCAAGACAAGCAATAAATATAGTCTTTTCATTATCTGATACTATGACTGTCGTTTTGTTCAATACTGCAAAAGTATTGTTTTTTTTCGATATTTTATCATTTTCTTAGAAATAATTTTGCTATTCCATGAATTATCTTTAAATTTGCAGATTATGAAAGAGAAAATGAAAATTACAATAACAATCTTTTAACACTTTATCAAAATGGGAAAACATACTTTATTGATGGCACTAACTCTCCTTGCCGGAAATGTGTGTATGGCAGAGAATGAAAACGTGTCACAGGCGCAAACCCCTACTCAGAAAGAAAAGAATGTCCGTACGCTGAAGCAGAAAATGTACCCAGAGGGATATGATAACACCTCCTTTGCCGTTCTTTACTACAATGGTAAGACCGTATACAACAACCGAGGCATGGAGGTGTTCAGCGGTGATACGATCAAGGATATTAAGATCAACCCTTCGTTCAGTTCAGTGGCAAGTCTGGAGAAGACCAAGAAAGGAAATATGTTCGCCAAGACCTATAGGATTTCCGACAAGATACTCTCACAAGAGACCGTTAAGTTGAAAGGAGAGAATGTGACGGCTGTCGCCTATACCCCCAATGCACGTCAGTTCGTTATAGCGTCCAGTAGGAAACAGATCCTCTTCTATGATGCTCAAGGCAAGAAGGTAGAGCGCACCCTGATATCAGCCATCACCCCCAGAAAGATGGTTTTCAGTGGTAATAACTACTTCCTGGTAGCCATTGAGGGTAAGACGATGGAGATATGGAATGTGGAGAAAGGAACTGTTCGCCAGACCATCAGGATGGAGGCAAAGGTCAACGGTGTCTCTTTCGCTGATAACTACAGCAAAATGCTGGTGGTTACCGCTGATGGTAAGCTGACGGTGTATGACACCGCTACCTTCACGGTGAAGAATACCATTGACGACCTTGGCAGTGCTTTGGCATGTCAGGCAAACAACAGTGGAAAATATGCGTATGTGCTGGTTTCTCCTACCCGCATCAGTATCATCAACCTGCTGGACCCCACTGAGCGTCAGTTTATCGACAATGCCGATGGTGGTACGTCAACTATCAGCGGTGTCTTCAACCACTACAACGAACAGGACATGATGATCTTCAATACCAGCAATGCCCTCGTCTATCGGCAGTTGGAGGGACTCACACCTTATTATAATAAGATGATGAGCAGTGAACTGAATGAGAAACTGGATCAGTGGATGAAGCAGATGCCCGGTGAGACCTTGGAGGAGTACAATGCCCGTGTCAATGATGCGACCCGTAAGGAGATGGCGATGGGCTACGAGCGTGAGATTGCCACCAGAATGGCTGACGGACTGCTGGAGAGCAGTGAGTGGTCGGTAGGTGACTATAACACCAAGACTAAGATGTTGACCCTGCTCTTTAACTCCATGCCTGACATCTTCCTGGAGGTACCCTTGGACGAGATAAAGTCATTCTCAGAAGGTGCTCGTCTGGAGTTCCGTAATGTCCAGTACGGACTGAACCCTGATGATAAGTTCGAGATAGTATACGCAGAGGTCTATAACCCAGAGAACGGCAAGACCTATATCTTCGATAACAAGGAGCGTAAGTCTCTGTCATTCATGTCAGAAGATGCCAATTTCGTGCCTATCGATGTCATCCGTGCCACCAATATGGAGGAGCTGGCTCTGGAGAGCATCAAGGAGGACATCATCAGTCTGGCAAAGCAGGAGCAGACGATTTCCGACAAGACACATATCTCTGTGAAGACGCATGCGGAACCTGCCGTAGATGCTGATGGTAAAAACATCATCAACTACGACGTGGAGTTCACCTATGAGGTGGAGGAGGAGTTCTCCGCACGTGACGACTTCAAACCGGGACACTACCATACCGAGGAGTCGGGTGCCGCCATATCAATGCTGAAGATTATGAGAACAGCCTTCGAGAACGACTTTGCGAAATATATCCTAGAGGGTAAGCGTGTGAAGATTGCCATTAAAGGTACCGCAGACGCCTCTCCTATCGCACGAGCTCTTGCCTATGACGGCAAATACGGAGAGTATGACGGAGAGCCTGTCTATAAGAATAATGAGATGACCAATGTGAGCCTGAACCAGAAAGATGGTATTGCCACTAACGACCAGCTTGCCTTTGCCAGAGCTATCGGTGTCAATTACTATATCGAGAAAGAACTTGCCACATTCGAGAAGATGAATCGTGACTATGAGTACCACATAGAGGTGTCTGAGCAAGAGGGAAGTAAGTTCCGTCGCATCAGCGTACACTGCACATTCATCGATGCTTTCTAATAAAATGAAAAAGAGAATCATATATTTCATCTGTCAGCACAAGCCGTTATGGGTTGTGCTGATTCTTCTAATCACTGCGACGACAGTCCACGGTCAGACAATCAGACAGGCTGACCAGCTATACCGGGAGTTTATCAAAATGCGGAGCATCGACTCCATCAGCAAGGAGGATATCTATAACAAGGCATTGGAGTGCAGCCGTTCCTATAAACAGGTGCTGATCTCATCACCAAAGGGTGTGGAGAACTACGAAAAGTCGGCTACTATCCTGGCATCGCTCTATCCCTTTCTGAAAGCTGGCGCAGGATTCAACTCACAGGCGAGGAAGGACTCTGTCGCCATCATTTTTGCCAAGGAGGCTGTTGACCTGGTGATGATGAAGGAGATGGCAGACAAGAACCTCAGGAAGGACAACTATTATTCAGAACTGGTATATTTTGTTGCCGCACGTACCTATAACAAAGAAGACTACGAGAATGCCGTCGTCTATCTGAAGGAGTATATGGACGTGACGGACGCCTCTAAGCATGTTCGGGTTCTCGCCTACTTGAAAGAGGCTGAGGGACTGCTCGCACAGCGAAAGAAGAGTGAGGAGAAGTTCGAGGATGTCTATAAGGGAATACCCTATTTCGATGTCTTTGCCCAGCAGTCTATCGAGAAGAGTATGAACAAATGGAAGGAGAAAGACCCTTATGAGACAATTCAGGAATACAAACAGCGTGTGAATGAGGAGACGGCAAAGGAGAAACAGAAGGAGCTGCAAAAAATCCTGATGGATGAGTATGTGCAGCGCTTCGCCAAGAACATGACGGTCGCGGATATGAAAATCATGCCGTACGATGCGGAGAACCAGTCGTTCCTCATTGAGTCTCCCTATGGTAATATTGTTCTTAAAGTGCCCCGCACGGACAACGAGGCGAGGATGTTCGCAGAGAACTGGGCGAATGTCAAGGTCTATAACCAGAAATTCGTCATTGCCGACAAGAAACTGGCACTGGCAAGTCTGACCTTCTCCACACCTACCGGTAAGCTTTATGAGTATAACAACCAGCAAGTGCTGGCATATAACCAGACGGAGGTGGCAGCCAACTTCGCTCCTATCGACTATGGTATGCTTGCCAACTCGGAAGGCAGTCGTAGCAAGGTGACGGTCAGCAAGTCGGAAGTGGTGGTCGGGCTCTCGGATGTCGATGTGAATATCCCGACGATCAGAAGCAACAATACCAAGACCTTTGCGGTGATCATCGCCAACGAGGACTATACCCTCGTGCCTACAGTACCTATGGCGGGTAACGACGGTGATATCTTTGCGCAGTATTGTGAACAGACCTTAGGGTTGCCGAAGGAGAATATCCTCACTTATCCGAATGCCACCTATGGTAAGATGATCCGTGCCGTCCAGGATATCACGAATATCGCTAAGGCATATCAGGATATCCGCATTATCTTCTACTATGCAGGACATGGCATCCCTAACGAGGCGACACGTGACGCTTTCCTGTTGCCTATCGATGCTGACGGTACCCAGACAGAGGCTTGCTATCCGTTGAAGAGACTCTATAACGAACTGTCATCCTTAGGAGCCCAGTCGGTAGTCGTCTTCCTTGATGCCTGCTTCAGTGGTGCCACGGGTGACGGCAGTACCCTCATGGCATCTGCCCGTGGTATCGCCCTGCGAGCACGACAGGAGAACCCGACAGGTAATCTGGTTGTCTTCAGTGCTGCCTCTGGTGATGAGACTGCCTATCCGTATAAGGAGCAGCGTCATGGACTTTTCACCTATTATCTCCTAAAGAAACTGCAGAGTACAAAGGGGAATGTGACACTGGGCGAACTCAGCCAATACGTGATAGAGAACGTAAAACAGAAATCGGTGGTCATCAACCGCAAAATGCAAACACCTGTGGTGACCTGCTCACCTGATTTGCAGAACGACTGGAGAAAGATAAAACTGAAGAAATAGGAGCCGATTTGCTTAACTATTTCCCACTGACTATCTTCTTGATGTCATTGAGTTTGTTAAGCGCCTCCAAGGGGGTGAGGTTGTTGACATCCAAGCCAAGGATCTCATCACGTACCTGACAGAGTACAGGGTCTTCCAACTGGAAGAAAGAGAGTTGCATGCCCTCACGACTCTGGGCAATCTCCGCTGTCGGCTTGCCTGCCTTTCCCACTTGGGCATTCTCCGCCTCTAACTGATGGAGGATGACATTGGCACGCTTGACGATGGACTTAGGCATACCGGCGATCTCCGCCACATGGATACCAAAGGAGTGCTCAGAGCCTCCCTTCTCCAGTTTACGCAGGAAGATGACCTTCCCGTCGACCTCCTTCACACTGACGTTATAGTTGCGGATGCGACTGAAGTTCTTCTCCATCTCGTTCAACTCATGATAGTGGGTGGCGAAGAGGGTACGAGCCTGCGCCTTGGGATGCTCATGGAGATATTCTACTATTGCCCAGGCAATAGAGATACCATCATAGGTGCTGGTACCACGTCCTAACTCGTCGAAGAGTACCAATGAGCGTGGCGTGACATTATTCAGGATATTCGCCGCCTCTGTCATCTCCACCATGAAGGTAGACTCTCCCAAGGAGATGTTATCAGAAGCCCCCACACGGGTGAATATCTTGTCGACCAGTCCGATACGGGCACTCTCAGCTGGTACGAAACTACCTACCTGTGCCAGCAGGGTGATAAGTGCCGTCTGACGCAATAACGCTGACTTACCAGCCATATTCGGACCCGTGATGATGATAATCTGCTGATGGTCACCATCCAACAACACATCATTAGGCACATAACGCTCGTCAAGAGGTAACTGGGTCTCAATGACAGGATGGCGTCCTTGTTTGATGTCTATGATATTGCTATCGTCAATCTGCGGACGGATATAATGGTTCTCCTCTGCCGTCTTCGCAGCTGACAAGAGACAGTCGAGACGAGCGATGATATTGGCATTGGTCTGCACCTGTGGGATGAACTCCTGTAAGGCGATGACTAAATCACTGAAGAGTTGTTGCTCCAAAGAGAGGATCTTCTCCTCAGCACCCAAGATCTTCTCCTCGTACTCCTTCAATTCCTGAGTGATATAACGCTCTGCCTGAGCAAGTGTCTGCTTACGCACCCACTCTGCAGGAACCTTGTCCTTATAGGTATTACGTACCTCCAGATAATAGCCGAACACATTGTTATAGCCAATCTTCAGCGAGGCAATACCCGTTGCCGCTGTCTCACGCTCCTGAATCTGCAACAAGTAGTCCTTACCAGAATAAGCGATATGACGCAGGTCGTCCAGTTCGGCATTCACCCCGTCACGGATTACCCCACCCTTCGCTATCAACTGTGGCGGATCGTTGGTAATCTCACGCTCAATACGGTCACGGATCTCCTCACAGAGACTCAGTCGCTCCCCTACCCTTCGCAACGACTCATTGGTGGCATGAAGGCAAGCGGTCTTGATGGGTTGGATAGCCTGCAGGGCGACTTTCAGTTGTACTATCTCACGAGGGGTCACACGTCCTACGGCAACCTTGGAGATGATGCGCTCCAAATCTCCAATACGCTGCAACTGGTCGTCAATACACTGACGGAACTCCGGCTCACGGAAGAAATAGTCGACGATATCCAGACGGTCGTTGATGGGTTTAGCATCCTTCAAAGGGAATACCAGCCAACGGCGCAACAGACGTCCTCCCATAGGCGATACGGTACGGTCGATAACATCGAGCAGTGACTTACCACCCTCCTGCATCGTACTGACTAACTCCAAGGAGCGGACTGTAAACTTATCCAGACGGACATAACGCTCCTCCTCGATACGAGCTAAGGATGTAATATGCGCTATCTGGGTATGTAGTGTCTGGTCGAGATATTGCAGAATAGCACCAGAGGCGATGACACCGCTCTTCAGATGGTCGACCCCAAAACCCTTCAGCGACTTCACATGGAAATGCTTCAAAAGTTTCTGGTTAGCGGTCTGCTCCGTAAACACCCAGTCGTCAAGTTCAAAAGTGCAATAACGGGTACCAAAGTATTTCTCGAAATCATGCTTACGCTCACGATCGTAGAGCACCTCCTTGGGTTGGAAGTTACCCATCAGTTTCTCCACATAATCATAGGTACCCTCCCCTGTCAGGAACTCACCCGTAGAGATATCGAGGAACGACACCCCACAAGAACCCTTTCCGAAATGGACGGCGGCAAGGAAGTTATTCTCCTTGTAGTTGAGCACATTATCCTGCATGGCGACACCAGGGGTCACCAGTTCGGTAATACCGCGCTTGACGAGTTTCTTGGTGAGTTTCGGATCCTCCAACTGGTCACAGATGGCTACACGCTTACCAGCACGGATCAGTTTGGGCAGATAAGTATCGAGGGCATGATGGGGAAATCCCGCCATCTCGTCACCCCTCACCCCTGCCCCGTTATTACGGCGAGTCAGGGTGATACCTAATATCTGAGCCGCCGTTATGGCATCCTCACAGTAGGTCTCATAGAAATCACCACAACGAAACAGCAATACCGCCTCAGGATGTTTCGCCTTGAGGTCGAAGAATTGCTTCATCATCGGGGTCAGTTCCTTCTTTGCCATCTTTGTTTCTTTTTCCAAGTTGCAAAGATAACTAATTTTTGGCTAATGGGCAAAAATTGCAAATAAATTTGCATTTTCGCTTACTTAATCGTATCTTTGCAGAAAATTAAAAACACATATCGATATGGAATACAATTTTAGAGACATTGAACAGAAATGGCAGAAGCGATGGGTAGAGATGAAAACCTATCGTGTGACAGAAGACCCGACGAAGAAAAAGTTCTACGTACTGAATATGTTCCCCTACCCCAGCGGTGCTGGTTTGCACGTAGGTCATCCCCTTGGCTATATCGCCTCGGATATCTATGCCCGCTACAAGCGTCAGCAGGGTTTCAACGTGCTGAACCCTATGGGATATGACGCTTATGGACTACCTGCAGAGCAGTATGCTATCCAGACAGGTCAGCACCCAGAGAAGACTACCTTTGAGAATATCGACCGCTATCGCAGTCAGTTGGACAAGATTGGCTTCTCGTTCGACTGGGAGCGTGAGGTTCGTACCTGTGACCCTATCTATTATAAATGGACACAGTGGGCATTCCAGCGTATGTTCAAGAGCTATTACAGCTTGTCATCCCAGAAGGCACAGCCCACCATCAAACTGATAGAGCACTTTGAGTTGATGGGTACAGAAGGCTGTGGAGCCCTTGGTACGGAGGAACTGCATTTCACAGCCTCCGACTGGGCAGGTTTCTCTGAGAAGAAAAAGCAGGAAGTACTGATGAACTATCGTATCGCCTACCTTGCTGATACGATGGTGAACTGGTGTCCGAAACTGGGTACCGTACTTGCCAATGATGAGGTGGTAGACGGTGTCAGTGTGCGTGGCGGTTATCCTGTCGTTCAGAAGAAGATGCGCCAGTGGTGCCTTCGTGTATCAGCATACGCTCAGCGTCTGTTGGACGGACTGGAGGAAATCGACTGGACAGACTCTCTGAAAGAGACCCAGCGCAACTGGATCGGTCGTTCTGAGGGTACAGAGGTAGAGTTCAAGGTGGCTGACAGTGATAAGCACTTCACTATCTTCACCACTCGTGCCGATACCATGTTTGGTGTGACCTTCATGGTACTGGCTCCAGAGAGTGATCTCGTAGCCGAACTGACTACAGAGGACCAGAAGGTGGAGGTGGAGAAATACCTCGACTATGTGAAGAAACGTACAGAGCGTGACCGTCAGATGGATCATAAGGTGACTGGTGTCTTCTCAGGAAGCTATGCCATCAACCCATTCACTGATGAGAAAATACCTATCTGGATTGCAGAGTATGTACTTGCCGGCTATGGTACAGGTGCTATCATGGCTGTACCAGCCCATGACTCTCGTGACTACGCTTTCGCCAAGCACTTTAATTTGCCTATCATCCCACTGATTGAAGGGGCTGATGTCTCAGAGGAGAGTTACGATGCCAAAGAAGGTATCGTCTGCAATTCTGCCAGCAGCAAGTTCAGCCTCAACGGACTGACCGTCAAGGAGGCTATCGCCGCTACGAAGAAATATGTGACAGAGCAGGGTATAGGACGTGTAAAGGTCAACTACCGTCTGCGTGATGCCATCTTCTCTCGTCAGCGTTACTGGGGTGAGCCATTCCCTGTTTACTATAAGGATGACATGCCTTACATGATACCTAAGGAGTGCCTGCCTCTGGAGTTACCAGAGATTGACGAGTACAAGCCCACTGAGACAGGTGAGCCCCCATTGGGACGTGCCAAGATGTGGGCTTGGGACACTAAGTTTGACAAGGTGGTATCAAAGGATGAGATTGACAATAAGACCGTATTCCCCTTAGAGCTGAACACGATGCCAGGCTTTGCCGGCTCTAGTGCATACTATCTGCGTTATATGGATCCGAAGAACGAGAAGGCATTGGTGAATAAGGATATAGACGAGTACTGGCGTAATGTCGACCTCTACGTAGGTGGTACGGAACATGCCACAGGTCACCTGATCTACTCCCGCTTCTGGAACAAATTCCTTTATGACTCTGGTTACTCTTGTGAGGACGAGCCTTTCAAGAAACTGGTGAACCAGGGTATGATTCAGGGTCGCTCTAACTTTGTATATCGAGTAGAGGAGGGGACTGACAAGGGTAAGTTTGTCAGCTGTGGTCTGAAAGACAAATACCAAGTGACTCCTATTCACGTGGATGTCAACATCGTGTCTAATGATATCCTTGACATAGAGGCTTTCAAGGCTTGGCGTCCAGAATACGAGCATGCTGAGTTTATCCTTGAAGATGGCAAGTATATCTGTGGATGGGCTATTGAGAAGATGTCAAAGTCAATGTTCAATGTGGTCAACCCAGATATGATCGTCGAGAAATATGGTGCCGACACGCTGCGTCTCTATGAGATGTTCTTAGGTCCTGTGGAGCAGTCGAAGCCTTGGGATACCAATGGCATTGACGGTTGTCACCGCTTCTTAAAGAAATTCTGGGCATTGTTCTATGGTAATGCCCGTGACAATGCTGAAGGCAAACTCTTGGTAGACGACAGTGAGCCTACAAAAGAGCAGTTGAAGAGTGTTCACAAACTGATTAAGAAGGTCAGTCAGGATATAGAGGTGTTCTCTTATAACACCAGTATTTCCGCCTTTATGATCTGTGTGAATGAACTTGCACAGATGAAGTGTCACAATCGTGAGATGCTGAAGACCCTCGTTATCCTCATTGCCCCATTTGCTCCTCATATCGCTGAAGAACTATGGGAGGCATTGGGAGAGCAGGGTAGTGTCTGCGACTCAAAATGGCCTGCATGGAATGAGGAGTATCTGGTGGAGAGCAGTGTGAAACTGGGTGTCGCCTTCAATGGCAAGACACGCTTCGATATGGAGTTCCCTGCTGATGCCGACAATGCGACGATTGAGCAGACCGTTCTTTCCGACGACCGTTCCAAGAAATACATAGAGGGAGACATCGTAAAGGTTATCATCGTCCCGAAGCGTATGGTGAACATCGTTTATAAGAAATGACAGAACAACATAAAATATTATGGAACGAGACAAAGGACTATCTTTTCATAGCCCTTGGTCTCGCCATTTATACAGTTGCCTTCACTGTTTTCCTGATGCCTTACCAGATAGTGGCAGGAGGTGTGACGGGTCTTTCCGCTATCATCTATTATGCTACTGGTTTCCATCTGGAAAACACCTATATCATCATCAATGGACTATTGCTGATAGCAGCATTAAAAATATTAGGTGTCAGGTTCCTGATGAAGACCATCTTTGCCATCCTCACGCTTTATTTTATGCTGATGTTTGCACAGGAAATCATGCCTAAGCAAGCAAATGGACTACCCTTCAAACTGATGGGTGAGGGACAAGATTTTATGTCAATGATTATTGGCTGCGTGTTGACGGGTGTTGCTTTGGCTACTGTCTTTACTCATAATGGCTCGACTGGCGGTACTGATATTATTGCTGCCTCAGTGAATAAGTATCATCCCAATGTGTCATTAGGTAATGTTCTGATAGCTGCTGATTTCTGCATCATCGGCTCGTGTATGTTTTTCCCACAATTCGGAACTTATCTGGAACGTGCCCATAAGGTGATGTTTGGCTTTTGTGTGATGGCTATGGAGAACTATACATTGGACTATGTGATGAACGCCCGTCGGCAGTCTGTGCAGTTCTTTATCTTTTCCAGTAAATGGCAGGAGATAGCCAATGCCATTGGTATGGAAATGAACCATGGTGTGACAATTCTTGATGGACATGGGTGGTATACAGGTAAGAAAAGTAAAGTACTCTGTATTCTTGCTAAAAAGAACGAGAGTGTCAATATGTTCCGACTGATCAAGATGATTGACCCAAATGCCTTTGTGAGCCAGTCAAGTGTTATTGGTGTCTATGGTGAGGGCTTCGAAGAGATGAGAGTTAAAGTAAAAGAAAACAAGAAAAAAATGAAAATAGTATTTGCCACCAACAACCTGAACAAACTCACTGAGGTACGGAAAATCCTCGGCAACAGCTTTGAGATATTGTCGCTTGACGACATTGGATGTCATCACGACGACATACCAGAGAAGGGACAGACCCTGGAAGACAATGCGCTGATAAAGGCACAGTATGTCTACAACAAATACCACGTCGACTGCTTTGCCGACGACACTGGCCTTGAGTGTGAAGCCCTCGGAGGTGCCCCTGGTGTCTTCAGTGCCCGCTATGCCGGTGGTGCTGGCCATAATTCTGAGGCCAACATGCAGAAACTTCTGAAAGATTTAGAGAATAATAACAATCGGAAGGCAAGATTCCGCACCATTATTGCGTTGATAATAGGTGGAAAGGTGCAAACCTTCCAAGGCATCGTCAACGGCGAGATTATTCACGAGAAAAGGGGAGGGGAGGGCTTCGGTTACGATCCCATCTTCCGTCCTGATGGATATTCGCAAACCTTTGCCGAGCTGGGCAGCAACATCAAGAACAAAATCAGTCACCGGGCTCGCGCCACAGAGAAACTCGCAGCATATTTGAAAACTTTGTAGATTATGAAAAAGTTCGTCATTCTCTTTGTATTGTCAATTCTCAATTGTCCATTCTCCATTGGACAGATTGGTACATGGAAAGCCTATATGGCATATAGCGATATATACAAAAGGCAGGTGATGAGCTTTTCGTGATGGCAAGTAATGACCTCTATCAGTATAATCTCAATGACCAGAGTATTTATACTTATGATAAGACTAATGGACTAAGTGATACTTATATCAGACATATCAAATGGTGTCCTGCTGCCAAACGTTTAATAGTAGTCTATCAGAACTCCAATATCGACTTGGTAGAGACAGATGGTAATGTTATCAATATCAGCGATCTCTATAATAAAATAATTACAGGTGACAAAAGTGTCAGCAGCATCCGTATAGATGGACCGTATGCCTACCTCATTTGCGGTTTCGGCATTGTCAAAGTCAATGTTGAACGAGCTGAAATAGCTGATACCTTCACCCCTAATCATCCAGAATACCCCACAGACTTACCAGCAGAAGACAACTCTGATTATGACCAGTATATTGAGACGGT
>CAJONQ010000070.1 GCA_905235835.1 uncultured Prevotella sp.
GGTTCGCCGGGTTCGTCGAGCGAGTCGATGAGTTCCGTCTTGTCGCACATCTGGTCGATAAACGTGGTGATGCCCGACTTCACGGCGAGTGCACAGTTCTCACGGCTGTCGATGTGGATATGCGTATCGAAGAATCCCGGCAGCAGCGTCAGTCCCCGGGCGTTGTATTCCTCACACATCTCAGGAGCCATCGCCCCGACGCTCTGTATGTAACCATTCTCAATCACTACGTGAGCCAGTTCCGTACTCACCGTGTTCCCGTTGAACACGTGTACATTCTTGATAACCTTCATCATATATAGTATCTGTTTTGTTGTTTCATTCTTTCTTTCCGTTTATCTCTATAATCTTGCATTGCTTCACCACCACGATATCGTATTCGTCGGCGAAACCGAGCACATTGCCCTCCATCACCACGCGGTCCTTCTTCGACACCTTTCTTAATTGAAGGTAGTCGCTGAAGGGCAGCACACAGAGTACGCGACCCGGTACGTCTTTCGACTCCGACAGTTCCACGGACGGCAGGGCATAGACATCGGGACCCACGTAGGTGGCGATGCCGCTGATCTGCATCTTCTTTTTGTATGGCTCCTCCTTGCCCTGCTTGAAGGCATCGTAGAGCACCTTGGCTTCAATCTTGTTTGTTTCCATCTTTGTTTTCGTTTGTGCAAGTGCGGCAGTGGTCGCAAACACCACCGCCAGCAATGCCGTTATTCTGACTATCTTCATACTTTTATTTTTTGATGCCCAATGGGATATCATCTAATGTCTTGTTCTTCATTCTCGAGTTTTAAATTTTTGCTACAAAATTACAATGATTTTACCATTCTCACGTTATCTTTTAAAAGGCAGAAATGTTCTAATTCGAAGATTATGGCAAAAAGCGTAGAGAATCTGAGTCTAAATTTCGTCAACCTACGCACGCCTCCCCCTCCATCGAAGGGGGACGGGGGGCGGCTTTATTATGTGGATGAGCACATCTACATCACGATGAATGCCCAGGACTTCGGGCTGAAATACCTGCGTATAGACCAGCCGTACCGTGTGGATGAAGGTCGTGTGATGATGGTCACTCATGGGTGGGTACGTGTGGTTATCAATCTGGAAGAACAGCGACTGGAGCAGCAGTCGATCATCGTGTTGGTGGCTGATAGCATCTTCGAGATACTTGAGTGGAGTGACGATTTCGACATCCGTGCCTTCTCGTTCAAGGATTTGCCGCTATTCACCTCTATCAGTCAGCAGATATATCTGACGCTCAGCGACGACGAGTGGCTGCTGGTCAATGAATACGTCGAACTGATGTGGCACGAGACGAAGCACCAGCCCTTGCAACCCGAGGTCATCACCCACCTGCAGACTGCCCTGCTCTTGGCATTAAAGCGATTAGCCGACCGTGAAGAGACCCTGCGTCAACAGACAGCCACACGGAAGGACAAAATCTTCCACCAGTTTCTCCGCCTCGTCAATCTGTATGGACTTCGTGAGCGCAAGATAGAATTCTATGCCGACAAGCTCTGCGTCACCCCCAATCATCTTGGGGCTGTCATCAAGAAGGCCAGCGGACTCACCGTCATGCAGTGGCTCAACCGCCACGCCATCCAGAAAGCCAAGGTGCTGTTGCGCTACAGTGACCTCCCCATCTGGGAAGTCGCCGAGCGCATGAATTTTGCCAACCCTTCGTTTTTCTCAAAGTTCTTCAAAGGTGAGACTGGCATGACACCAGGGGAATACAGGAAATAATCCCTCTATCGCACTACCCAAATGGCTGAAAAACTTAAATATAATCCCGTTTTCTTTTCGTTTATTCGTATTTTTGAACTAATTTTGCACCCTGAAATGAGATACTTTGTGTGGTTTTCATACGATGGGACAGCGTACCATGGGTGGCAGCTGCAACCTAATGGCAATACGGTGCAGGCAGAACTGCAACGTGCTTTGTCACTGCTGTTGCGTGAGGACATCAGCGTGACAGGGGCTGGCAGGACGGACGCAGGAGTGCATGCCCGTCAGATGGCAGCACACTTCGATACGGAGGTAGTGTTTGACGCAGACCTGTTGACGAAGAAACTCAATGGGGTACTGCCTGATGATATCAGTGTGAGCAGGGTGGAGCAGGTGAGTGACGACCTCCATGCCCGTTTCTCGGCTGTCGCCCGTACCTATCATTATTATATCCACACAAGGAAGAATCCCTTCCTGAGACATTACTCGCTGGAACTGCATTACGTGCTCGACTTCCCCTTGATGAACGAGGCGGCACATATCCTGATGGAGTATGAGGACTTCGGTGCTTTCTGCAAGGCAGGGAGTGATGTGAAGACAACGATTTGTCATGTGACAAGAGCAGCATGGGTGCAGACAGCCGATGACGCGTGGTATTTCGAGATCACAGCCAACCGCTTCCTGCGTAACATGGTACGAGCTGTCGTCGGCACATTGATAGAGGTGGGTCGCCATCGGATGACCCTCGACGAGTTCAGGGAGGTCATTGAAGGAGGACGGAGGACGCAGGCTGGTGAGTCGATGCCGGCGCTGGCATTGTGTCTGGAGGGGGTTAGATATTAACGTGACGAGATATCGAGATCACGAAATCGCGAGATATCGAGATCACGAGATCACGAGATATCGAGATCATGAGATGACAAAGTAATGAAGATAACGAGATGACTTGGTTAATATTAGCATTTATATCGGCAGCATTGCTGGGCTGCTATGATACGTTGAAGAAGATTGCACTGAAGGATAATGCCGTGATGCCCGTCCTTTTCTTCAATACCTTTTTCTCTTCCTTGATATTCCTGCCACTGATTATCCTGAGCGGGACGACGGGGGTGCTGGATGACAGTATCTTCCATGTAGGCAGTGGTGGATGGGAGATGCACAAATACATTGTGTTGAAAGCTATACTGGTGTTGTCGAGTTGGATACTTGGTTATTTCGCCATGAAGAACCTGCCATTGACCATCGTCGGACCTATCAACGCCACCAGACCAGTGATGGTGCTGGTGGGTGCCCTGCTGGTGTTCGGGGAACGGCTGAACGGTTGGCAGTGGGCTGGTGTGCTGATGGCTATCCTCTCGTATTTCCTGTTAAGGAAAAGCGGAAAGAAGGAAGGCATCGACTTCCGTCATGACAAATGGATCTATATGACCATTGGTGCCGCTGTGTTAGGAGCCGTCAGTGGGTTGTACGACAAATACCTGATGGCACCAGAAGGACAGGGTGGTGTAGGACTCGACCGTTTGATGGTGCAGTCATGGTTCACGATATACCAGTGTGTGATAATGGTTGTCCTGCTGATAGTGATGTGGTGGCCCAAGCATCGGACGACGACCCCTTTCCATTGGTCGTGGGCGATTATTGGTGTCAGCATCTTCCTGTCGGCGGCTGACTTCATGTATTTCTATTCGCTGTCGATTCCAGAGGCGATGATCAGTGTTGTGTCGATGGTGAGACGTGGTAGTGTCATCGTCAGCTTTATGTTTGGGGTGATGCTGTTTCATGAGAAGAACCTGCGTGCCAAGGCACTCGACCTCGCATTGATGTTGCTGGGATTGGTATTCTTGTATATCGGTTCGGAATAGAAATACGCAAATAAATTTGGTTTTCTACTCACTTATTCGTAATTTTGCACCCCGAAATGGAGAAGGTAAAAGCAGCATTGTTTGATTTGGATGGCGTGGTGTTCGATACAGAACCGCAATATACGGTGTTCTGGGGAGCACAATGCAGGGAGTTCCATCCCGAGCATCCTGGTCTGGAACACGAGATCAAAGGACAAACCCTTGACCAGATTTATGACGCATGGTTTAATGGGGAACTGCTGGCTGTCCGTCCTTTGCTGACCCAGCGTCTGAATGATTTCGAGCGAGAGATGGACTATCGATATATTACTGGTATTGAAGACTTTATCGATTATTTGCATAAGCAAAACATCAAGACTGCTGTGGTGACCAGTTCCAATCAAGTGAAGATGAATAGCGTATATCGCAAACATCCCGAATTCACCAGTTTGTTTGATGCTATTCTAACCTCCGAGGACTTTGAGTATTCCAAGCCACATCCCGACTGCTACCTGAAAGCGGCAGCCCGTTTGGGTGCTACACCAACAGAGTGTGTGGTCTTCGAGGACTCATTTAACGGACTGAAATCGGGTAGGGCAGCAGGTATGACCGTTATAGGACTTGCCACCACCAACTCCGCCGAGGCGATAGCACCACTTTGTGACCAAGTGATAAAAGATTATAAAATAGAAGAATATGGCAGGATATTTAGTAAGTGACTCACGTAAGGTGACCACACATCGTTTTATTGAGATGAAGCAAAAGGGAGAGAAAATCTCCATCTTAACATCGTATGACTTTACGACAGCTGGTATTGTTGACCGTGCCGGTATTGATGGCATATTGATTGGCGACTCCGCCTCTAATGTGATGGCAGGTAATCAGACAACACTGCCGATAACGGTAGACCAGATGATCTATCATGCCCGCTCGGTGGTACGTGCCGTCAACCGTGCTTTAGTGATATGTGACATGCCCTTCGGCTCCTATCAGGTAAATGCCGCAGAGGGTGTCAGCAACGCTATCCGCATCATGAAGGAGAGTGGATGTGATGCGCTGAAACTGGAAGGCGGTGCAGAGATAGCTGATACCGTGAAGCGTATCTTGGACGCAGGAATCCCCGTGATGGGACATTTAGGACTGACACCTCAGAGTATCAACAAGTTTGGAACCTATGCTGTCCGTGCCAAGGAACAGGAGGAAGCCGACAAGCTGATGTCGGATGCCAAACTGCTTGCAGAGATCGGTTGCTTTGCTGTTACGCTTGAGAAAGTACCGGCAAAACTTGCCGCAGAGGTAACCAAAGAAATCAATGTACCGACTATCGGTATTGGTGCTGGTAACGGTACCGACGGACAAGTACTGGTTTATTCCGATATGTTAGGTATGACACAAGGTTTCTCACCCCGTTTCCTGCGTCGTTATGCCGACCTGAACACCATCATAACCGATGCCGTCGGTAGTTATGTCACTGATGTGAAGAGCGGTGACTTCCCCAACGAAAGTGAATCCTATTAAATGAACAGTCAGAACACACCTGTACATATCAAGCTCTGGCATCGGGAGTTCTGGCAGTTGGCGATTGCCAATCTGCTGCTGTCGATGTCAGTGTATATGCTAATCCCCATCTTACCGATATGGTTGGGTAAGGAAGAGAACTTCTCGCTGACAGAGACAGGCATGTCGATGGGTGTGTTCGCACTGGGCTTATTCTTGTTAGGACCGTTCGTCTCCTACCTCGTACAACACTATCGTCGTAACAAGGTATGTCTCTGGGCTATCGTCCTGCTTATAGCCTGTCAGGGACTGCTATGGTATATCGACACCCTAAAGGGTGAGTTTGTGGAGTTCTGGCTGATCCTCCTGCAGCGTTTCACCTTAGGAGCCTTGTTCGGTCTTGCCCAGATGGTACTTGCCAGTACGTTGGTGATAGACACCTGTGAGTCCTACCAACGGACGGAGGCGAATCATAGTGCGTCGTGGTTCGGGCGTTTTGCCCTCTCCTTAGGACCTTTGACAGGACTGCTGACCCATCAGCTATGGGGATTCGGTGTCGTTATCATGGTGGCAATGGGACTTGCCATTGCCTCTCTGTTGCTGATACGGACGGTAGAGTTTCCTTTCCGAGCCCCAGAAGAGCATGTGCATCTATGGAGCATGGACCGTTTCCTGTTGGATTCGGGTGGTATTCTGTTCCTGAACCTGTTAATAATTACGACCGCCCTCGGACTGTGTATCGGACAGATGAATACCATCGAGGAGTTCGGGATGATGATGACCGGTTTCCTGCTTGCCTTACTCGCTCAGCGGTTTATGTTCCGTGACGCGGAACTGAAGAGTGAGGTGGTGACGGGATTGATTCTCTTAACGGCAGCTTTGCTGATTAATATGACGCAGCATACTGCTGTTGCCTTCTATATCTCCTCTACCTTTATCGGTATGGCAACAGGTATTGTGGGAACTCGCTTCTTGTTATTCTTCGTCAAACTCAGTCGTCACTGTCAGCGTGGTACTTCCCAAAGCACGTTTATGCTGTCGTGGGAGACAGGTCTGACATTAGGTGTCGGTATCTCCTATATCCTCACAGACCTATTGCCCCAACAGCTGAATACGGTAGCGTTAGCATTGACAGCCATGGCACTGTTGATGTATAACGGACTGACCCATAACTGGTTCTTAAATCACAAGAACCGATAAGCTATCCTCTTCCGCACAAAGAAGCATACGGACAGTTCCGACAAGTCTTCTGGTTCTCGACAGGAGAGAAAGGCTTTTCAGGATTGAAGATCTTATTAATGCACTTTTGCAACTCCTTCGTGAAATCAGGGATGAACGGTCCGACATCCTTAATTTTGTTGTTACCGAAACAAAGGGTAGGGTCGTAGTTCTCTCCTGCTGAGTGCTGGATGAAGAGTAGGGCAGGACTGACAGGTAGTTGATATTGATTGATCTGTTTGTCTTCCCTGACGATACTACTATATAATAATGTTTGCAGATAATAAGCCTTATGAGACAGCTCGGTAGTGAAAATACTCCACATATCCGGGAGACTGGTAAATTTTCCACCTCCAGTCTTATAATCTATCACACGGATGCGCTCCTGATCGTCTTTTATTACAGCATCCAGACGGTCGATGCTTCCACCAATTGTCGTGGTGAACGAGGTGTCACCCATTTTTACCGTCCAGTCGTGAATCACCTCATACTCCAGGGCGTAAATAGTAAAAGGAGCCAATTGGAGGTCGAGCCTCAACAACTGTCGTACATAATGGATAATCACCTCACGGTTGATGAGTTGTAATCCACTATAGTCCTTCTTGTTAGGTATCTGTTCACGGAACGCCTTATCCACAGCCATCTCGACAGCCACCTTCGATTGTAACACTTGCTGGATCTGTTGTTTCTCGATGCGATGCCCCTGTTTCATCATCTCTTGATAGAGATACTGAGAGGCAGCATGGAAGACAACACCAAAGATACGGTCGTCGATAGGCAGTTCCTCATCATCGATTTCCTTCAGTCCTCCCACATAGCGATAGAAGAAACTCAGCGAACAACGCTGATATGTATTGATCGCAGTAGGTGTCAACAGTGCATGGTGTGTGTCTGCCTTCTTCTCAAAACGTTCTCTGAGGATATCCATGACAGCAGGTGTCTTCATAATAGGCACCGCATTCCTTGGTACCATCTGTTGTCCTGCCTTCAAGGCATACTGACAGATGGTCTGTCCGCTCTCCACCAGCAGTTGGAGCATGAAACGGCTCATCTCCCCTGTATGTCCGTCATCCGTCGCATTATTATATAATAAGGTGATATCAGAGGCTCGTTGCAGGATACGATGGAAATAATAGGCATAGATGGCAGTCTTATGATCGATGGTCGTCAACTCATACGCCTTTCGGAGACTATGCGGTATAAACGAGCTGTCGTTGACTCCCTTCGGCATATTCCCCTCATTACACGACAGCATCAGAACGTGGTCGAAGTCGAGGTTGCGAGACTCTAACACACCCATGATCTGAATACCCTCCGCAGGCTCTCCATGGAAAGGAATGGAGGTTGTCTGTATCAATTGGTGTACCAGTCGTTGCAGGGTAGTGAGGTCAACAGCCAGGTCACCACTATGTACCAGTGTCACCAGACGGTTGATGAGGGTGTACATCCGGAAAAGAGACTCATCACGCAGGGATGCCGTCTGTCCGTTATCATCCTCTTGGCTTGCCTGTTGGGCAATATGTCGGAGCAGGCGAGCGATCCACTGAAGGATGGGTTCTGTCTGGAAGATACCCGAACTCTCACAACTATTCAACAGCTCATCCGTCAGATACCTGTAATAAGGATGACGACGGATGGCTGTCATCAGACGGGGACGATAGCCTCCTATCTGCAAAGCCATCAACTGGTTGACCAGTGAGGCAGCAGGTGTGAGATACAAAGGATAACCTGTAGTGACATTCACTTTCTCCACCTCTTGGGGAATACAATGGATGACAACAGGAAGGAGTTGCTCATCACAGAGGATAATCGCAGTGCGCTTACCATCCGCATAACGCTGGTGCTCCTTCAACCAGGTACTAACATAACGAGCCTGGATATTCTCTGTTGGTGCGGAGACATAACTGATTTCCTTGGGATTCTGGAACTGACGGAAGATAGCGTCCTCCTTGATATCTAACTCATTGGGGAACTCGTCCAGATACTGGGACAGATAATAGCCAGCCTCCTGTGACTTGTAATAATGGTCGAAGTCCCAATAGAAGAAAGCCTTCCCTTCTTTCTGCAGTCGTTTGAAGAGTCGTCGCTCTACCTGATGCAAGAGGTTGAACCCCACAAAGAGGTAACGGTCATAGTCAAAGGTGAGATTCTCGTCAGTAGCTACCTGTCTGTATAATGCACCCTCATAGGCAAGGTTCTGTTGTTCCAACCGTTTGTTATAGTGATGGTAGATATCTGCGAAATGACTCCATAACTTGAGAAAACGCTCCTTTAACACACTGTTATGCTCGTCAGAGAAATTACTGAAGAACTGTTTGATGATGGTTCGCTGTTCTTCCGTGAGATAACTGATATCATCCAGCTCATGGATATCACGGAGATTAGCAAATACCCTGTCGGCATCTGCCATATTCTTATCGATATCATCAAAGTCGGAGAGCAACAGCTGTCCCCATCCATAGAAATGATCGAGCGTCTCATCAATATCGGTACATTCAACATACGACAGATGGAGGTCACACACCAGTTTGATGGGGTCAGCGATGATACGTTTCGTATGAGACGTAAAGAGATCACTGATGGTGATATAAGACGGACTCCAGATAGGATGCTCCGTCAACCGTGCCAGGTGCTCATTGATAAACAGAGCCGCACGCTTGTTGGGAAAGACAATCGCTGTACGTGACAGGTCATGCCCGTATTTCTTGATGATATCCTCGGCAACGTATTCTAAGAATGATTTCATTTGACAGACTCTATTTTGTTACTATACACATACCAGAGGTAACCCTCCACCTGATGGTGCCCCATCTGCTTTAATAACCGCATATACTCCCTGACTTGCTCCTGATATTCGGGACGGGAATGTCCGAACTTAAAGTCTACGACAACCATCCTGTTGCCATCGTACATCACACGGTCTGGACGGCGCTCACAGACTTGTCCGCTCTCATTGGTATAGAGGATGGAGCACTCGTTATACAATTTCCATTTTCCTGAGAACCAATCCTTGACACGGGGATTTTCAAAACGCTTGGTGAGGAGCGTAGACAGTTTCGCGGCTGTAATATCCTCATCATAGAGAATCCCTTCCTGCTCCAACTGTTGTAAGGCACCCGGTACATCCTCTATCGTATGGATGGTGGAGAACACATGGTGCAGTACACTACCTATCTTAATATAACTCCGTTGGGATGTCTCGTCATCTGTCTCCACAAACTCACGACTCTTGTTACTCTGCCGGAACTCTGTCTTATTACCAAAGACGGTAATTTCCACTGGGATCTGCTCTGATGCTTGCAGGAACACATTGTCAGACATCTGTCTTTCCACATCCTTATCAGTGTAGAGCGTACCGTATGAGAATGTGATATCTGCCTTCTTATCGTCCACACCATTCAGCACAGCTCCCTCTAAGGTCAGTTCAGGAAGGACACGCTCTATCAATGCGGAACGGGTGTTTGGGGCTTTTCGCTTTCCGATGACGAAGAGGTTCTTGCTGGCTCGGGTGAAAGCTACATACAACAAGTTAAGGTTATCAACCGTCAACTGCAGATGCTCATTCAGGTAATCGGACTCATAGATGGTACCCATCATCTTCTTCTCTCCATAATCAATCGGTGCGACAGGGAGTTCACTGAAAGGCTCTTCCTTCGGCTCACACCAGATAGTGTCTCCACGCTCCAACTGCCAGTCACAGAAAGGCAGCAGTACATGGTCGTATTCCAGTCCTTTACTCTTATGGATTGTCAGAATACGAATGCCATTCAGCTCGTCACTCTGTATCGTCTTCTTGTGAAGCTCCTGTTCCCAAGTCTCTTTGAAGGCGTCAATATCCGTACTATTGTCTTTGGTAAACTCCATCAGACAATCATAGAACGCACAGAGATACGCACTCTGCTCTTTCAGACGGTGTAAGTCAAAGATGATATAGAGTTGCTCTACCAACTCATAAAGGGGTAGCATCAATAGTTCCTCGAAATGGGCGATATATGCCTCTGGCAACAAGGTGTCCGCATGAACACTCTTGATAAAGAGCTCGGCATCAGAGAGGTTGTCACCCAATACCTCCTGATGATATGACTTGATGATATTAGCTTTCGTCAAAGAGTCTGTGGGGTGGGTGAGCAGGAACAGAGCATTGACAAGTAATCGGACAGATACTGAGGCATCAAGACGGAAAGCCTCGTCACTCACAATACTTACCTCTGGTAACTGCTCAGAGAAATAATTGGCTATGAGCGTGATGATATCATTCGTCCTGACAAGGATAGCCATCTTATTCTGTGAGATACCTTGCTCCAATAATGAGACGATGGTATCTTTCAGCAGTTCAAGAGTGCGTTCCCGATAGTTGTCATAGGCATACAACAGCTGGATATCCACATACCCTTTGTTGCCACGCTGCTCTGGTATCTCTTGGCTCACATCCGCATACGCATTCCTCAGTTGTTCGGCACCAGCAGGGTTCAGCTCTTGAAGAGCATCATGCTCTTGCCGGGTGGCAACAGAGAAGAAGGCGTTATTAAAGAGGATGATGTTACGCTCTGAGCGGTAGTTGGTCTTCAGGGGCTTGACCTCCATCATCTCAGCAGGGAACTGCTGCTCGATGGAATTGAGCAAGCGCCAGTCACCAGAACGCCAGCGATAGACACTCTGTTTGACATCACCCACTATGAGGTTCTCGGAGCCTACGTGACTCATACACTCCTGCATCAATACCTTGAAGTTCTGCCACTGTACCGTACTGGTGTCCTGGAACTCGTCAATCATCACATGATGCAGCTGAGCACCAATCTTCTCGAAGACAAACGGAGCGTCACTATCCTGTATGAGGGAATGGAGCAGATGCTGGGTATTACCCAACAGGAAGATGTTTGCCTCGTCGTTGATATCCTTGACCTTCTGCTCGATACTGCTCAGAAGACGGAGGTTATTGAGATGACTGAGTGTCAGTTGTGCCGACTGGTAGAGCTTCCATTGTCTTTCCCTTTCCTTCATGGCATACCATAGCATCGGCATCAATGTCTGAAGATAGTGTAGTTCCTCCGCACGAGGATGGTCTTTCTTATACCAGTTCTCAGGAGCCTCGGTCGCTTTGATGGCTGTCACATTGATGACAGAGTCATCGAACTGTCCGTTCTTGATTTTAAGGAAGAACCCAGAGACACCCCGTGTTCCGTTCTTGATATCCGTAACGGCAAAGCCCTCCTGCTCCAACGTGTCGAAATAAGTAGAGGCAATGGTCAGCATTCTCTCTTTCGCATCATCCCGAATCTGACGAAGCGTCTTGGTATAATCGTCAAAGAAACCTTCCTCTGCCATCTTCTCGTTCAACTCCTTCCGATGTTCC
>CAJONQ010000071.1 GCA_905235835.1 uncultured Prevotella sp.
CGCCCAAGTTTTTGAGCGAAAGCGGATGCAAAGGTACAACAATTTTCCGAACCGCCAAAACTTTTCACAAACTTTTTCAATAAAATAACAAAAGTTTTCCATTTACATGACAAAATAGCGAAGGTCTTCATACATTATTTATATTAATAGAGACTCATATTCTATAAGGCAAAAAGAATGTTTGAAGAATGAGAACAGGTTGCGACATTATAAAGAGCATGCCAAAGTGAAAGTTAAATAAAAATAGAAAAATCCAAATTCCTTTGGTTTTTCTATCTGTTTGTACTACCTTTGTGGGGTAAAAAGTAAATCGTTCATAATAAATTCAATGAAGATACCTTTGAAAGTAATAGGTGGATTTTGTGCCCTGATGTGTATTACCTGTCTATCGTGCACAGAGAAGAAAGCCAACAAGCCTACCAGCGTCAATGTAAAAACCATGAAGGTTGAAGTCAGCAACCAAGTCATTGGTAAAAGCTATATGGGCACCATCGAAGAAGAAGACGGCGCCAATGTGACGTTCAGTACTATCGGAACCATTATCAAGGTGATGGTTGATGAAGGTCAGTTTGTCAAGAAGCATCAGCCATTGGCGGAGGTGGATGGCAATACAGCAAGAAATGCCTACCAGATTAGCAGCTCCACCCTGCATCAAGCAGAAGATGCCTATCGCAGGTTGAAAGACCTGTATGACAAAGGTACGCTGCCAGAGATAAAGATGGTAGAGATGGAGGCAGCTCTCGCCAAGGCACGTGCCGCAGAAGCCATCTCACGGAAAAGCCTGGAGGATATCACGCTACGTGCCCCCTTTGAAGGATATGTTGCTCAGTGTTCTGCCCATGAAGGAGCCAATGTGACTCCTGGGATTACGGGCTTCAAGTTGGTGAAGATAGACCGTGTAAAGGTAAGTATCTCGATACCAGAGAAAGATATCGCCAACATACGTAATGGACAAGCCATCACCTTTACGGTCAATGCGTTAGGCGACAGTGTCTATAGTGCCAAGATTATCAACCACGGAGTCTCAGCCAATCCTATCAACCACTCGTATCAGGTGAAGGCGATTACCGACAACCGCCGGCACCAGCTGCTGCCCGGTATGGTTTGTAAGGTAATGATTCAGGATACCTCAGGCGACTATAACATCGTGATACCCCAGCATGCCATCATGATCAGTGGTCAGGACCGCTATGTATGGACTGTGCGTGAGGGGAAAGCCCATCGTCAGAACGTGGTGACGGGTGACATCCTCAGCGAGGGAGTCGTCATCACCTCAGGACTGACCAGTGGTGAGACGATTATCACGACTGGACAGAATAAAGTGTCAGAGGGAACAAACGTTAGAAGCGAGAACTAAGTAAGAGTCATGTCGGGTAACAAGAAAGAACGCAACGATCTGGTGGCATCCGCCATCCGTCATAAGAGCATCACCATTTTGCTTGTCATCACCATCATCATGGCAGGCATGTTCTCGCTCCACAGGATTCCCAAGGATGAATTCCCACAAGTGAAGGTACCTGTTGGACTGGTTGTGGGTATCTATCCTGGCGCTACCGAACAAGAGGTAGAACAGCAGTTGACAAAACCGCTGGAGAAATTTCTCTGGACCTTCAAGGAGATCAACAAGCAACGCACCATCACCATGAGTTTCAACAATGGCTGTGCTGCTATTGTCAACCTGCAGGGAGATATCACGGAAGATAAGAAGACAGAGTTCTGGAACAAGCTCAAGGGGCGACTTCCCTTGCTGAAGCTCACCCTACCTCCAGGAGTTTTGAAACTCATTGCCGATGACGATTTTGCAGAGGTTTCCACCATGTTGCTGACGATAGAGAGTGAAGAAAAGACCTATCGTGAGCTCAATGACTATGCCACAGCACTGAGCGACCGTTTACGAACGATCGAAGGACTGGCGAATATCATCACGATGGGAAACCAGAATGAGCAGATAAGTATCTATCTGGACCGCGACCGATTGTCGATGTATGGCATCAACACTGCCATGCTCATGCAAAAGCTATCGGGTATGACAGGTACTGTATATACTGGTAGCGTATCGGATGGGCAGCTAAGCAGGACACTACATGTACAGTCGTCCCTGAACACCGAGAACGACATTGCCCAGACCATTATCAGTACCGCTCCATCAGGCGAAGTGGTCAGACTGGGAGACATCGCCACCATCAAGCGTGAGCAGCCCGACCCCAATCGCTATATTAGGAACAACGGCAAAAAGTGTCTGCTTATGTCATTGCAGATGTATGCCGGCAGTAATATCCTGGACTTCGGCGATGAGGTGAAACAGATTATCGACGACTTCGGCACCACCTTGCCTGCTGAAGTGAAGCTCAACCTCATCAGTGACCAGAGCCAAGTGGTAGGTCACTCTGTGGAGGAGTTTCTCTTTGAGCTGAGCATCGCCATCATCTCGGTGATTATTGTCGTCATGCTGATGCTCCCCATGCGTGTGGCTGCTGTTGCCGTATCCACCATTCCCATCACCATTTTCGCCTCGATAGCCCTGCTCCAGTTGTTCGGTCTGGAGATCAATACCGTCACGCTTGCCGCACTCATCGTCTCATTAGGAATGATAGTGGACGACAGTGTCGTGGTAGTAGACTGCTATCTTGACAAACTCGACGAGGGAATGAGTCGGTGGAAAGCCGCTATCGAGTCGTCACACGAGTTCCTCAAAAGCATCATCACCGCCACCATTGTCATCACGTTCACGTTCTTCCCCCAGCTCATCACGACGAGCGATATCATGCGTGACTTCGTCAAGTGGTTCCCCTACTCCATCACCATCGTACTCTTCGTATCCCTCGTGGTTGCGATCTTTGTCGTACCCCTCATGCAATATATGATGATAGACAAAGGTCTGCGACAGATGGAGAGCGAGCATCCCAGCCGACGTTATAAGATGCTGGAGAAGGCACAGGGTGTCTATGAGCGATTTATCAACGTATGCTTCCGACATAAGCGGACCACCATGGTGACGGGCACCGTGCTCACCATACTGGGAGGTGTGTTGCTGCTGAGCATACCGCAACGACTCACCCCACGTGCGGAGCGCAACCAATTTGCCGTCGATATCTTCCTGCCCACAGGTACTGACCTGAGTTACACGGCGCAGATCGCAGACAGTCTGGCAAACATCATGAGGAAAGACAAACGCGTGGTAAACCTCACCGTGTTCTATGGCATCGGCTCACCTCGTTTCCATACGATGTTCATGCCCGACTTGGGTGGCTCGCATTTTGCCCAGTTTATCGTCAACACCCATAACGACCACGAGACACAAGGCATGCTCGACGACTATGCCGACAAATACTCCACCTATTTCAGTGACGCACAGATTCTGTTCCGACAGATTGAATACACAGACCGTCCCTATCCTATAGAAGTACAGGTGTCGGGGGACAATCTGGACAGTCTGCATATCGCTACTGACAGCATCTGGAACCGGCTGGCACGCAACAAGGACATCAATGTGCTGAACACCAGTTGGGGAGCTATCAACAACCGTCTTGAAGTCATCATACACCCCGAGGAAGCCAACCGTTTAGGACTGAGCAAGACACTGCTCTCCCTGAATCTTGCCCTGCGCTATGGTGGTGGCATTCCCGTCACCTCCATCTGGGAGGACGACCATGAGCTCAGTATCGTGATACGTGATGTCAACGAGAGTCAGGAGACTATCGACAATCTGAAGAATATCCGTGTGAGCGGTCCGATACCGACACTGACGGCTACGCCCCTCACACAGGTTGCCGACGTGAAGCCCGGCTGGGGCGACGGTTTCATCAATCGTCGTAATGGTGTGCGTACAGCATCTGTATATGGTATGCTGAGCCGTGGTGCGCTGGTCGGTCCAGTCACCAAGGATGTCTATAAGGACCTTGAGACACTACGGTTACCTGAGGGTGTCACTATCAGCAAGGGAGGTATGGCAGACATGGACAATCAGTATCGCCCGCAGATCTACTTAGGCGTGCTTATCTCCATCATGCTGATTTTCTTCGTCATCGTCTTCCACCTGAAGAGTATCATGCTCACGTTGCTGGTGATGTGCTCCCTGCTCTTCACACTACTGGGCGGAGCCTTAGGCATGGCACTCTCCGACGACGAGTTTGGAGCCACAGCCATTCTGGGATTCGTCACACTGATAGGTATCATCATCCGTTGCAGCATCATTATGATAGACTATGCCGAGGAGTTGTTCCGCAAGAATCAGATATCACCTTCCGAAGCCGCCCTGCTCTCTGCCAAGCGTCGTTTCCGTCCTGTGTTCCTGACCTCTGCCGCCGCATCGATGGGTGTGATTACGATGGTGCTGAAGGACTCACCCTTATGGCACCCCATGGGAATGGTCGTCTTCGTGGGAGCGTTCGTCTCGATGTTCTTTGTGCTGACCATGATCCCCGTGGGCTATTGTCTGATTAGAAACAAGTTTAAAGAACCTATAGAAGATGAAATTCAAGAATAGACAAGGGTGGCGACTGACCGCCCTCGCCCTCTGCTGTCTGCTGGCATGTCCTGCCGACAGCCAGCGCATCATGACACTGAAGGAATGTATAGCAGCCGCACGTGTGGGGAACACGGCAGCCAAGGACGCGAAGAACGACCTGCTGACAGCCAAGGAACAGCAGAAATATGCCCGTTCGAAGTATTTCCCCATGGTAGGCATGTCAGCCAGTTACTTCCAGTCCTCCGAGTATCTGGTGAAGGCACAGCTGTTCTCGGATGAATTCCGTGAGGCGCTAAAGGAAATAGACCAAATCATTGAGATGAACTTCGTAGGCGAACTGAATTTCATCAAGAATGGTACCCTCTTTGGAGTGACAGCCCTTGAGCCTGTCTATACCGGTGGACGACTGAGCAGTTACAATAAACTTGCCGACCTTCAGGTGGATGCCCGCCAAAAACTCATTAGCGTCACTGACGACCAGATTGTGCAGATGACGCAGTTCCTTTATTATAAGATAGTAGAGCTGCACGATTTGGACAAGACTTTCGCCAGCATCGAAGAGGAGCTGAAAAGCATCCATCAGGATGCCGTCAACATCTACGAGAACGGTATTGTCAATAAGAACGACGTGCTTTCTGTCGAGCTGATACAGGACCAGATGTCGGCACTGCGCATCAAGACAGCCAATGCTTGCAGGCTGATGCGTCGTGCACTGGCTAAATACATGGGTATGGCGAATGAAGACATCGACGTGGACACCCAGATAGATGCCGATATCTCAGACCCCGAGACGCTGCGTACCAATCCGTTGGAGGCAACCCTGAACCGTACGGAGACCCAGTTGCTGGACATCTGGGTCAAGAAATCACAGTTGGAGAGCAAGATCGCCAAGGCAAACATGCTGCCCATCCTCCTCGTGGGCGGTAGCCTGACCTATAACAGACTCCTAAGCAAGTGGCAGGGCAAGGCTATCGCTTTTGCCACTCTGCAGATACCCATCAGCACTTTCTGGAGCGAGCGGCATGAGTACAAACGCAAGAAGATAGAAGAACAGAAAGCCCTGGACTTCCGTCAGGACAAGCGTGAACTCATCACCCTGCAGATCATGGATGCCTGGGACAATCTGGAGAGTACGTACAAGCAGACCCAGATAGCCGAGAAGAGTATTGTGCGGGCAGAGGAGAATCTGCGCATCCATCGTGAGTACTACCGTAACGGTATGACCAACATGTCGGTACTACTCGATGCCCAGCGCCAATACCAGACGGCACTCACCCAAAGGACTACCGCCGTCAGCGAATATCTGCAAGCCAAGACCAAATACTTGATTCTCACTGGCAGAAGAAATGACTAACCGCTACCCGTGATTTACGAAGGCATACCTTCGCCCCTCGAAGGTATGCCTTCGCACCGAGGAAGCCGGCACCTTCCTGTTTGTTCCATAGGGTGGAACACTTTGTTCCATGGGGTGGAACAACTTGTTCCATGGCATGGAATAAAGTATCCCCTTGACTCCGATCATCTTTGATCGGGATGCCTTCTCTCTCCCAAAAGATCATCATGCATCTGGTGACGAGCCCGTTTTGATCTCTTTTTTGAGGCAAAATGACCCCACTTTTTGGGCAAAATCGCCTTTCCTTGCCACCGTTGCCGCTTCCTTGTCACCAGCAATCCACTGATTATCAAACAGTTTTGCAAGGCGGCAACGGTGACAAGGGTTTAAAAAAATACGTGTAGGAAAAACGACTGGCAAAGCCATTGCTCTGCCAGTCAGTTTTGATTGATTTTGATTTAATTCACGAGTTTACTCCCGCTTTCCGAAGATGCGGAGAAGATAGATAAACAGGTTGATGAAGTCGAGATAGAGTGACAGCGCACCCAGCAGGGCATATTTCTGTGCCACCTCACCGGCATCTGGAGCCTGCATCAGCATCTGCTTGATCTTCTGAGAGTCGTATGCCGTCAGTCCTACAAAGATCAGCACACCGGCATAACTGATGATGAGGTCGAGACCTGTGCTCTTCACGAAGAACACATTAACCAGGGTGGCAATGATCAGACCAATCAACGCCATCAACAGATACTTACCTATAGACGAGAGGTCGGTCTTGGTAGTATAACCAACTATCGCCATAGCGGCAAAGGTGCCTGCCGTGATAAAGAACACAGTGGCAATAGAGCTGCTGGTATAGGCAAGGAAAATATACGACAGCAGAGCGCCATTAATCACTGAATAAGCCACGAACATCAAGGTGGCTACCGGCAGCGACAACTTGTTGATGGCGGCACTCACACCAATGACTAACGCAAACTCAGCGATAATCAGTCCCCAGAACAATATCCGATTGGTATAGATAGCCTGCAGTACTCCTGGGCTGTTTGCCACCCCATAGGCGGTGAACCCCGTAATCACCAAAGCCAGTGTCATCCATACATACACCTTACGCATTAATACAGGAAACGCAGCAGAGACATCCCATTGTCTTTCCTGTGCGTACTCACTCAATTCATAATCGTTGTTGTAATTCATCTTTTTCTAATTTGTTTAAACACGGGGCAAAGATAGTGATTTATTTCGCTCAACCATTCAATCAGTATCTTAAAAAAGAATAAAAAGCCCTCACTTCTGAAGAAAAAGAAGTAACTTTGCCCCTAAGACTAAAACTACAATGATGAAAAAACGTATGATAACCCTTGCCATCTGCTGGTTGACAATGCTCCCCATGATGGCGCAGACCACCCTCGTCCACCCTTGGATGAACAAGCGTGTGGCTTACTTCGGAGACTCTATTACAGACCCTAAGAACAACGGCTCCAAAGTGAAGTACTGGAACTTCCTGCAAGACTGGTTAGGCATCACCCCTTATGTCTATGGCATCAGCGGTCGCCAATGGAATGATATTCCCAACCAGACCGACAAGTTGAAGGCTGAGCATGGGGACGAGGTTGATGCCATTATGGTCTTCATCGGTACCAACGACTTCAACGACGGCGTACCCGTCGGAGAGTGGTACGACATCAAGGAAGAGGAAGTGATGGCTGGTATTCACGAGCCCAAGCATATCGTCACCAGGAAACGGATGCATCCTGTCATGTCGAAGGACACCTACAAGGGACGTATCAATATCGCCTTGGACAAATTGAAGCGTGCCTACCCTACCAAACAGATTGTGCTGCTCACCCCTATCCATCGTGCCGGATTCTATGCCAACGACAAGAACTGGCAACCTACCGAGGACTATTATAACCGTTGCGGAGAACCCCTACAGCGTTATATCGATGCCGTCAAGGAGGCAGGCAATATCTGGGCAGTACCCGTCATCGACCTCCATGCCTTTTGCGGACTCTTCCCCCTGATGGACGAGCATGTGCAGTATTTCAAGGACGGAGCCGCAGACCGTCTGCACCCCAACGACAAAGGGCACGAGCGCATTGCCCGTACCCTCTATTATCAGTTGAGTGCCCTTCCCTGCACGTTCTAATCACTTCTTAGCCGTCGTACACTCGTTCACCAAGTATACGATACTCATATAAGGAATACCTGTGTTCGTCTCCAGACCGATCTCACAGGTACGACTATTGCTATAGCCCACCTCGATATGGTTCTTCTCAATCTGTGGGCGTAGTTTACGAAGTGCGTACCTGTTCATCTCTGGGAAGGTAAAGCCACGATCCCCGGCAAATCCGCAACAACCTACGCCCTCTGGCAGATACACATTATTAGAACACAACTTAGCAAGAGCTATCAGGTCGTCAGCTACCCCCATCTCACGCGTTGAGCAAGTGAGGTGCAAGGCTATATGACGGTCAATCGGATGGAAGTCCAGACGTGGCACAAGATACTTCATGATAAACTCGGCAGGCTCGTATAGTTTCATCTTACGCATGATCTTCTTCATACGATGCAGACAAGGACTCTGCGCACAAAGCACAGGATAGCGTCCCTCCTCGGAAGCCTTCCATAAGGCAGCCTCCAGATCGGCACTCTTTCTGTCAGCGATATCCAGCATACCCTTAGACTCCCAAATCTGTCCACAGCACATTCTCTCCATGCTCTCCGGGAAGATGACCTCATAGCCCGCTTTTGCCATCAGCTGGATGACCTCATCCACGAGGTCGTGCTTCTTCCCACCCTGTCTTGATTGTCCCATTGTCTGGTTGATACAACTGGGGAAGTAAACGACCTTCAGTTCAGCCTGCTCCTCAGGCTTATGCGGCAAAGAGCGTTCAATGATAAACTGTGTGAGGTCCGAAGGTTTCGGCTGTCTCTTCTTCTTTGGCATTGCCGTCGTCCACAGCGGCAGTCCCATCTTGTTCATACCACGAGCGACACTGGTCATCATAGATGGTCCCAAAGTGATATGTCCCAGATGAGCCACGTCGAGTACCAGACGCAAGCCCTGTTTTATACCAGCCATGTGGTGAGCGGCAAACTCACCCACCTTATAGCCTGCAGGATTGTTATTCATATCCATCTGGCGAATCAGATGCGTCAACTCTCCCGTGTTAATCTTCATCGGACAGGATGTCGCACAAAGACCATCCGTGGCACACGTCTGGTCACCATAGTATTTATACTGTTTACGCAACGTGGCAGCACGCTTTGGGTTAGCCCCTGTCGCCTCCAGCTCACGTATCTCACGCTGAACGGCAATACGCATTCGGGATGAAAGCGTCAGTCCGCAGGACATACAATTAACCTCGCAGAATCCGCACTCAATACACTTGTTGGCACGCTTCACCTGCTCTATCGTCTCCTTGGCTGTTGAGAGAGAGGGATCCATCAGATACTTACCGCCATCAGGGACCTTATCAAAATCATAATCAAGGACGGGTAACGGCTTCAGGCATTTGATAAAGCACTCTGGGTCGTCATTGAAGATAACTCCTTGATTTAACAGTCCATCGGGGTCGAATATCCGTTTCAACTCCTTCATTGCCTCATAAGCCTTATCGCCCCACTCATACTTCACGAATGGAGCCATATTACGACCCGTACCATGTTCAGCCTTCAACGAGCCGTCATACTCCTCCACTACCAGTTTGGCAACACCATGCATCATTTCCGCATAACGTGCTACCTCATGCTCATCAGCAAAACTCTGATTCAGAATAAAGTGGTAGTTACCCTCAAAGGCATGACCATAGATACACGCATCGGAATAGCCATGGTCAGCAATCAGTTTCTGCAACTTGACGGTAGCCTCTGGTAACGACTCGATGGGGAATGCGACATCCTCGATCAGACAAGAAGTGCCAACGGGTCGTGTACCACCCACAGACGGGAAGATACCAGAGCGTATTGCCCAATACTTTCCATAGACAGCCGGATCCTCCGTGAACTCTGCAGGGATATACAGGCGGAACTGTCCCAGGCACTCCTTGATCTTTGCCATTTTCTCAAGCAGTTGTTCATGCGTCACACCCTTCGTCTCTGTCAAGATGGCTGTCAAGTTATGATAGTCACCAGGTTCCACACCTTCTATCTTGCCAGCATCAACATCCTTCTTATACTGCAAGAATACAGGATCATCCACACTATTGAGTGACATATAGTCGAGCATCTCAGCACTCTTTACCATCAGGTTCTCGGCACTCATCTTCAAATCCTCGTCACCAGCCTTCAACTTCTTCATTGCCACGACAGCCTCACAACTCTCTTTCATGGTGAGGAAATAGACCATTGCCGATGCCTTATATTTGTAATCATAAAGTGTCTTCATCGTCACCTCTGCCAAGAAAGCAAGCGTACCCTCAGAACCCACCATCGAATGAGCAATGATGTCAAACGGGTCATCATAGGCTATCAACGGACGAAGGTTTAAACCCGTTACATTCTTAATACTATATTTATTTTGTATGCGTGAAGCCAACTCCTCATCGGCACGAACCTTATCACGTAGTTCCTCAATCTTTCGTATGAAGTCAGGATGCGTCTGACGGAATGATTCCTTACTCTGCTCATCACCTGTATCAAGAATGGTTCCATCAGTAAGGATGATACGTGCAGAGACCAGCATGCGGTCACTATTGGCATGCACACCACAGTTCATACCTGAGGCGTTGTTAATGACGATACCACCCACCATGGCGCTACCGATACTGGCTGGGTCAGGTGGAAACACACGCCCATAGGGCTTTAATATCTCATTTACTTTAGCTCCCACAATACCTGGTTGCAGACGAATAGTGTCCTGATTGTCACCTATCTCATATTTCTCCCAATGCTTTCCTGCCACTATCAGTATGCTGTCCGTACAACTCTGTCCTGACAAGGATGTCCCTGCCGCACGGAAAGTAAAAGGAAAGTGATACTTCTTGCAAGTCCGGACAATCTTTGAGATTTCTCCTTCATGGTCGCTTCTAATCACCGCCTTGGGTATCTGGCGATAGAAACTGGCATCAGTGCCCCATCCGAGGGTACGTAACTCGTCGGTATAGATACGCTCTGACGGGATAAACAGTCTGAGTTCTTCAAGAAATTTGTTTAGCATAGGCATTTAAGATACTTCGGTTATTAATCATCTATTTGCAAATATACAAATTATTCTTTATAAATTAATTAATTTAACCCTCTAATTCTTCTTATATTAAATATTTTTTTGTACATTTGCCACAAACTTATGTAATAATAACTAAAATCCAAGTTCTATGGCAGCACTTATCTCTACTATACCGATTGCATTACTGTTCATTTTGATGATGGGACTCAAAATGTCAGGTTGGAAAAGCGCTTTAATCACCTTAGTTGTTACCATCCTATTGTCCATTTTCGCCACACCAGCCTTGGGTATTGTACCCGAGAAATATGCCGACACCTCTATTGTCGGCATCACGGCATGGTCTGTTGTTGAAGGTTTCCTTAAAGCTTGCTTCCCGATTATCCTTATCATCATCTGTGCGATTTTCAGTTATAACATCCTATGCGAGACCAAAGAGATTGAGACAATCAAAACACAGTTTATTCAGCTGACATCAGACAAAGGACTATTAGTATTGCTGTTGACGTGGGGATTCGGTGGTGCTATGATTGGCGGACTTATTCAGGGGCTTTCGTTTAGTCAACTCATGAAACTATTAGGTAAGACCGCCTATAACCTACAGAAGACAGCACTAACTATCTGCTGCTTGGTAGCCCTTGCATCACTGATGAACAATACTGGTATGACATTAAGCATCGCTACCGGACTGGTGGCAATGACTGGTGCCGCCTATCCTTTCTTTGCCCCACTCATCGGTAGTATCGGAACATTCGTCACAGGCTCTGCCACATCGGCAAACATCCTGTTTGGAAAGTTACAGGCTGCAGCCGCTGGACAATTGGGACTGGTCAACGAAGCCAACTTCTTCGGTGTTTCAGGAAACGAGACCAACTGGATTGCCGCTGCTAACTGTGCCGGCTCCGAGGGTGGTAAACTACTCTCTCCTCAGAGTATCGCTATAGCTACAGCGGCATGCGACATGGAGGGACAGGACGGTGACATCATGCGTAAGACACTACCTTTTGCCATCTTCTGGATTCTGATGAACGGTTTGATGGTGTTCTTAGGATTACACGTGATATAAATTGATAATTATTAATAAGTATATATGAAGATAGGACTATTTATCCCTTGCTATGTGGATGCCGTCTACCCGGAAGTAGGCGTAGCGACCTATAAGTTGCTGCGCCATTTAGGGATTGACGTCACCTACCCACTCAATCAGACCTGTTGCGGACAGCCTATGGCTAACGCCGGATTTGAGAAGCAAGCTATTCCACTTGCTGAGAAATTTGAGGATATGTTCAAGGAGTTCGACTATGTGGTGGCTCCCAGTGTTTCCTGCACTGCCTTTGTCAAGCTCAACTATCCCCGTCTGCTGAAGGGGATACACGAGTGTGTGACGAGTGGAAAAATCATGGATGTGGTGGAGTTTCTCCATGATGTCGTGAAGGTAGACCGACGACTGGGTACTTTCCCTCACAAAGTAAGCCTTCATAACTCCTGTCATGGGGTGCGTGAGTTAGGACTCTCGTCACCCACTGAGGAGCATGTGACACCTTTTAATAAGATCAAGGACCTGTTACAGTTGGTCGACGGCATCAATGTCGTGGAACCAGAACGACCTGACGAGTGCTGTGGTTTCGGAGGTATGTTCTCTGTCGAAGAGACCGCCGTATCGGCACAGATGGGCAAGGACAAGGTAGAGCGTCATATCAAGACGGGAGCCGAATATGTCACTGGTCCCGACTGCTCCTGCCTGATGCACATGGCAGGTGTGGCAAAGAAACAGGGACTGAAGATAGAGTTCAAACACGTAGTAGAGATTTTAGCCGCAGGATTATGAGTACAGCACATTCTAAAGCAGCCAAGGAATTCTTAAAGAACCAGACATATGCCAGTTGGCACGATGCCACTTTCTGGGCAGTTCGTAGCAAGCGCGACAATATGGCTTACGGTCTTGACGAGTGGGAACAGCTCCGTGAGAAAGCGTCAGCCATCAAACGCCATACCATCACCCATTTGGACGAATACCTCGACCAATTTGCCACCAATGCCGAGAAGAATGGCGTGGAGGTACATTGGGCAAAGGACGCACAGGAGTTCAATGAAATCGTCTATGGCATTCTCAAGAACCATAACGTCAAGAAGATGGTGAAATCAAAGTCCATGCTCACGGAGGAGTGTGAGATGAACCCCTACTTGGAGGAGCGTGGTATCGAGGTGGTGGAGACGGACTTAGGAGAGCGCATCATCCAGTTGAAGGGACAAAAGCCCTCCCATATCGTGATGCCCGCCATCCATCTGAACCATGACGATGTAGGAGAACTGTTTGAGGAGAAACTGGGTAGCGAGAAAGGTAACCATGACCCCACGTACCTTACTTATTGTGCACGACTGAGTCTGCGTAATGAGTTCCTGACCGCCGATGCCGGTATGACTGGTGCCAACTTCGGAATAGCATCGACTGGTGATATCGTGGTATGCACCAACGAAGGTAATGCCGACATGTCTACCTCCTGTCCTAAACTGCATATCGCAGCCATCGGATTAGAGAAGGTCATTCCTAATTACGACTGCCTTGCCGTGTTCCAGCGTATGCTCTGCCGTGCTGGTACCGGTCAGCCCACGACGACCTATACCAGTCATTTCCGTAAGGCACGCCCTACGGCACATAAGATGCATATCGTCTTGGTGGACAACGGACGCTCAGAGTGGATTGCCAACCCAGAGCATTGGGAGTCTCTTAAATGTATCCGTTGCGGCTCCTGTATGAACACCTGTCCTGTCTATCGTCGCAGTGGTGGTTATAGTTACAGCTATTTCATACCAGGTCCTATTGGTATCAACCTTGGTATGCTGCGTGACCATCAGAAACATAGTGGCAACGTGTCAGCATGCACTCTCTGTAACAGTTGTCAGACTGTATGTCCTGTAAAGGTCAACCTCGGTGACCAGATATACCTGTGGCGCCAACAGTTAGACGAGTTCGGCACAGCTAATCCACAAAAGAAACTGATGTGCCGTGCGATGTCAGTCCTCTATGGTAATTCTGGACTCTATAATTTCGGGACAAGTATTGCCTCTTGGGCAAACCTGATTCCCTCTCCTATCATGAACAGTGGCTTGAACCCATGGGCAGAAGGTCATGATATGTTCAAGTTCCCCAAGAAACCATTCCATGAGATGATCAAAGACTTAGAGAAATGAGCAGTAAAGAAGATATATTGAAGAAATACAAATCGAACATCCGTGAGCAGTTCGACATGCCTAACCTGAGTGACATCAAAGCTATCACCTATCCCGACCCGCTCGTGCAGTTTATCGCTATGAGTGAGAGTGTGGGGGGACACGTCATCGAGGTCAAGGGCGACCGTACCGTAGATAGTCTTATTCGCGAACTATACCCTGATGCAAAGGAGATTGCCAGTAATCTTCCTGAGGTAACTATCGCTACCCGTAATCCCGATACGGTAGGACGTGCTCGTGATCTGAACGGTACTGATGTGGGGGTGATACGCGGCAAGTTCGGTGTTGCCGAGAACGGTTGCATCTGGATTCCCCAACAGATGAAGGAGAAGGCCATCTGCTTCATTTCTGAGAATCTCATCATTCTATTGCCCAAGTCGCAGATTGTCAATAATATACACGAGGCATACAAGCGTATCGAATTCGACGAGACGTACGATGGTTATGGCACCTTCATCAGTGGTCCATCAAAGACTGCCGACATCGCACAGGTACTGGTGATGGGAGCCCAGGCAGCTCGCAGTGTCACCATCCTACTCATGCAAGAATAACCTTTTTTACTAACCATTTTAATATTAACATTATGACTTACAAAGTAATTGACATCGAAGGAGTTGGCGAGGTTTACGCAGAGAAACTAATCGCCGCAGGTATCAAAACAGACGCAGAGTTGTTGGAGAAGTGTGCCAAGCCTGCTGGTCGCAAAGCATTAGAGGCAGAGACCGGCATTAGTGGTAAGCTAATTCTGAAATGGGCTAATCACTGTGACCTGTATCGTATCAATGGTGTAGGTCCTCAGTTCGCAGAGCTCTTGGAGGCTGCAGGTGTTGACACCGTCAAGGAACTGAAGCACCGTGTTGCCGAGAATCTACAGGCAAAACTGGAAGAGGTGAATGCCCAGAAGAACCTCACCAACCGTGTTCCTGCTGTTGTCGAGATTCAGAAGATGATTGACCAGGCAAAGGAACTGCCTGCTGTCATGGAATACTAATATTCAAGAGATTGACAATCGTATTGACCTCCTCTGTTGTCATAGTCTGATGACAGGGGAGGCTTATTTCTTGCTGATGGATTCGTTCCGTGACTGGTAATGACAGTCCTTTCCACTCCGCATAACAACGTTGCTGGTGTGGAGGTATCGGATAATGGATCTGAGTCTCTACCCCATTTGCCTTCAAATAATCTTGCAAGGCATCACGTCGCTCACAAAGAATAGGGAAAATATGCCACACACTATCCCTATCGGACTGTGGAATAACTATTTGGGGATTATATACCTTATTAATATATAAGGCGGCTATTTCCTTCCGCTTAGCATTAGCCTCATCCAAGTATTTCAGTTTGACATCAAGAATCGCCGCCTGTAACTCATCAATACGGGAGTTACGCCCTTGATAGTCGAACACATATTTTCTTTTACTACCATAATTACCTATCCCTCTGACAATCTCTGCCAACTGCTCATCATTAGTAGTGATGGCACCAGCATCACCTAATGCTCCAAGGTTCTTTGTAGGGTAGAAACTATGACCGGCAGCATCACCTAAAGCACCTGTCCGTTGATTTCCAAACATACAACCATGAGCCTGTGCATTATCCTCTATCAGTTTAAGACCATGACGATGACATATCTCCCCTACCCGGTCAGTATAGGCACAACGACCATAGAGGTGGACTATCATGACAGCACGAGTACGAGGGGTAATTGCTTGTTCTATCAATGTTTCGTCAATCTGAAGGGTATGGATGTCAGGCTCAACCAAAACAGGTTTCAGATGATTCTCCGTAACAGCAAGAATAGAGGCAATATAGGTGTTTGCTGGCACAATGACCTCATCTCCGTCAGACATAAGTCCCATCTCTTTATAAGCACGGAATATCATAGTCAGAGCATCCAGTCCATTACCACATCCGATACAATAACGGGTACCGATATAGTCAGCGTAATGTTGTTCGAACAGCTGGGTAGCCTCTCCTTTGAGATACCATCCACGCTGAAGCATATCAGCCATAGTCTGTTGTATCTCCTCCTCATAAGGAGCATTCACTCGTTTTAAATCCAAATACTTAATCATAATGCCCATTCATACCAATCGTAGCAAATTCCACGTCCACCAAATCCCTCTTTCTGATAGATAAGGGGTTCCACCAATATCTTGCCATCTTCCTCATTCGAGGTTCCAAAGTCAAAATATCTCTGATGCCAATCACATTCATGCAACAGATAATCGAAAAGTGCATCAATGACCCTCCATTGCTTTCCTTCCAAATTCGCTGAAATATATTGGGTATGGACAACAGTTGGAGTAATGTATAATACTGTTCCCCCAAGTACTTTACCCTCTTTTGATGCAGTAAACAAACGAATCTGTTGAGGAAAACGATGATGTAATAGTTCTATTTCTTCCAGCGTATGAACAGGTCTGGAATCATACTTATTCCTCAGGTTATACGTAAGCACTTCCCAAAAACCTTTCCAATCTTGACTCTCACCAACTGCGACACCATGCGCTTTCGCCTTATTGATGCCGTATTTTCGATCACGATGCCATTTCAAAGGAGTCTGCAAGATAAGTGTAGAGGAGAGACTACGATCAATCAATTTAGCATCACACACACTAAACAAAGAATAGATATCTTCCTCAGAAGGGATACGATGAAAAAGATGCGGAACAGGTTTATAGATCACTTTCATAAGCCCATCAGCACGTAAGTAATCATTCAACTCACGAAACAACTGCTGAATACGAGCAGCCGTTGATTTTTCATTCATAATAATGCCCCCATACGTCAAGCCTCTATGTGACCACAACACACAGTCATCTCTATTGGCAGGTAAAAGGGCATATAATTCTCCATTGCGATAGAACATCAACGAATAGTCCTCAAAACGGTCTGAATGATAATCCATATACTGACGGTCGAAAAGGAATGTACCATTCTTCGACTGTGCTATAAACTGATTC
>CAJONQ010000072.1 GCA_905235835.1 uncultured Prevotella sp.
AAATGACACCAGTAAAGATTCTCAGTGTGGACGACGAGATGGACCTCGAACTCCTGTTAACGCAATATTTTAGAAGGAAAATCCGCAAGGGTGAGTATGAGTTTTTCTTTGCACATAATGGTTTAGAAGCCCTTACCGTCTTGCTGCGTGAGAAAGACATTAACATTATCCTCTCCGACATCAACATGCCGGAAATGGACGGGCTGACACTGCTCACCAAAATCAACGAGATGCAAAACCCAGCCATGAAGTGTATCATGGTTTCCGCATACGGTGATATGGGTAATATCCGTTCCGCTATGAATAACGGTGCTTTCGACTTCGCCACCAAACCCATCGACTTGGATGACCTGAGTGTGACTATCGAGAAAGCGATTGAGCAGATCGACTATATCAAGAAAGCACAAGAGGAGCACTCACAACTGGAGTCTCTGAAGACCGACCTTGCTGTTGCCCATGAGATCCAGCAGGCTATCCTTCCCCGTGTCTTCCCTCCCTTCCCAGAGAATGAACATGAGATGGACTTGGCGGCACTGATGACTCCTGCCAAAGATGTGGGTGGTGATTTCTATGATTTCTTCCGCATCGACGAAGACCATATCGGTGTTGTGATGGCAGATGTCAGCGGTAAAGGTGTTCCTGCCGCTATCTTCATGGCTGTCAGCCGAACCTTGATTCGTACTGTCGGACTTCAAGGCTATACCCCGGGGACCAGCCTGGTCAAGTCGAACGACCTATTAAGTGCTGAGTCTGTCGACAGCATGTTCGTGACGGTTTTCTATGGTATCTACAATATCAAGACTGGTCAGTTAGACTATTGTAATGGTGGACACAACTCCCCCTATATCCTCAGGGCAGACGGTCGTGTGGAACAGCTGCCCATCAGCAGGAACTGCATCCTGGGTGTCTTCAAAGACCAGGAATATATCGACGAGCAAGCCCAACTAAATGTTGGAGACTCACTCATCATGTATACCGATGGTGTGAATGAGGCTTTCAACGAGCAACTGGAAGAATATGGAGAACAGCGCATGGAAGCTGTCCTTGCCACTGTACCAGACAAGTCATGCAGGGAGATTATCGATGCAATGCTCGCTGACACTAAATCATTCATCGGTCAGGCATCCCAGAGTGACGACATCACTATTATGGCACTGAAACGCAAAGCATGAGGAAAATTACCAAAATAGGGGTCTCTACTGCCCTTGGCATTGTTCTCGTTCTGGCAGGAATAACCATGTGGAAGATGCATGATAAATATTCCGTTGAGCAGATGAGAGTCAAGGAATTGGAGGAGCAGTTAGCTATTCTCTCCCAGAAAGAGAAAGAGTCTGCTGTCATGCAGAGCGTCAATGCTCAGATGGAGGAGATAGCCAACCAACAGCGTATCATCAGTGATGAGCAACGTGATGAGGCAGAGCAACAGTCACGTCTCGCTAATGAGATGCGACAGCATGCTGAGGTTGAGCGACAGAACGCACAAGAAGCCGAGAAGCGAGCCTTGGATGCTTCAAAGGTTGCTGAAGGAGAACGTGTGATAGCGGAAAATCAACGTGTACAGGCTGAGTTTTCAAAACGGGTGGCTGATACGTTAAGCTATGTCGCTATGGCTCGTAACTTAGGGAATGCCGCTATTACCCAGCAGCGGTCTGGCAACAAAGAGCTCGCCTCTCTCTTGGCTTATGCCTCCTATGTCTTTACCAAACGCTATCATGGAGACACCTATCATCCTTCTATCTATGAGGCAATGATGCTGACGAGTGGTGGACAACGGAAATGGGCTGTCGCTCATGGCTCTATCATGAAGACGATCCTTATTCCTGGTACGACAAATTTCATGTCTATTAGTACCTATGGTGAGATTCTAAAACATACCCGTACTAAAGACAACTTACAGACAAAGACCATATTCAGTAATAACCAATTTGATTTCCGAGACATCTATTTTAATAAAGAAAGGACCTTTTTTGCCGTAAGCCATACAGGGCATCTGATAGCATGCAAAGAAAACGGGAAGCCACATGTCGTACAGATTGAGGGGGCTGTGCGTCCTTTTAGAATATACTCCCTCAAGGAAAATGAGTTGGTCATCACAGCAGAAAGCAGTCTGCACGTGATAGATGCTGTCACCTTGCGTCCTATTAAGACGTTACCTTTGGACTTCAAGACATCTATCGCTGGATGGAAAAACGGACAGATTGCCCTTTTTGACAAGAGCCTTCCTATTATGTATTATGTTAATCATGACATCTCTCATGTTACTAAACAGACTTTACCGTTCAAAGGACGTGTCATGTCATACAACGCCAACAGCAAGACAAGACAGCAGATATTCGGAATGTACGATGGCACGGTCTATTATCAAGATCCGTCTGGAAACATCCACAAACTCATCGGTCATAGTTCCCGTGTATCAAGGATTAACTTCGACAGCGATCGAATATACACCAGTAGCTATGACGGTACTGTCAGGTATTGGAACATCAAAAGTGAGAAGATGGAGCCTATCTCTATCATCAACTCTCGACAATGGATTATCAGTCTGAGTTTCGACAAGACACATCATTATATTTGGACGGGTGACCAGAATGGTAACTTGACCGAGACGTTGATTGACATTACAGACATGGCGACCATACTGAAGTCAAAGATCAAACGTAACCTGACAAGAGAAGCATTGGCAAGAACATCCCTTATGAGACTTTTATTGGAAAGGAGGCGAAATCATGAAAAGACTACTCTTCTTATGTCTCTTGGCAGGTACTATGCTGTTGAACGCAGGAGCGCAGGGTGTTCCTTTTTTCAATAACATCTCACCGACGACCTATAAAGCCCATAAACAGAACTTTGACATAGAGATTGACAGAGACGGTATCGTTTATGTGGCAAACTTCGAGGGCTTACTCTATTATGACAATGCTGGCTGGAGCATAATCCATACTCCTGGTATTACTCGTGTCACCGTCTTGTTTAAGGACACAAAAGGAAAATTATGGGTAGGAGGATACAACTTTTTTGGTTATGTGAAAGCCAATGACAATGGTACTTTAGAGTTGAAGACGCAAGATGAGAAACACGAGTTCAAAGGTGAGGTCGATGATATCTGGGAATATAAAGGTGAGATTTATTTCTCTGTCAGCAATGGCATGATCTATACCGCAAAACAAAACAGCATCTTTATCTCAACAACCGACAAAGGTAATCCCTATGATTATACACCCATTGTCCCTAACATCACTGTCAACTGGAAAGAGGAAATGGGTGACGGAATGACTGGTGTCGCTACTGAAGGTGAAGGCGTTTTCATCGTAGATAAGCAGCAGAATATCCTATATCATTTGAATGAGGAAAACGGACTCTGCTCCGATAATGTGAAAAGTCTTGCCTATAACAAGCATGGGTTACTCTGGGGTGTAACAGATAATGGGATCTTTATTGTCCAGGCTCCATCACCCTATACACGTTTCACATCTGATAATGGCTTGAAAGGAGAAGTTCTCTCCTTGGCAAAGATGGGAGAAAAGATGTATGCAGGAACACTGACTGGTCTCTTCAGGCAGGACGGACAATCATTCACCCCCATTGACAAGATCAGTTATGCCTGCTGGCAAATTATCAAATATAATGACGGCTTGTTGGCAGCCACCTCTAATGGTGTCTACAATATTCAGGCTAATGGAACCATCCAACAACTGACAAAAGAAAGTACTACTGCCGTGATGGGGGACTATCATGGCTTTTATACTGGTGAGCAAGATGGTGTCTATTACAACCAATCAGGAAAGGCTCCAAAGAAAGTTTGTGAAGCTGAACGTGTCACTAAATTCATCAAAGACAATGACGGAGTCATCTGGCTTCAGAATCTCTATGGCAGAATCTGGAACGATGAGAGTGGAACATTTACGGTTCAGACTGCTGGTAACAACAAGGAGGAGATCTCCACACTTGTCATGTATAAGAATAAACCTACTATTATTACAGCAAGTGCAACGGTACCTTTCCCCTACCCGCTTTTCTCCTATACAGACCAAGACGGGATCTTGTGGATAACCGATAATAAAGGGAAAGGGCTTAATGCTTTGGTTAATGGGAGCGCAAACAACCAATGGAACTCTTATATTTATCCACTCATGGACTATTCCATTCGTGACATAGTCCATGAAAACGACCTTTTATGGATGGGAAGCTCTAATGGAGTGATTGTAGCAGACAAGTCCAAGAATGCCCCTACAAAGGACGTCAAGCAAAAATTGTTTATTCGTTCTATCATTATCAATGATGATAGTCTTGCATGGGGAGGATTCGGAGAAATACCTAACAAGATGGTGTTTGACTCTGATGAGCGACAGATACACATCAACTACTCCACTGACTATCCCTCACTTCTCCTACATACACAATACCGCTATAGAATCAATGGAGGAAAATGGAGCGCTTGGGATAATGACACCTTTACAGAATACAACAACCAACCTTATGGTAGGTACCTGTTTGAGGTACAGGCACGAGATGCTTTTGGTCGTGTCTCGGAAATTGCCCAATTCTCTTTTGAGATTCAGGCACCTTTCTATCTCCGTTGGTACATGCAAATCCTCTATCTGCTGTTGTTTGCCTTACTCATCTACGCTACTGTGCTATGGCGTATCAGTCAACTCAGAAAGGAGAAGATCCGACTGGAGAATATCGTACAGGAACGTACCGCTGAGGTTGTTAAACAGAAAGACGAGATTGAGGAGAAATCAAAGAGTCTGGAAACAGCACTGGCAGAACTGGGAGAGGCTCAGCATGAGCTGGTACGACAGGAGAAGATGGCTACAGTGGGTAAACTAACACAGGGTCTGATTGACCGTATTCTGAACCCACTGAACTACATCAACAACTTCTCGAAACTCTCACAAGGACTGGTTGGCGATGTCACTGCAAATATCGAGGACGAGAAAGAACACATGGATCCAGAAAACTATGACGACACCATCGATGTACTTGGAATGTTAAAAGGTAATCTGGAGAAAGTCAGTGAGCATGGCGCTAATACTACCCGTACGCTGAAAGCAATGGAGGAAATGTTGAAAGACCGCACTGGCGGTATCTCCAAGATTGACCTCACTGCACTCATCCATCAAAACGAGGAGATGCTGGGCAATTATTTTGCAAAAGAAATCAAAGAGCATCACATCAAGACCGTGTTCAGCTATCCTGAGACACCTGTCTTTGTCAATGGCAATGCAGAACAGTTGAGCAAGACCTTTATGAGTCTGTTGGGCAATGCCATCTATGCCGTTGTCAAGAAGGCGAATCGCACTGAATTCGCTCCAGAAGTTGATTTTACCGTTACCCCCAATGATCAAAAAGTGATGATTCAAATACGAGATAACGGTATCGGTATCGAGGACACGATTATCGATAAGATTTTCGACCCCTTCTTCACCACCAAGACCACTGGCGAGGCATCTGGCATAGGACTTTATTTGAGTCGTGAGATTGTCCAGAACTACGGTGGAGACATCTCTGTGAAATCACAGAAAGACGAGTATACAGAATTTTCCATTATATTACCAACTCTTAAATAACAGATGGCTATGGAGAAAGAAATTGACACCTTACAACAGCAGTTGAAGCAGCAGGAGAAACTGGCATCCTTAGGAATGCTGAGTGCTGGTATCGCCCATGAGATACAGAACCCGCTGAATTTCGTCATTAATTTCAGCAAAATGTCTGATAAGTTACTGAAAGACCTGACGGAGATTGTGGAGGACAACGAAGAGAATCTTCCTGAGGAAGACCGTGAGGAAGTTGAGGACATCGTAGCCGATCTGAAAGAGAATCTGGCAAAAATCGTGGAGCACGGAGAGCGTGCCATCAGTATTATTCAAGGTATCCTACTTGTTTCAAGAGGAAAGGAGAACGAGTACATCCCCTCTGATGTCGCCCACATTGTCAAAGAGTATGTATGGCTCTCCTACCATGCCATGCGTGCCAATTATAAAAACTTCAATATCAGTATTCACGAGGAATATCAGGAAGACTTACCCCGTATTATGGTCATTCCACAAGATCTAAGCCGTGCCGTCCTGAACTTGATGAATAATGCTTGCTATACGGTATGGAAGAAATCACAACGATTAGGAGATGACTTCAAACCAGCTATCAGTGTGAAAGTCTTTGTCTCTGAAGGGAAACTACATATCAGTATTGAGGACAACGGAGAAGGTATGACGGAGGAGGTAAAGCAACGCCTATACGAGAATTTCTTTACTACTAAACCTGCCGGGCAAGGTACTGGTCTGGGTATGGCCATTACCAAGGATATCATCGAGAACAAGCATGAGGGAACACTGACTTTTGAGTCACAAGAGGGTCAGGGCACCACATTCCATATTACTATACCAGTAAAGAAATGATGAGAAAAACTATCTTCACCTTATTTATATTATTAGGATGTACCTTTTCCGCTCTAGCCCAGAGTGAGTCCGAACAATTGCGCAGCATCTATGATAATGCGGAGGAGAACTATAATATCGGAAGAATAGATGAGGCAGAGAAGGAATTGCAGGATAATCTGGAGAAATTCCCCAGCAACCTCCGTCAGAGTGCTTACAGGTTACTGGCTTTATGTAGTCTGGGTAATGACCAAGAGCAACTAGCAGAGGAAAGAACGAAACTTTTACTGCAATTGAATCCTTATTTCAGTCCAAGCGGCAATGATCCTCAGCGGTTTATTGATATGGTGGAGCGTATCAAGGCTGGACGTACGGCAACGATTACAACTGCTTCCAGTCAGGCAGAGAATTTGAGTGAGGTACCAGTGCCTACCACATTGATTACGGAGGAGATGATTCGCAACTGCGGTGCTTCTAACTTGCAGGAAGTTCTTGCAGCCTATGTACCTGGTATGTATATTGTTGACTGTAACGATGATATCAATATTTCCATGCGTGGTATCTACAGTAATAGTCAGGAGAAAATACTTATCATGCTCAATGGTCACCGACTGAATAGTTACTGTACCAATATCGCATCACCAGACTTCAGCATCGGACTGGAGAAGCTGAAACAGATAGAAGTGCTCAGAGGTCCTGCCTCGTCACTCTATGGTAATGTGGCACTGACTGCTGTAGTCAACCTCATCACCAAGCAGGGTGCCGACATTGACGGCATTGAGGCGAAGGTCGGAGCAGGAAACTATGGTCAACTACGCGGCAATTTAATATTTGGTAAACGATATTTCGACCTTGACCTGCTGGTATGGGGTACTTTCTATAAAGCCAATGGAGAGAAACGGTTTGTCCATAAAGAAGACACCGCACTGGGGGCAGAGTTGGGAACGGATGGTGATGTTACAATAGGAGGCATAGGTTCGAAACCTTCATACGACATCGGCACTTCTCTCAAATACAAAAACCTAACATTCCTCTATAATACACAATACTCGCAGATACAGGCGCCAATGACAACGACCTTTCTGTATAATCCCTACGATATTGAAAAATACAAAACGTACAATGGCATACGTCCCAGTTTCACCACTGTCTCGCATCACGCTGACCTCAGTTACGGACAACAAATACACAAAAATGTGTACCTCAAAGGAAGCATCGCCTATGATAACAGCGACATGACGCACTACCAAGTGATTAGCGACAATAACATTCCCGGACTACTTGATATGTTACCTTTGCCAGAGGCTTCAAGAGCGATGATTGACCCGAATGCCGGTGGCTTCTCCAGATATATCAGTGGACAGGAGCATACCTTCGGTGTGAAACTACAAGGTGACTGGAACTATTTGACCACCAAAAATCACAAAGGACTGCTGACCTTCGGATCTGAATACAGTTACTTTCAGTTGGACGATACCAGATATACCTTCGGGTATAACTTTATCAAGACGCTACCTGAAACGACTAATATCAGCGAACTGGGTAAAGGCCATGAAAACAGTTATAACGTCTACGCGCAACTCAAGCATCAGTGGAAATCGTTTATATTCAATGCCGGCTTGCGTTTTGACTATAAGAATAAATACGATAACGTTAAAATCAAGGAGTTTTCACCACGACTGGCACTCATTTATGTACAGCCTAAATGGAATATAAAACTGAGTTACTCGAAATCGTTTATCGATGCACCCTATCTCTACCGAAAGTCAAACATCTTCATCATAGCGTTCCTAAACTACGGCACTATAGACCTGACAGATGACCTCTCACCGGAAAGCCTGCACTCTTATCAACTTACCTTTGGCACTACGCAATGGCTGAAAGGATTGGATTTTGAAATCAATGCTTTCTATAATAAAGCCAGAGACATTATATACATGGGAATAATGGAACACACGAATTCTGGAAATTCTGACATCTACGGTCTGGAATTCTCAGGAAGTTACGAGCATCCACGATTCACGGCAAAAGTGTCAGCGTCATGGCAGAAAGCCAAAAAGTATGAGGCTTACTACCAAAGCATAAAACCCATGAATCTGCCAGAGTTCACCGCCAACGGTGTCTTCGCATGGCAGGCAACGAAACATCTGAAACTACACAGCCACCTTGCCTTCTCCAGCCATCAGTATAATCAATGTTATAATATCAAAAACTATATAACATCTCAACAGATTCAGTCTGTATTGAACAATGTCTACTCCAAATATGAAAATTTGGAAGATTTTCCCTTGAGCGACTTTGAGAAAATAATGACACCAGAGGATTATCAAATATATTTGAAATATAATGCCAAATTTGTTGAATTGGAGCAGAAGGAGGAATACTATGTAAAGAAAGATATCAGTTCGTACTTCACCGTCAATCTGGGTGCCACTTACAAGATAGGCAATTTGGAACTGGGAGTCAACGTGCATAATCTGTTTGACAAGAAATATTATCTAAGCGGTGCAAGTACGGGACTTATCCCACAGAAAGGACGCTGGTGGATGTTTGACATTGCCTATAAATTCTAAGGAAAGGGAGTCGAAATGACTCCTTTTCTTATTTAGATAGAACAAAAATAATGCTTTTTCACAAGATTTTGCAATCTCGGCTTTGCAATTTGGCGGAAATGTATTATCTTTGCATCTGTTTTAAAACAAATCTAGTTAAATGGAGGCTTTTTTCCGTACGCATCGTTACTTGGTAGAGCATGTCAATGCCCCGGTTCGTCGCTCCTTGATGGATGAGATTGACTGGAGTGACCGCATGATAGGTATCAAGGGTACAAGAGGCGTGGGAAAGACAACTTTCCTGCTCCAATATGCGAAGGAGCATTTTGATATTCAGGATAAGCAATGTCTCTACATCAACATGAACAACTTCTATTTTCAGGGACGCGGTATTGCCGACTTTGCCGGGGAGTTCTACCACAAAGGCGGTCGTGTACTGTTGATAGATCAGGTGTTCAAGCAGAACAACTGGTCGAAGGAGTTACGTCGTTGTTATGATGAGCATCCGGGACTGAAAATCGTGTTCACGGGTTCCAGTGTGATGCGACTAAAAGAGGAGAACCCCGAGTTGAACGGTATTGTAAAGAGTTACAACCTGCGTGGCTTCTCTTTCCGTGAGTTCATCAACCTGATGACAGGCAATGACTTCAAGCCCTACACCCTCGATGAGATATTGCGCAATCACGAGCACATCATCAAGAAAATTCTGCCGAAGGTGTCACCAAACAAGTATTTTCAGGATTATATCCATCATGGTTTCTATCCCTTCTTCCAGGAGCGCCGTAACTACAGCGAGAACCTTCTGAAGACGATGAACATGATGACTGAGGTGGATATCCTGTTGATTAAGCAGATTGAACTGAAGTATCTCTCGAAGATCAAGAAACTGTTCTATGAGCTTGCCGAACAGGGACCAAAGGCACCGAATGTCAGCAAACTCGCCAAGGACATCGAGACCAGTCGTGCCACTGTCATGAACTATATCAAGTACCTGACAGATGCCCGTCTGCTCAATATGATCTATCCTGTGGGCGAGGACTTCCCCAAGAAGCCTTCCAAGGTGATGCTCCACAACTCCAACCTGCTCTATGCCATCTACCCGATACATGTGGAGAAGCAGGATGCCATGGAGACCTTCTTCGTCAACTCCCTTTGGAAAGACCATAAGGTCAACCAAGGTCCACGTGACTCTATCTATATCGTAGATGAGAAGATTAAGTTCCGCATCTGTGACGCAGATGCTCATAATAAAATAAGGTATGCGCCCGATACCATCTATGCCCGTTATAATACGGAGGTGGGTAAGGACAATCAGATACCTTTATGGTTATTAGGATTCCTATACTGAGAAATAACGAAATATCAAAAATTATTTATTTTAAATTAACTAAACAAATGGCAAAAGAAAAAAAGTTTATCACCTGTGATGGTAACGAGGCTGCGGCTCACGTGAGCTATATGTTCTCGGAGGTAGCTGCTATCTACCCCATCACCCCGTCATCTCCTATGGCGGAGCATGTTGACGAGTGGGCTGCCCGTGGTCGTAAGAACCTGTGGGGACAGACCGTCAGTGTTCAGGAAATGCAATCTGAGGCTGGTGCCGCCGGTGCCGTTCACGGTTCTCTGCAGGCTGGTGCCCTCACCACAACATTCACTGCTTCTCAAGGTCTGTTGCTGATGATTCCTAACATGTATAAGATCGCCGGTGAGTTGATCCCATGTGTATTCGACGTTTCCGCTCGTACACTGGCTTCTCACTCTCTTTGTATCTTCGGTGACCACCAGGATGTGATGGCTTGCCGCCAGACTGGTTTCGCAATGCTCTGCGAGGGCTCTGTACAGGAGGTTATGGATATGACCGCTGCCGCTCACCTCGCCTCTCTGGAGACTTGCGTACCTTTCGTTAACTTCTTCGACGGTTTCCGTACCTCTCACGAGTATCACAAGATTGAGCTGCTCGACCAGGAGGATGTTCGTCCTCTCGTTAAGGAAGAGTATATCAAGCGCTTCCGTGACCGTGCTATGTCACCTGAGCGTCCTATCACTCGTGGTACCGCAGAGAACCCTGAGACATTCTTCACGCACCGTGAGGCTTGCAACCCCTACTACGACGCAGTACCTGAGGTTGTAGAGAAGTATCTGGGTGAGCTGTCTAAGATTACAGGTCGTGAGTATCACCTGTTCTCTTACTATGGAGCAGAGGATGCTGACCGCATGATTATCCTGATGGGTTCTGCTACTGACGCAGCTCGTGAGGCTATCGACTATATGAACGCCAACGGTCAGAAGGTGGGTATGATCAGTGTACACCTCTATCGTCCATTCTCAGTGAAGCACCTGCTCGCTGCTGTTCCTAAGTCTGTTAAGCGCATTGCCGTTCTCGACCGCACAAAGGAGCCAGGAGCTAATGGGGAGCCTCTGTACCTCGACGTAAAGGATGCTTACTATGATGTAGAGAATCGTCCTCTCATCGTCGGTGGTCGCTATGGTCTGGGTTCACACGACACCACTCCCGCACAGATCATCTCTGTATTCAACAACCTCGCTATGCCAACTCCGAAGGATCACTTCACGATTGGTATCGTAGACGATGTGACCTTCACCTCACTGCCTGAGGTTGAGGAGATCGCTCTCGGTGGCGCTGGTATGTTCCAGGCTAAATTCTTCGGTCTGGGTGCTGACGGTACCGTAGGTGCTAACAAGAATAGCGTAAAAATTATCGGTGACAACACCAACAAGTATTGCCAGGCTTACTTCTCTTACGACTCTAAGAAGTCGGGAGGTTTCACCTGCTCTCACCTGCGTTTCGGTGACACACCAATCCGCTCTACCTACTTGGTAACCACACCTAACTTCGTGGCTTGCCACGTACAGGCTTACCTCCACATGTACGACGTTACCCGTGGTCTGCAGAAGAACGGTCAGTTCCTGCTGAACACCATCTTCGACGCTGACGAGCTGGAGAAGTTCATGCCTAACAAGGTAAAGCGTTATTTCGCACAGAACAATATTACCGTATATACCATCAACGCTACGAAGATCGCACAGGAGATTGGTCTGGGCAACCGCACCAACACCATCCTGCAGTCTGCTTTCTTCCGTATCACAGAGGTGATCCCTGTAGAGCTTGCCGTTGAGAAGATGAAGGCTGCTGCCTTGAAGTCATACGGTGCCAAGGGTCAGGACGTGGTTGACAAGAACTACGCTGCTATCGACCGTGGTGGTGAGTACGTGAAGCTGAACGTGAAGCCCGAGTGGGCTAACCTGCCAGACGATGCAGAGAAGCAGGATGACGCTCCCGCATTCGTGAAGGAGCTCGTTCGTCCTATCAACGCACAGGCTGGTGACCTGCTGAAGGTTTCTGACTTCGTGAAGCATGGTACCGCTGACGGTTCTTGGGAGGTTGGTACTGCCGCCTACGAGAAGCGTGGTGTTGAGGCATTCGTTCCCGTATGGAACAAGGAGAACTGTATCCAGTGTAACCAGTGTGCATATATCTGTCCTCACGCAGCCATCCGTCCATTCGTTCTCGACGAGAACGAGATCAAGGGCTTCGCTGCTGCTGACGATACGATTGAGATGAAGGCTCCTGCAGCAATGAAGGGTATGCACTTCCGCATCGAGACTTCCGTTCTCGACTGTCTGGGATGCGGTAACTGTGCTGACATCTGCCCAGGTAATCCTAAGTTGGGTAAGGCACTCACCATGGTAGCCTTCAATCCTGATGCTGCAGACATGAAGCAGGAGGCAAAGAACTGGGAGTACCTCGTGAAGGAAGTTAAGTCTAAGCAGGATATCGTTGACATCAAGAGCAACGTGAAGAACTCACAGTTCGCACAGCCGCTGTTCGAGTTCTCTGGCGCTTGCTCTGGTTGCGGTGAGACTCCATACGTGAAGCTGATCAGCCAGCTGTTCGGTGACCGTCAGATGATTGCCAACGCTACTGGTTGCTCTTCTATCTACTCTGCTTCTATTCCTTCTACTCCTTATACTAAGAACGAGAAGGGTCAGGGTCCAGTCTTCAACAACTCACTGTTCGAGGACTTCTGCGAGTTCGGTCTCGGTATGGCTCTGGGTAACAAGAAGATGAAGGAGCGCGTAGCCAAGTTGCTCGTTGAGGCTTGCGAGAACGCTAACTGTCCCGCTGAGTACAAGGCTCTGGCAGAGGAGTGGATCGCCAACAAGGATGACGCCGACAAGACCAAGGAGATTGCTCCGAAGTTGCGTGAGGCTATCGCCGCTGCCGCTGCTGCCGGCTGCGAGATTAATAAGGAGCTGAAGACCCTCGACCACTACCTCGTTAAGCGCAGTCAGTGGATCATCGGTGGTGACGGTGCTTCTTACGATATCGGTTACGGCGGTCTCGACCACGTGATTGCTTCTGGTGAGGACGTTAATATCCTCGTGCTCGATACTGAGGTATATTCAAACACTGGTGGTCAGGCTTCTAAGGCTACTCCTCTTGGTGCCATCGCTCAGTTCTTTGACAAGCAAAGCGTCCCTATGGGCCGAGCGCGCTACCCAGGGTAAGCGCATCCGCAAGAAGGATCTGGGTATGATTGCCACAACCTACGGTTATGTATATGTAGCTCAGATTGCTATGGGTGCTGACCACGCTCAGACCCTGAAGGCTATCCGCGAGGCTGAGGCTTGGCACGGACCTTCAATCATCATCGCCTACGCTCCATGTATCAACCAC
>CAJONQ010000073.1 GCA_905235835.1 uncultured Prevotella sp.
GAGCCGTTGAGTGTATAGGTACGTTGCTGTCCGATGGAGACAGTACGCTCAGGAGATGCTACAGATGTGGCATCCTCGATGGCATCATATTCTGCGATTGTCTCCTCGAAACGAGTGTTGAGGTCTGCCAGGCGATAAAGCCCGTCACTGTTAGCCGTCAGTCCCTCGACAGTCACAGGCAGCACCATAGGCGGTACTTCAAGAGACAGCAGGGTGCGTCCCTGCAACTGGCTGACCGAAGCATAGACAAGGTTGATGGCGACATAATCCTCACTGCCGTCATTCCATTTCTCAAAGACAAATTTTGAGCCGATAGGTGTATGCAACTCCAGCGCATTCTCCGTCTCAGGATAATGGAAACGCAGGGCAGCACCGATGCTGGCAAGGTTGGAGTCATGACCACAGAGGAACATAAACTTACGGTCTGTTCTGTTCAGTTCCTCATGAATACGACTCACCAGTGGATTAGCAAGGTTAACAGCGGCAGCATGCGTCGTGAAGAGCAGACCGTCATAAACCTCCTTCACCCCACAGATGGCACGCCACTGCTCTACAGTCAGTTCGTGTCCGAAGGCTGTCATACTCTCACTCTCATAACACTGCAACACCAGTGCGTCAGCAACACTATTAGCAAGTGTATAGCCACCAGTCATCCTTGGCTCGTCACCCTTTTCTATCTTAAACTGCACATCATCATAGCGGAAATGCAGTGTGTCACCCTCTATAGCGGCTGGTGACTCAGACATATCAAGCACCTGTTCCATCAAGGTCAGTGTGGACCGCTTGCTCTGCATCCATACCTGTGGACCGCCATTCAGTGCCTGTATCTCACTGATAACCTGCTGGCGGTAGGTGTCGTTCATCTTGGTAAACTGAGGTGTGAACACAGGGTCCATTTTATCCTCTTGCAACTTATGGGTAATCTCCACGTTAGCAAAGGGCAGGAATCCTGCAGAGAAATACTTTGCCGTAGCGAAAGTACGCTGTCGAGAGTTAGCATAGAACAGCACCTCCTCCCCTTCCGGGCGATAGTTATCTGGCAACAGTCCTTCAGCCACCACCCACTTGCGGAAGAACTGTCCCATCACAGTCTCCGTCATACCGCCACGCAATGACAACTGACTGCTGGGCGATGACCACTTAAACCACTCATGAGGTGTCACACGCATATAAGCAGCGCCACCTGATGACAACGGTGACCGGATGTTATGACGGCTCATCACCACCACCTCTTTCAATTTATACTTTGCCCGAAAGTCATCCGTGCGTTTTGTCTGTGCTATCAGACTGGTAACGGCAAGTAATACTACTACAAAACTTAGTATTCTTTTCATCTTTCTATCTGTTTTTATATTGCAAAGGTACTACATTTTAGTTGGAATTGTCAGAGATTGAACTAGTGCGTCAACTTGCTGATCGCTCATGCCGTGAGAGAGCAGATAGTCCTTGAATACCTTGGAATAATCAACGTTTGGCAATTGTGCCTCGTCGGTAATGCCAGCATAATACATCAAACATGGGTTGAGTCGCAACGACACCAGAGTATTACAAAGAGCTTTGTCTTTTTCAGGATATTTCTGATAATAGTTACCATACGTTATCAGATAGTCGGCAACCATCTCCTCATACGTTGCTCCGCAAAGTCCCTCAAGCAGTGCGCACACATATCCTGTACGATCCTTTCCCTCCATACAATGTACGACATAGGGGGCTGGGTGCGACGGGAGTTCCTTCAATGCCTTTATCAGACTGCTGTTGTAGTCGTCAGCCGTAGGATCTGCTTTCAGAGGACACAGTATCACATTGCCTCCCTCCCATAACGAACGACTATAGGGAGGCATATCGTAGGACATTATCATCTCCTCTGTATCGGCAAGGTTGAGGACCGTATTTACCTTCTCTTGTTCCAAGTACGCTGATACATAGTAGGCACGGTTGATATCGTTGCAGAATGGTGATGAACTGCGGTACAGCACACCTCTTCCAATATTGCCGGCAGTCACGGCACGCGCATTGGCAAACTCATCGTCGGAGATAGGATATTGATTGCGATCGTTGGTGTATTTCATGCCCAGCGCCTGTTGCACATCAAGACTGCCGCCCTTTTCTTTCATCCTGATGTCGACACGATGTCCCTCCAACCCTGTGAGATCCTCAGGCAAGCCTGTATTGTTGGCTGTGAAGCAGATGCTTGGATAGGCGGGATAGGCAACGCAAAGATATTCTCCATTGCGAGTGTAGAAGCCATCATAGTATGGCATAACAATTTCTTTGTTGTCGATAGTAATGCTGATGACATCACCCAGTGTGAATCCTGCCTTTGTCATGTCTTCCTCTTTGATATCTAACATAGCGGCACCATATTCGTTATACGACATGATTCTGCCGTTCAGTGTCGGCAGACCGTTGACTTTGTCATCGTCTGAACAAGAAGTCATCAGAGACAATAGGGAAACAAGTAGCATGAGGGCAGTCGACCTCCAACCGCACTGTATTGCGGAAGACGGTAAATGTTTTAACTGAAAAGTATTCATATTTAATAGTTGTTTTACCATATTATTTGAATTCAACAATAGCACTGATGTCATCACCAATAGAGAGTGCAACTATGATAGTATCGTCTGATACGTTAAAGACGGTAGGTGTCAGTGAGTCACCCAATTTAGCAGCGACACGATATTCCATTCTCATACCCTTCACCTCAAAATCGTCGGGCAACAACTCCATCGCCATACGGATGTAATTAGCGTTGTTCACATGGCGGTTATAGTCGACATCTGCTCTCATCACAGGAATCGGATGATGTTGCACCCCACCTGTTTTAGGTAGGATGACACGACGGTCCTTGTAGTTCATCTCCAACTGCGGCTCCAACGTCATGGACGCAATGGTAGCATCATCCACTCGTTTCAGCTTACCCGTTGCTTTGTCGACAAAAGCACCCATGCTCCATGTCTTATAGCACGGTTTGCCTTGAGCATCATAGATAAAGGTATTGCGGAAACCGAACATCGGCTTCATGCCGTAGACAGAGGTGGTCACCGTCAGTTCCTCCTTAAAGTTAGGAACACGGATGATTTCCACCTGACGGGTTGCCAGCAGCTGCGCCATATTCTGTTCCGTGAAATATTGCTTGACGCCAGGCTCTGTGTCGATCCACATCTCTGAGCAGTCCTGCATCATCTGGAGGGCGGAATAAAGTTTCAGCTGTCCCTCGCTGTCGCAGGTACTTGTCGTTACTTGATATTTTAAACTATACATATTAACTATACAAGGTGATATTAATGCTGCAAAGATAATACATTATTTTGATATGTACAAACTTCCTCCATGCTAAATACCGCAGTTATGTCCCCTATTCTTCGTGCTACTGCACAAGGCGAGAGAGGGAAACACAAAAGTTGAGGGTGAAAAGGAAGAAGGATTGCATGTGCAATCCTTCTTCCTTTTGATATTTCTGATGCGATTAGTCAAGGTTCAGACTCTTCTTGATAGCGGCAACCTTCTCCATAGCGGCATTGGTGCAACGCTCGTAGCAGCCAGCGCACTTGAAGGAAGGATCCTTGATCTCGCAATAGAACTTAATCTTCGGCTCGGTACCAGAAGGACGAACACTGATCTTCGTGCCATCCTCACAGAACCACTGCAGCACGTTAGAGGTTGCAGGCATCTCAATCTTACAGGTCGTGCCGTCGGCATTCTTCTGCTCCAGAGAACGGAAGTCTTTCCATACACAAATCTTAGAGCCGCCCAGCTCCGTAGGAGGATTCTTACGGAAGTCTTCCATCATCTGCTTGATCTCGTCGGCACCACTCTTTCCAGGCTTAACGACATTGATGGTGGTCTCCTTCGAGAAGCCATACTCAGCGTAGATATCCATCAGCAGGTCGTAAAGAGTTTTACCCTGATCCTTTGCCCATGCGGCAATCTCACAGATGAGACAGATAGAGGCAGGAGCATCCTTATCACGTACCTTGTCGAATGGCAGGAAGCCGAAGCTCTCCTCGCCACCACCGATATACTTTTTCTTACCCTCGTTCACACGGATACGGTAAGCAATCCACTTGAAGCCAGTGAACTCGTCGAACAGCTCTACATTGTTCTTCTTGGCAATCTGGGCGATAACCTCAGAGGTCACGATGGTCTTAACAAGGAACTCGTTACCCTTCATCAGCCCCAACTTCTTACGGTTGGTGATGATATACCAGCAGAACATCATAGCGGTCTGGTTACCATTGATAATCTCCCACTCACCCTTCGGGTTGCGAACAACGATAGCGAGACGGTCAGCATCTGGGTCTGAAGCAATCACAAGGTCAGCATTCAGACGGGTACCAAGTTTCATACCCAGTGTCATAGCCTCTGCATTCTCGGGGTTCGGAGAAACAACTGTTGGGAAGTTGCCGTCAACCACCATCTGCTCGGGAACGACATGGATATTCTGGAAGCCCCATGAGCGAAGTGCCATAGGAACGATATGACGACCTGTACCGTGCATAGCGGAGTAAACAATGTTCAGGTCTTTCTGACGGTTGATGACCTCCTGGTCGATCAGTGCCTCATGAACAGCCTGAATATAATCCCAGTCCATCTCACCACCAATAATCTCAATGAGTTCCTTGTTACCCTCGAACTTCACGTCGTTGATGGTCACCTTGTTCACCTCGTCGATGATACCAGTATCGTGTGGAGACAGCACCTGGGCGCCATCATCCCAGTATGCCTTGTAACCATTGTACTCACGAGGGTTATGAGATGCTGTCACATTCACACCAGCCTGTGCTCCCAACTCACGGATAGCGAAAGATATCTCTGGTGTAGGACGGAGGCTCTCGAAGAGATAAACCTTGATGCCGTTAGCTGAGAAGATGTCAGCAACGGTCTCTGCGAACATACGTCCGTTGTTACGACAGTCATGACCTACTACTACAGAGCATTGCTTACCGGGGAATGCCTTCAGGATATAGTTGGCGAAGCCCTGTGTTGCCATACCTACGATATACTTGTTCATACGGTTGGTACCAGCACCCATGATGCCACGGAGTCCACCCGTACCAAACTCCAAGTTCTGGTAGAAAGCATCCACCAGAGCAGTCTTATCGGGGTTGTCCAACATCGCTTGTACTTCCTTACGTGTCTCCTCGTCAAAGGCTGGAGAAAGCCATTCTTTTGCCCGTGCCTCGCACTGAGCAATGAGTTCGTTATTTTCCATAATACTTAAATTTGTTTTAGATATATTCGAATATTAGTTTACAAAGATAAGAAAAAAATCGAAAACCAATACTTCCTGTGTATTAATTTTCGATTTTTTAGCATTATAGCTGGCGCATCACCTTATCTATCTCCTCAAATTGCTTTCCCATATTCAGGTTGAGATAGATGCGGTAGAGGGCTGGTGCCCATTTTCGCTTCTCGTCAGGAGCCAGTTTTCGATAAGCCTCCATATAAGGTCGTGCCTCCATATATAACTTACGTATCTGCTGACGGTATATACGTGGTTGGTTCTGACGGTCGAGAGCCAGTATCTGATTCAACTTTGCCGTGGCGATATTGAAATAGGGCTCGGCAAGAGAATCACTCTGGGCAATCAGCTGTTCGCTGACCTTTATGCACTCGTCATAGCGTTCCAGATTCAGCAACGCCAGCGACTTGGCGAGTAGGAATATCTCACTTTTCGAGTCACTCTTCAGGGCAGCGTCGGCATAATAGAGAGCAGAGTCCGGTTGTTCCCTCGCCTGGTAATAATCCACCAGTCTGGGGAAGAAATAAGCATAGTCGGGATAAGTCTCGAAGCCCCGTTTGAGCATCTGTAAATAAGCCCCCTCATCCTGTTGCCAGCGATATGCCTCACAAGCATACTGGATGGCATAACAAGCTTTGGAAGTATCTCTCACTGCCTTTTCAAAATAACGGAGGGTGCGAGGAGCATCCTGCATCTTATAGCCAGCATACGATGCCCAATAGGCAGCCTCAGGCATACGCTTATCCTTCTTGTGATAATCATACCCCGTAAACAGTGGCTTGTCTGCTGCTTCCAGATAGGTCTCAAAGAAGTCAAAAGCAGTCTGATAGTTCTCTCTCCGCAAGTTATAAGTACCTCCGAAGAAGAGATTCAGTCGCAACAAGTCGAGTTGTTGGGCATTATCCTCCCTATAGCGCAGTTTCACCCTCCCCTTCTCGTCGGGCTGGGCATCCAGCGTGTCAAGGGTCTCTGCGATGCTATACAGTCTGCGTGTCAGATTGAAGAAGGCAGCAGTATCATAGTTCTGTTTGAGATACAGTTTCTCATTGGCAGCCTCATATTGTTTTGTGACAGCCTCATACCATGTCAGGTAAATTTTCTCATTCTTTCTGTTTGCCGCGTCTCTCTCCAACAAGTCGGTCATCAGTTTCTCCGCCTTGTCAAAGTCCTTCCCACTCTTGATATAAGACCGTGCCTGACTGAGCTCTTTCTTCTGAGCCCTCAGGCACGGTGTTATCATGAGCAGAAGGAGAAGCAGCGCAATCGTCTTTTGCTTCTTCATCTGCGAGTATTAAATCTAATTATTTAGCGTCCAGTTCTGCATCCTTGGTCTCAGGAGCGTCAGCACCATAGAATCCGTAGTATGCCTGATAGCGGTTGTAACCCCAGTTAGCCTGTGACTTGTTGGGGTCGAGTTGCTTAGCCTTGTCGAGAGCCTGCACAGCCTCTTTATAAAGCTCCTTACGCTTAGCGGCATCGTCAGTCTGACCAGCCTGTACACTCAGACAGGTTCCCAGATAAGTCTGGATCACCGGGTTCTCAGGACTTGCCGCAGCTGCCTTACGGAGCCATTTGGCACCCTCCTCGGCATTGTTGTCAGCGATAGCCATCATACCCTTGTTGGCAAGAGCGGCGAAGCTGTTAGGATACTTAGCGAGGTGGCTGTCAAGCAGTGCTGTCTGAGCAGCCTTGTCCTTCTGACCATCATACATGGTGAACAGCTTGTCGAGCAGCACGTCATTCTGAGGATCATTGTTATAGAGGTTCTTCAACTGCTCGATATACTGCAGGGTGTCAGCCTTGCTCTTCAGGTTGCTACCAGCGGCATACAACTTGAAAGTCAGGGCATCCTTCTTCTGCTCAGGATCCTGCATGGCGATGTCGAAGTATTTGTCGGCACGTGCCAGTTCCTTAGCCTCAAAGGCGTAACGACCTGTGAAGTATGCTACCTGTCCGATATAGCCCTTCTCCTGCTCGTGGTCTTGTGCTGCGAACAAGGGGTCAGCATCTGAATCGAGGAAAGCACCCCAGTATTTCAGTACACCAGCATTGTTACCCTTGCGAGCCTCTTCCTGACCGATGTTCACCAAGTGAGTACGGACAGCCCAGATACGCTGAGCGTTCTTCTCGGCAAATTGTGGCTTCACCTTACCCTTGGCATTTGGCAGCTGGTCATACTTGTTACAAGTGATAGCTGCATCGATAGCATTGCAGATAGCATCAGCCAGTCCGAGGGTATCGTAAGCCTCTTCCTTACCGGTACCGAGCTGTACGGCAGCCTGGTTCTGCGCAATCGTACCAGTCTCCTTGCCCGCCTTATCCATAGCGAGGTCTACCAGTTTATTGTATGCCTCGGCACGCTCTTCGTCGTTAGCGAGCTGCGAGGTCTTCACAAGCTGTGCCGCATCGGCATAGGTCTTAGCCTTTTTGATAGCCTTCAAAGCGTCACTGTCACCGGCAAAGGCTGTAGCACTTGCTACGAGTGCCAATGCCATCATCATAACTTTTTTCATAAGCTTTTAATATATTGGTTAAACTATAATTTATTCTTGGTTTGTTGTCGGGGTATCGTTAGCGTCGTCAAGCTCCTCATCGACAATCTGTGCCTCTTCTACATCCTCGTCCTGACTCGACATCACCTTACATACAGAAGCGATAGTATCGTTCTTCTTCGTCAGGTTAATCAAGCGGACACCCTGGGTGGCACGTCCCATCACACGGACATCGGCAACCTTCAGGCGGATGAGAATACCACTCTTGTTGATGATCATCAGGTCGTTCTCGTCAGTCACTACCTTGATAGCTACCAGTCGACCGGTCTTCTCTGTCACGGCGAGGGTCTTCACACCCTTCGTTCCACGATTGGTCTTACGATAGTCCTCAATCTCCGAGCGCTTACCATAACCATTCTCTGACACCACCATGATGGTCTCTGTCTGTGGGTCGTTGACACATACCATGCCTACTACCTCGTCATCACCACCGTCAAGACGCATACCAATCACACCAGTAGAGACACGCCCCATGGTACGTACCTGGTCCTCGTTGAAGCGGACGGCACGACCGTTACGGTTGGCAAGCAGCAGCTCGTTATGACCATTGGTCAGACGAACACCTACCACTTCATCGCCCTCGTTGATATTGATAGCACGAACACCTGCGGAACGTACATTCTTATACTGGTCGAGACAGGTTTTCTTGATGACACCCTGTTTTGTGGCGAATACCACATAGTGTGACTTCAGGAACTCCTCGTCATTGAAGTTCTTCACACGCAGTACGGCATTGATGGCATCATCGGGCTCGATATTCAACATGTTCTGGATAGCACGACCCTTCGAGTTCTTGTCACCCTCAGGAATCTCATAGCACTTCTGCCAGTAGCAACGCCCCTTTTGGGTAAAGAAGAGTAGCGTGTTATGCATCGTGGCAGGATAGATATACTCTGTGAAGTCGTTGTCACGGTGACGGGCAGCCTTGGCACCGACACCTCCTCTACCCTGCTCATGGAACTCATCGAGCTTGGTACGCTTGATATACCCCATGTGGGAGATGGTGATAACCACAGGATCGTCGGGATAGAAGTCCTCGGCATTGAACTCGTGGTCGAAAGGGATAATCTCCGTACGACGGGCATCGCCATACTTCTCCTTCACCTCCAGCAGCTCGTCCTTCATCACCTGCTTGCAACGCTCTGGGTTGTCCAGGATCTCCTGCAAGTCGGCTATCAGTTTCTGCAAGTCGTCGAACTCCTGATGCAACTGGTCGACACGCAGACCTGTCAACTGGGCAAGACGCATGTCCACGATAGCCTTCGACTGGAGCTCATCGAGTTCGAAGCGAACCTCCAAGTTGTGTTGGGCATCACTCGGAGTCTTACTATTTCTAATAATGTGTACGACCTCGTCGATATTATTAACGGCGATAATCAAACCCTCTAAGATATGGGCACGCTCCTGTGCTTTCTTCAGGTCGAACTTCGTACGACGGATGGTTACGTCATGACGATGCTCCACGAAATATTTCACACATTCCTTCAGGTTCAGCAGACGGGGACGTCCCTTCACCAACGCGATGTTATTCACTGAGAATGAGCTCTGTAGCGCAGTCATCTTAAACAACTTGTTCAACAGCACATTGGCATTACAGTCACGCTTGCAGTCGACCACGATACGCATACCCTGACGACCAGACTCATCATTGACATTGGCAACACCCTCAATCTTATGCTCGTTGGCAAGGTCGGCGATATACTTCACCAAGTCTGCCTTGTTGACACCGTAAGGAATCTCCGTTACGACAATCTTATCGTGTGTCTCCCCACTCTCGATCTCTGCCTTGGCTCGCATCACAATACGACCACGACCTGTCTCGTAAGCGTCCTTCACACCCTGTAAGCCGTAGATATATGCTCCTGTGGGGAAGTCAGGACCTGGGATATGACGCATCAGACCCTCTGTGTCGATATCAGGATTATCGATATACGCACAACAACCGTCAATCACCTCACCGAGGTTATGCGTCGGCATATTCGTAGCCATACCCACAGCGATACCGTTACCACCATTTACCAGCAAGTTAGGAATCTTCGTAGGCATCACCGTCGGCTCCTGCAAGGAGTCGTCGAAGTTGTTCATCATGTCAACGGTATCCTTCTCCAGGTCGTCCATGATGTGCTCACCCATCTTCGAGAGACGGCACTCTGTATAACGCATAGCTGCAGGAGAGTCACCGTCCACACTACCGAAGTTACCCTGTCCGTCCACCAACGTATAGCGCAGGTTCCAGTCCTGTGCCATGCGTACCAGTGCTCCGTAAACAGAGGAGTCACCGTGTGGGTGATACTTACCGAGCACCTCACCGACGACGCGAGCACATTTCTTATACGGCTGTGTCGATACGTTGTTAATGTTCATCATACCGTACAGGATACGGCGGTGTACTGGCTTAAAGCCATCACGAACATCAGGAAGCGCACGTGCCACGATGACCGACATGGAGTAGTCGATATACGAGGACTTCATCTCCTCCTCGATGTTGATTTTAATAATTCTGTCGTTGTCGATTGTCTGATCCATTATTTTAAATTTAATATCTTATTTTTCACTCGATTTTGCGTTTAAGGCACTTTTCAGCCCCTCTGACGCATTTTCGCCTTTTTCCATTTAGCGTACAAAGGTACGAATAAGTGAGTAAAATACAAAATAAAAACTAGATTTTTTTATTTTTATTGTCGAACGCAAGTACCTTAAACATCGTTAAACAATGCCTTCTATAGGGGTATTCCAATGCCTCCCCAAGGGTGTTGGGAAGCATCCCGACAACTGTTCCTGTGACTTTTCTCCGAGGTGAAGGCTTCAAGCCCCATACGTAGTTCTCTCTTATAAGAGAACGTACTATGGGGGCTTGAGGGAGCGACCTTCACCGAGGAGCCCAGACAACAAAAATAAATGCCAGAAGAGACAAAAAGAGTCATCATGTGACAGGATATTCATAGTAACGCTTTCAGACTTTCGCATCTTTGCAAACGTCAAGAGTGAGACGACCCGAACGGCAGTCATGTACCGACTAAGTAGGAGTTTCCTTACGACAAAGCAAGTGTTTCCTTACGACTAACTCACACCTTCCTACGCATGGACCTGGACTGTAAATAGGCTGTGTCACCGATAACAGCATCTACTTCCATGCCATTGCTATGGCTCTGTTCTACAAGACTCTCTTCATTAACTAATACTATTCTTTCCATATTTCTCTTTTCTTATGTAGAACAATAATACCGGACAATTCTTATATTGCAAGGCACGACTTTATCTTCTA
>CAJONQ010000074.1 GCA_905235835.1 uncultured Prevotella sp.
TATCAAACATTTTGATGGTAAGACTGGTAATGTATATGCTTCACCCGGTCGTATCAATTTAATTGGTGAGCACACAGACTATAATGGTGGTTTCGTGTTTCCTGGTGCAGTTGACAAAGGAGTGATGGCTGAGATGCGCCCCAATGGTACCGAGGATACTGTTATGGCTTATGCCATTGACCTCAAGGATCGTGTAGATTTCAAATTATCCGACCCTAATGGTCCTAAAGCGTCATGGGCTCGCTATATTTATGGTATCTCTTTGGAGATGAAGAAATTAGGAGTCCCCGTAAAAGGATATAATATAGCCTTTGCTGGTGATGTCCCCCTCGGAGCTGGCATGTCGTCTTCTGCTGCTATGGAAAGTTGTTTTGCCTGCGGATTGAATGATTTGTTTGGTGATAACAAGGTAAGTCAGTGGGATATGGTACTTGCTGGTCAGGCTACAGAACATAACTATTGTGGTGTGAATTGTGGCATTATGGACCAGTTCGCTTCTGTTTTTGGAAAAGCTGGTTGCCTGATGCGTTTAGACTGCCGCTCTCGCGAGTTTGAATATTTCCCATTTAAACCCGATGGATATCGTCTGGTGTTACTTGACTCTGTAGTAAAACACCAATTAGCTGGTTCTCCATATAATGATCGTCGCAACTCTTGCGAGAATGTAGTTAAACATATTGCCGCTAAACACCCAGAAGGTAAGTTTGAGACTTTGCGTGATTGCACTTGGGAACAATTAGAAGAGGTGAAGGCAGAAGTTGGTGAAGAGGACTACAAGCGAGCTAAGTTTGTACTTGGTGAGAAAGATCGTGTTCTTGCTGTCTGTGACGCTCTGACCGAAGGTGACTATGAGAAAGTGGGTGAAATGATGTATAAAACCCATGAAGGACTTTCCAAGGATTATGAGGTTTCTTGCGAAGAACTTGATTTCTTAAATGATATTGCTAAAGAAAACGGTGTTACTGGTTCACGAATCATGGGTGGAGGATTTGGTGGTTGCACCATCAACCTTGTACGTAACGACCTCTATAAACAGTTTATAGCAGATGCCAAACAGAAATTTAATGCGAAGTACGGTCATGAGCCTAAAGTCTATGATGTTGTCATAGGTGACGGCTCACGTAAGCTTTGCTAATATCCTGTTTAAAAACGTTAAATATATAGCCTAAAGTGTTATTTTTACACTTTAGGCTATTGTTTTATATTGTCATATCAAAAATAAGTTGTAAATTTACACCCAAAATGAAAACAATAACAAACAACTTAATCATTCTTATATGAAAAACCTAAAGAAATCTTTGCTAGGATGCAGCGTAGCTTTAGCTTTATTTTCTGCATGTAACTCAGGCGAGCAATCAGCTCTAACAGTATCAGGACTTGACCCTGTCAAGTTTGACACAGTGATTAACGAGAAACCCGTGAAGCTTTTCGTCTTGAAAAACCAAAACGGTATGGAAGTTTGTATCACTAACTATGGTGGTCGTGTGGTTAGTTTGGTTGTTCCCGACAAGGATGGCAAACCTACTGATGTGGTTTTGGGATTTGACAATATCGCCCAATATGCCGACACTCTGAATTCTCCATCCGACTATGGATCATCAGTCGGTCGCTATGCCAACCGTATTAAAGAAGGTAAGTTTATTTTGAACAACACAACTTATCAGTTAAAGAAGAACGATGGTCCTAACAGCCTGCATGGTGGTGGTAATACTGGTTGGATACATCAAGTATTTGACGCAGAACAGATTGGGGATTCTATCCTTAAACTGACTATTATTGCAGAGGATGGCGAGAACGGCTTCCCTGGTAAAGTAACGGCCGTTACCACTTATAAAGTAACATCTAATAATACATTAGACATGACTTGGGAGGCAGAGACTGACAAGCCAACCATTATCAATCAGACAAATCACAACTATTATAACCTGAATGGAGATTTTACACAGCCTGCTTATGATATGGTATTGTATGTGAATGCTGATAATTTCACACCAAGTGACAAACTTTATATTCCAACTGGTGAGATTAAGTCAGTGGAAGGTACAGCCATGGATTTCCGTACTCCTCATGCACTGGGCGACAGTATTAAGTCTTCTTTCGACCAGATACAGAATGCTACAGGTTACGACCATAATTACTGTCTAAACACTTATAAGGACGGTAAAGGTGATGACACACAAGTATGTGCTAGTCTTTACTCTCCAAAGACAGGTATTTTCATGGAAATGTATACTAACGAACCTGGCGTGCAAGTATATTCCGGAAACTTTCAGGGTGTAGGTCGTGATGCTGAGATTTCTCGTAAGCACGGACTTAAATATCCAAAGCATGTCAGTGTATGTTTGGAGAGTCAGAAATATCCTGACAGCCCTAATCACCCAGAATGGGCTACTCCTATGCTGAATCCCGGTGAGAAATATTTCAGCCATGCTGCATACAAGTTCTCCATTAAATAATCTTTTCAAGAATTACTCTATTACATTAATTAAATAACAAATAACCATGAATAGTATTTCACAAGCTATTAGTCAGTCTGGATTCCAGACTATTGACTTTGTCATTCTCGTCTGCTATCTCATATTGTTGGTATGTCTTGGACTGTTCCTCTCACGTAGCAAAGACGGAAAAGAGAAAAGTGCCAACGATTATTTCTTAGCAGGAAACACCCTAACTTGGTGGGCAGTAGGTGCCTCACTGATTGCCGCTAACATCTCTGCCGAACAGTTTATCGGTATGTCTGGAACTGGTTTCCGTGATGGTATTGCCATTGCAGCCTATGAGGTAATGGCAGCTATCACCTTGGTTGTTATTGGTAAGTTCTTGTTGCCAGTAATGCTTGATCGTAAGATCTTCACTATTCCCCAGTTCCTTCGTGAACGTTATAACGATGGTGTTGGTCTTGCATTCTCTATCCTATGGCTCTTCCTTTATGTCTTTGTCAATCTGACCTCTGTGGCATGGCTGGGAGCACTGGCTATTGAACAGATTCTTGGTCTGCAAGGTATTATTGTTGACATTATGGGATTCCAGGTTTCCATCCGAATGATCATCGTATTGTTCCTCTTCGTCATTGCCGGTGTATACTCCATCTACGGTGGTCTTGCATCCGTTGCATGGACAGACGTGATGCAGGTAACCTTCCTTGTAGGAGGTGGTCTGATTACAGCTTATGTTGCATTATCATCTATGGGAGAAATCCTGGGTACTGACGCTTTAGGTGCACTGAAACAAGTCTATCATGACATGACGACAGGTCCTAATGCACAGGATGTTCATTTTCACTTGATTATTCAACAAAGTCACAATGCCGAAGCTTATAGTAATGTACCAGGCATAGCTGCAGTAGTAGGTGGCGTATGGCTGACCAACCTCGGTTACTGGGGCTTTAACCAGTACATCATTCAGAAGGGTCTAGCAGCTAAGAGTATAGATGAGGCACAGAAAGGTCTCGTATTTGCTGGTTTCCTGAAGATTCTTATCCCATTCATCGTAGTACTTCCAGGTATCTGCGCTTACTATATCATGGGTAACGAAGACACTTTCCGCTCTATGAATCTGGCTGGTGAGATTAACGTAGCGGATGATGCATATCCTTGGCTTATCCGCAACTTCACTCCGACAGGTATCAAGGGATTAAGCTTTGCAGCACTTGCAGCAGCCATTATCAGTTCACTGGCCTCTATGTTCAATAGCACCTCTACTCTCTTCACAATGGATATCTATAAAAAGTATATCAATAAGGAAGCTAAAGACAAACAATTGGTAAACGTAGGACGTATTACCTCTGTTTGCGCACTGCTTATAGCCCTTGTTGCTGTGAAGCCATTGTTAGGAGGACTCGACCAAGCATTCCAGTATATTCAGGAATACTCAGGATTCATTTATCCTGGTATTATCACTGTCTTTGGTCTTGGTCTTCTCTGGAAGCGTGCTTCCTCACGTGCTGCAGTATGGACAGCTATCCTTACCATCCCCATGGGTGTACTCTTTAAAGTATTCTTCCCAGAGGTTCCATTCCAGTTCCGCGCCGGTAATATCTTTATTATCCTTGTTACCTTCTTTATCTATGTCAGCTACTATGACAAGAATTATGTGAAAGCTGAGGAGGTCAGCAAGAAAGACCAGATGCAGATGTACTGGTGGGCTCGTGTTCTGGGTATCGCAGGATTGTTCTTCATCTTCTTGGCTGGTGCACAGTGGCTCATTGACACCTCCAATGCAGTAGACATGCCAGATCAGAATATGGCAGACTATCTTGGTGACATTGGTTTCCAGGCATTCATCTTCTTCGGAGTACTGGTAGGTGTTAATTCCATATGGCTTAGAAGTAATGCCCGTGACGGTATTAAAGACCCGAAGGCTCTCCCTATTAAATTGGAACTCTTCAGAACCAGTAGGGGCTATACCTATGGAGCTATTGGTATTGCCGTCATTACGTTTATACTTTACGCACTCCTTTGGTAATACAACAAGACAATGACAACGTTTTATTCAGAATTTCAAAAGATATTCGTCTCTGTTGATTGCATTATCTTTGGCTTTGAGAAAAATAAGTTGAAGGTACTGATTGGCAAGCGAAAAATGGATCCAGGCCGTGGCGAATGGAGTCTCTATGGAGGCTTTGTTCGCCTTGGCGAGAGCATTGATGACGCAGCTCTTCGCACCCTTTTCGAATTGACTGGTATGCAAAATGTCTATATGCGTCAAGTCGGTGCTTTCGGTAATGTTGACCGTGACCCAGGAGAGCGGGTGATCTCTATTGCTTATTATGCACTTATCAATGTCAATGACTATGATGACGGTCTTCGCCAAGAACATGGTGTTGAATGGGTGGATATAGAAGATATGCCCCCACTCTATTCCGATCATCGTGAAATGGTCAACAAAGCCCGAATGTTGATGAAAGAGAAGATCAAGACAGAACCCGTAGGATTCCGTCTGCTCCCCTCTTTATTCACGCTCACTCAGCTTCAGCGTCTATATGAGGCTGTGAACGGAGAGGAACTTGACAAGCGTAATTTCCGAAAACGTATTAAGGAGATGGATTATATAGAGAAAACAGAACTAATAGACAAATCTAGTTCAAAACGAGGGGCATTCCTCTATCGTTTCAACAGACATGCCTATGACGAAGATCCCAACTTTAAATTATAATATTATGTTAGAAGAACTGAAAGAAAAAGTATTTCGCGCCAATCTCGATTTGGTGAAGCACAACCTCGTGATATACACTTGGGGTAACGTTTCTGGTATTGACCGGGAGAAAGGCTTAGTAGTTATCAAGCCATCAGGTGTAGACTATGATCACATGAAAGCATCTGACATGGTCGTAGTAGACCTGCAGACTGGTAAAGTTGTTGAGGGAGACTTGAATCCTTCATCAGACACACCAACTCACCTTGTATTATATCGTGCTTTCCCACAGATCGGTGGTGTGGTTCACACCCACTCCACATACGCTACCGCCTGGGCTCAAGCTGGCAAGGACATCCCTAACATTGGTACCACTCATGCTGACTACTTCCATGATGAGATTCCATGTACCTATGACATGACAGAGGATCAGATGGCAGAGTATGAGTATAATACTGGTGTTGTTATTGTCAACCGCATCGAGGCAGGAAATATCAATCCCGTACATACCCCTGGTGTATTGGTAAAGAACCATGGTCCTTTCTCATGGGGTAAAGATCCAGACAATGCCGTTTATAATGCCGTTGTGATGGAGCAGGTGGCAAAGATGGCTTTCGTTTCCTTCTCTGTAAATCCCAATACGACGATGAATCCTCTGCTGATTGAAAAACATTTCAGTCGTAAGCATGGTCCTAATGCTTATTATGGACAAAAGAAAAAATAAACATAACTAATAACTATAAAAACTTATAACAATGAACGCATTTGATAATTATGAAATATGGTGGGTGACTGGCGCACAGTTGCTCTACGGAGGTGATGCTGTAGTATCTGTCGATGGTCACTCTAAAGAGATGGTGGATGGTTTGAACAACAGTGGTAATATCCCGGTGAAAGTTGTATACAAAGGAACGGCAAACAGCTCTAAGGAAGTAGAGGCTGTGATGAAAGCTGCCAACAACGACGAGAAGTGTATTGGTGTCATCACATGGATGCACACCTTCTCTCCTGCCAAGATGTGGATTAAGGGGCTGCAAGATTTGCAGAAGCCATTACTCCACTTCCACACTCAGTATAATGCAGAGATTCCCTGGGAAACGATGGACATGGATTTCATGAACCTCAACCAGAGTGCTCATGGTGATATCGAGTTTGGACATATCTGTACCCGTATGCGTGTTCCCCGCAAGGTTGTTTGTGGCTACTGGAAGAACGAGGAAGCACAGAAGAAGATCGCTGTTTGGGCACGTGTTGCAGCTGGTGTTGCTGATGCTAAGAATGTACGCTGTCTAATGTTCGGTATGAACATGAATAATGTTGCCGTAACAGATGGTGACCGTGTAGAGTTTGAGCAACGCTTGGGCTACCATGTAGACTACTACCCCGTCAGTTCTTTGATGGACTACTTCAAGAAAGTAACTGATGCCGAGGCAGATGCTTTGGTAGAGGAGTACAAGAAGGAGTACACCATTAAGATTGACGAGTCAGGAGAGCAGGTATATTGGGAGAAGGTGAAGAATGCCGCCAAGGCAGAGATTGCTCTTCGTCGAGTTTTGAAGGACGAGGGCGCAACAGCTTTCACCACCAACTTCGATGACCTTGGTGACGCAGACATCAACGATCCGAACTTTGTGGGCTTCGACCAGATTCCAGGACTTGCCTCACAACGCCTGATGGCAGAGGGTATCGGTTTTGGTGCCGAAGGTGACTGGAAGACCGCATGTCTTTATCGTACCGTATGGGTCATCTCACAAGGACTGCCTACAGGATGCTCTTTCTTGGAGGACTACACCCTCAACTTCGCCGGTGACCGTAGCTCTTGCCTGCAAAGTCATATGTTGGAAGTTTGCCCGCTTATCGCTGTTGACAAACCAAAGCTGGAGGTTCACTTCCTTGGTATCGGTATTCGTAAGCAGCAAACCGCACGTCTCGTCTTCACCTCAAAGGTTGGTCGAGGTATCAAGGCTACCGTTGTTGATCTTGGCAACCGTTTCCGTTTGATCTCTCAAGAGGTAGAGTGTATTGAGCCTAAACCCATGCCCAACCTTCCTGTTGCTTCTGCCCTATGGGTACCACAACCAACATTCGAGATTGGTGCTGGTGCTTGGATTCTCGCTGGTGGCACACACCACAGTGCCTTCTCTTACGACCTCACCGAAGAATATTGGGAGGACTTCGCAGAGATGCTGGGTATCGAGTATGTCAAGATCAACAAGGACACTACCACGGCAAACTTCAAGCAGGAACTCCGCAATAGTGAGATTTATTACATGTTAAACAAAGCACTTCGTTAATAAACTATGGATATTCAAAAAGCAAAACAAACGATTGAGGCTGGTAAGGCAATCCTCGGTATCGAGTTCGGATCCACCCGTATCAAGGCTGTCCTCATTGATGAGAACCATAAACCTATCGCACAAGGTGACCACGAGTGGGAGAATCAGCTCGTTGACGGATTGTGGACCTATTCTATCGATGATATTTGGAAAGGTCTGCAAGACTGTTATGCCGACCTTCGCAAGAGTGTCCAGAATCAATATAGTTGTGAGATAGAGGAGTTGGCTGGCATCGGTTTCTCTGCAATGATGCATGGCTATATGGCTTTCAACGAGCAACAACAGATTCTTGTTCCTTTCCGGACATGGCGTAATACCAATACAGGTAAGGCTGCTGCTGAGCTCAGCAAGCTCTTTAACTACAACATTCCTTTACGTTGGAGTATCAGTCATCTCTATCAGTGCATCCTCGATAATGAGGAGCATGTGAAGGACATTAAGTATCTGACAACACTTGCTGGTTATATCCACTGGCAGGTGACAGGTCAGTTCGTTCTTGGTGTTGGTGATGCTTCTGGTATGATTCCTGTCAATCCTCAAACAAAGAGCTACGATGCTGAGATGGTCAAGAAGTTCGACAATTTAGTAGCGCCAAAGGGTTATTCTTGGAAACTCCTCGACATTCTGCCAAAGTCATTAAGTGCAGGAGAGGATGCTGGTGTCCTGACTGCTGAGGGTGCTAAGAAGATTGATGTAAGTGGACATTTGAAAGCTGGTATTCCGGTATGTCCTCCTGAGGGTGACGCCGGTACGGGCATGGTGGCAACAAATGCCGTTAAGGTACGTACAGGTAATGTCTCTGCTGGAACATCCTCTTTCTCTATGATTGTATTGGAGAAGCCGTTGTCTAAACCATATGAGATGATTGACATGGTGACCACTCCCGATGGTAGTCTGGTAGCAATGGTACACTGTAACAACTGCACCAGTGAGCTAAACACATGGGTTAAGATGTTCTGTGACTATGAGCAACTCATCGGTAAGGTACAGGAGAAACACATGGTCTATCGTGTACTATATACTCATGCTTTGCTGGGTGACCCCGATTGTGGAGGACTCGTGACTTATAACTATGTCTCTGGTGAACCAGTTACTGGTCTTGCTGAGGGTCGTCCTATGATTGTTCGTAGTCCTGATGATAACTTCACCCTTGCCAACTTTATGCGTGCAGAGCTTTATTCCTCTATTGTCGTATTGAAGATTGGTAATGACATCTTATTAAAAGAGGAGAAGATCAAGGTTGACCGCATCACTGGACATGGTGGACTCTTCAAGACGAAAGGTGTAGGACAGCGTTTCCTTGCAGCCGCTTTGAACACGCCAATCTCTGTGATGGAGACTGCTGGTGAGGGTGGCGCATGGGGTATAGCCCTGTTAGCTGCATTCCAAGTAAGAAACCCGCAGAAACTCAATTTGGAGGATTATCTGGAGCAGGTAGTCTTTGCCGGCAACAAGGGAACGTCTATGGATCCTATTGCTGAGGACGTTGTTGGTTTCGAGAAATACACTGAGAACTACAAACGTTGTCTCCCCATAGAGCAGAGCGCTGTGGATAATAAGTAATGTATAGCGTGTTATTTATGAAGAGAAGACTATCAACCTTTGCCCTTGTCAGTGCGATGTTCCTGTCGGCATCAGCCGCTGACATGATGAAGGCGACACTGCATGCCGACAAACCTGGAGCGAAGATCAATCGTGAGATTTACGGACAGTTTTCTGAGCACTTAGGCTCTTGCATCTATGGTGGGCTCTGGGTAGGTGCCAACTCCCCTATTCCCAATATCAACGGTTATCGTAAGGATGTCTTCGATGCCTTGAAGAAACTACAGATACCCGTACTACGTTGGCCTGGCGGTTGCTTTGCCGACGATTACCACTGGATGGACGGTATCGGTCCTCAGAGCCAACGTCCTTCTCTGCGTAACAACAACTGGGGCGGTACTATCGAGGATAATTCCTTTGGTACCCATGAGTTCCTGAATCTCTGTGAGATGCTCAACTGCGAACCATATATCAGTGGTAATGTAGGTAGCGGTACGGTCAAGGAGATGGCACAATGGGTGGAGTATATGACCAGTGACGGAGATACACCAATGGCTCGTCTGCGTCGACAGAACGGTCGTGACAAGGCTTGGCACGTAAAGTATTTCGGTATTGGCAACGAGGCATGGGGCTGTGGTGGTAACATGACACCTGAGTACTATTCCGACGAGTATCGTAAATTCAACACTTACTTGCGTGACCAGGGTGCCAATAAACTCTATCGTATTGCCAGTGGTGCCTCAGACTACGACTACAACTGGACCAGTGTGCTGATGGATAAGATCGGCAACCGTATGCAGGGCATCAGTCTGCACTACTATACCTGTTCTGGTTGGGACGGCTCGAAAGGTTCTGCCATCAACTTCAACAACGACCAGTATTACTGGGCATTAGGTAAGTGCTTGGAGATAGAGGATGTCATCAAGAAGCATAAGGCGATTATGGACGAGAAAGACCCGAAGCATCAAGTCGGATTACTTGTTGACGAATGGGGTACTTGGTGGGACGAGGAGCCTGGTACTATTCCTGGTCACCTCTACCAGCAGAATGCGCTTCGTGACGCCTTTGTCGCTGCCTTATCACTCAATGTGTTCCATCGTCATACTGACCGTGTGAAGATGGCGAATATCGCACAGGTGGTTAATGTGCTCCAGTCGATGATTCTTACTGATCAAGAGGGAACAGGTCACATGGTACTCACCCCGACCTATCATGTCTTTGAGATGTACACCCCCTTCCAGGAGGCGACCTTCCTGCCTGTCGATCTCAATAGCGAGATCATTCAAGTCAGCAAGGCATACTTCAAGGAGAAAGAGAATGCAAAGGATGCTGGTTATCGTCCTCTCCCACTCCTCTCTGCCTCTGCTGCCAAGACAAAGGATGGCAGTGTGGTCATTGCACTCACCAATGTCAGTCTTGACCAAGACAAGACCATCGAACTCCAATTAGAGGGATATACAGCAAAGACTGTCAGTGGTCGTATCCTGACTTCCAAGAAGGTGGATGACTACAATGACTTTAACTCTCCTAACAAAGTCACTCCCACTGACTTCAAGGATGCGAAGTTGAAGAAGAACGTCCTGACAGTCAAGATCCCAGCCAAAAGTCTTGTGGTACTTAGCGTGAAATAATGGTGAAGAAGATTCTGATCATATATACCCTACTGCTTGTCTGCGGAAATGTCTCGGCACAAAAAGCGGTACTGGGTTTAGTAAAAAAGGTGGGCACCCTGATTGACTCCATGTCAGTCAGGGGGCTCGACCGCAATTATATTGAAGCTCCAAAGAGACCCTGGCAGATTATCGTAAGGGGAAATATGAACCAGAGCTCGGTAAGTATGAATACGGAAGGTAACATCGACGGGCTCGACTATAGTGCTAAACCCTATTTTAAAACCAAACCATCCCAGTATGTCGGACTATGGGTCGGCTATCGCGGCTATGGCTTGGGATATACCATCAATGTAGGAGGCAACAAAGGTACTTATTTCACTTTAGGTGCCACTGGCGGATCGTATGGTGTCAATATGCGCATC
>CAJONQ010000075.1 GCA_905235835.1 uncultured Prevotella sp.
ATAAGCGCATACTCCGAAAAATATCCTGCCAACTGCTCTGTCTTGTTCCTGTAACGACCATCTATAGGCGAGATGGCTGTCAATACATCTAATTCCATTCTTTCTCTTTATACCTTATTAATATAGCTATATTCCCAATTGGACTGCAAAGGTAACGCAAATTGGGTGAAAAACCAAATATATTTGTTATTTTTTACGCTTAACGACAACAAGACTTTCTTTTTTTACTGTTTTTTACGTTGCATGCGTTGCAAAAAGTACTGACTAATCTTTGGATATCTGGGCTGGACCTTTTATCTGATGGTTCAAGAGGATGAGCAAGCAAAAATGGAATGGGCTATTAAGGAGCCATAGTAAGAAATCCAATAAATAACATCATGTTGAACTCAACATATGACTTATTCTATCTTCGAACTGCCGATGCGTGAACGGATGGAACGAACGGTGTTCTGTCCGATTGCCATCACACGCTGTAGTTCCTCGTCCGTCTTACCAAGATGCTCCATCAATGCGAAGAACATATACTTCGACGACAGATGGCGGTAGGAGGTCTCCATGTGGGTAATGAAAGTTGAGTCGATGGTACGGTAGTACTCAATGCAGTCAGCGAAGTCACTACGCTTCCAGCGAATTGTCGTACCGCCTGACATCACCTCTTCGTAACGCTCACGACCGTTCTGCAACAAAGCACCCTGACGCACCTGAAGATCACTAATCTTCTGCGTCAGACGTTCAACCTCTTTCGAGTCGCTCTTTCCCTCCTGCTCCAGTACCTTCAGCTCATTACGATACTGCTCCAGGTGGACCTGTGTCCTGCGGAGCTCCTTGCGTCCCTTGGTATTACGATAAAACAGATAGCTGGCGGCAAACATGGAGAGCATCAGCAACATGCCGACTACCACCAGCGTCGTATAAAGGCGGTGACGGGCTGCTGACTGCGAAAGGCTCTCCTCAAACTGCTCCTGCAACCCGCGGATGTTATCCGATTTCTCCTTCTGGGCTATGCTGTCACGGATACCGGCTATACGCATTGCCGTCTCACTTGCAGACACGTAGTCACCCGCGGACTGCTGACTGTCATATAGAGCCTGGTATATCTCTGCCTTTAGGTAAAGGTTATCCGTCTGCAATGCCTTGTGCCACATCTCAACTGCCTTTGCCTTCTCACCACGCTTGTAGTAAATACCGGCAAGGCCCTTATAGGCAATAACGTTCGGTGTTAACGCAACTGACCTATTCAGGTAATCCTCTGCATTCTCTACGTTTGAATCAACAAATGCATTCCCTATATTGGCATAGAAAGTATAACGCTCATTCTCTGGAAGACTATCAACTAATGGAATACATTTGTCTAAATAATATTGAGCAGAATCTTGATGTACTCCGTCATTATAGACTACATACAACATCATCAAAACATTTACAATGTTGTAACTTTGATTAATTTTATATGCAGTCTTTAATGCCTTTTTGCCATATTCTATAGCTAGTCTTTTCTCTTTTCCTTCATAATTTACGTGAGACAATGTTGAATACACATATTCAGCTAGTACAATTTCTGAGGGATTATCCTTAACAAGAGCCTCGGCTACCTTTAGACACACGATTGCCTCTGGCAATTCGTTTTTCTGATTGAGAATATATCCCTTATAATAATATGCTCTAGCCAATTTACTTATATCACCATGTTTCTTGTAATATGAAATAGGGATTTCCAAAGGTTCAACTGTCTTTATTTCTTTCTGGAGTCTGATTTCTGTTCGTATTTTCAATAACCAAAAGTAAGCCAAATCCTCTTCATTACTCATTAACATTTCTGGCTCAATATCGTTCAATAACTCATGTGCTTTCAAATCTCCTTCCTTGTATGCAATACTATCAATTTCAACTAAATGCTGTTTCAAACTACCTTCATGGCAGCCTAGAAGTATACATAAGACTAGAAAGATAAAAAGGATTCTCTTCATTGTTTTTGTTTTTAGTCACTGCAAAAATACAATAAAATCCGCAAAAGGAAAACATTTATGCAGTTTTTTGCGTTGCAAACGTTGCAAAAAGTGATGTTGCGAAAGCGTTGCATTTAACGCAACACGCTGTCTATCAACAGATTTAACCTCCGTTCTCTTTGCAACATTGCGATACAAACGCAACGCTAAAAACTTGGAATTAAGTTGTTCTACTCCTAATTTTGCATTCGGGAATCAAATCCAAACAAATAATATGATGTTTAACTCAACAAAATTTAGAACAATGAAAAAAGCATTGAAGATTTTATTAGCAACCATGGGAGTCGTTTTGGCTTTGTTGATACTTGCTATAGGCTATCTGCTGGTGACTAGTGACCTAGAAGTTTCTGTAGGTGGTATGAGTTCCGACTATGAGAAATTGGATAAGAAACAACAGGAACGAGTGCATCAAGCTGTCACCTTAGACAGTCTGAAAGCTGACGGAAACGTATATCGGGTAACTCCCCAGCAGGTAAAAAGCTATTTGCAGGGAAAAGGAAAAGTACTTGTATACTCATATACTCCATATTGTAATGGCAAAGCGTGCCAGAAGCCTTCTGATGCAGAGAAGAAATGTGAAGAGAATGGTATAGAACTACTACTGATTGCCAACAATTACCAACAGATCTTCGAGAATACCAGAGACTATAACAGGCCAGTATTTGTCATAGACAACAAGGATGTAGAAGGTCGTTTAGAATACATACAACTCTTCTACACCAGTCTTACTGCTCCAGCAAAATGGAGTATCACAGATGGTATCTATCTTGTTTTCAACAAAGGCAAATATATCAAAGGCTTTACTAATATTGAAGATGCCATCAAATGGATGATTTAGAGTTCATCGCATAGCCTGATTGTATATAAATTCAGAGAATAGACTTTTATTGTTGATTCTTCATTAATAAACAAGTTACTGGCTCGCCAGTGCCTTGTTGGTCTTAGTCGGGATTACTGGACTCGAACCAGCGACCTTTCATCGTCATGCGCTACAGGATGGAAATGTTAAATTTATCGTTTATCGATATTTTTTTATTGAATTCTTTTGGTAGTTTGCAAAATAATACATACCTTTGCATATCGTTAAACGATAAATTCTTCAAAATAAACAATAAATTACAAATTAAAGAGTATGAAAAAGAGAATGAATTTCCTATGCATAGCAGTATTCGTTCTGCTGGCATCAAGCCTTGTGCCATTCGGTATGTCTATCTATAAGACCGTATGTGATAGCATTAACACATACACAAAAGATTTTGAAAAGATAAAGTCTCTGGACGAAAAAGACATAGACAAGTATATGGAAGAACAATTCGCCATTTGGAATGATTTTAATCATGCCTGTAGTATTACATACATACCTTTATATGGCGAACCTGCATTAATGAAAAATGACAAGACAAAGAAGATGGAAGAAGTGTTGCCAACACAAATAATTGTCAAAACCGATGAAAACAATTGGGACTTCTTTAATCTTTGTGCAAGCAATTTAAACGGTATATTATGTATCGTGGCACTTGCACTGTTTGTGATTCTTGTCAAACGTGTCAACAATGGATGTATTTTCAAGTGGGATAACGTAAAGACTCTCCGTTGGCTTGCCTTATGTATACTTATACCTGCATTTTTAAATTTCATATCAAAATGTATTATGGTAGGTGAAGTTTCTAATGTATTTGAAGCATCTGGTTATTTCGTTAATTATAGTGAAATGCTACAGGTCAAAGATTTCATTCTGGGTATTATTACCTTGATAGTAGCAGAGGTTTTTGCAATAGGGTTAAAGCAAAAAGAAGAATTAGAACTTACTATATAATTTTGTTATGAAAAAATGGATAAAGAACTGGTGGAATATAGATTTCCTGGCACTTGAGAACTCCACAGCCTACAACCACCCTTGGGGAATTATAATTAGTGTCATCTTGTATCTTTTGTTAGACCTTTGGCTTTTCTTAGGTATACAGGACTGTGTGCCTTCTTTCGAAAGTAAAGACTTAAGGGTCTGTGCCCTCTTTATAGTCTACCTTATCTGCTTTATCTATATCTGGGTAAAGATTGGTAAAAACATCAAACTGGGCAAAATCTTCACAAAGGAAAATGCCCGGCTTCTCACACGGCTGGGCAACCTCGTGACTTTGTTCTCTTTCGCACTTAGTGCACTGATATTTGACCTCCCTCATTATTGGACTATTTTCGTGGTGACATTCTCCTTCTTAATAGGGGGAGCGTTCGAGTTGACTGGCTGGATGATACAACGAGGTATTGACATGCAAAAAGAACAGGAATTAACGATCTAAGCTATGGGACAGATTATTGTCAATTTAGACGTGGAGATGGCTAAGCGAAAGATATCACTAGGTGAACTTGCTGAGCGAGTCGGACTGACACAAGCTAATCTCAGTATCCTGAAAACAGGAAAGGCAAGGGCGGTACGCTTTACTACCCTTGAGGCAATCTGCCGAGAACTTGGCTGTCAGCCAGGTGACATCTTGGAGTATAAGGAATAACACAACTGTAATTCAAACATAATTTTAAAAACTAAATGAACATGATGAGAAACTTAGTAGGAAAGTTTGACAAATATTGTTAAAGATAGGGAGAAAGTTAGTATTTCTCCCTATCTTTGCAGGCATAATTAAGGGTTACAACAATATATTTTAGAATAATGAAAAAAGCATTGAAGATTGTTATTCTTCTTATCTGGTCCAGCATTATACCGTCTATCGCCCAGACAATAGTGAAAGACGCATTTAGTGGTAACCCTATATCATTCGCCTCTGTGTTCGACCAGAAGGGGACTTTCCTTGGTATGACTACAACAACGGGAGCATTGCCATCCATAGGGAAGTCTGCATCCATCCACATTCGACATATAGCCTACGAGCCGCTTATAGCTGAAATAAACCAACAGCCTTCAGAATTAGCAATGACACCTATTGTGATTCCTGTGGGTGAGGTGGTGGTCAACAAACCCAAATCGCATTGTCTGAAATTGACTGGCTACTATCGTGAATTAAGAATGAATGTCGACACTACTGGTCATAAACCACCCATCGACGAATATCAGCATGGCATCATGCACATCTACCTGTTCAACGATGGAACTAAAGCTAAGCACCTTTGGTCATCTATCTGCTTCGAATTGTCATCTTCAGTCGGTTTAGGAGCTCCTATCTCATTAGGGTACACTTCATTGATAGAGTATATAAAACGAAATAAACGCTACCATACCGAAGACATAGGGGGATATTCAGAGGTCTACAGGGACAACAACAGGGTGGGCACACTCATTGTCGACTCCACAGCTCACACTATACGCCTTGACTATGATGAAATGGCTCCAGACACGATCCATGAAGGACATGTATTTCTTTTCAAGTATATCCTGAAAGAAGCAAAGGTTAGTCTGGTTTATAGAATGTCTCCCTATAAAAAAGTCACGCAGAGCAGTCTTCAGTCATACCATTACAGTACGAGATGCTGGCTAAAAGCATTAGGAAAAGTTTATGATCAATGGTCATTCTCGGAGTTTTTCCCTTTTGAAGCAGAATACCTTACAAAAGAGGAATACAAGAAGGACCGAAAAGCCATAAAAGCGAGCAGACACGAGTCGATGACCTCAGAGCAACTATCATCTTTTGCTAAAGAAAATGGTATTCCACCTCTTTCACCAGAAATCTGCCAACTGATAGAACTATCCAAGGAAATGAAGACACGTAACAGCCATGTTGGAAACTACAAATAGGTTGTTTATTTGCTCTATAACGCTTTTTAGCAATCAGTTGTTGTCGATTGCCGTCAGCGGTTCACGTATTTACGCCCCTTGTAGATGAAGAGTCCCGGTTTCAGCTGCAGAAGTTGGCTTATTCGGGCAAGATAGAGTAGAGCAAAGTAACCCATCGATACTCCATTACGACCTCGCAAATCAGCGTACAAGAAAAAGTTAACCGCCTGAAGAATCAGACGGTTAACCCCTATCTTAGTCGGGATTACTGGACTCGAACCAGCGACCTCGCGCCCCCCAGACGTGTGCGCTACCAACTGCGCTAAATCCCGATAAGCGGGTGCAAAGGTACGGCTTTATTTCTGTATTTGCAAATTTTTAACTGACTTTTTTGTTTATTCTTTGGTTTTTATTCGCTCTTCCATGAAATTTTTTGTACCTTTGGCTCGTTAATAATAAAAATAGGTACGTAAGCATGACACAATATATGATTTCGGCACCCAGCCGGCTCCAACATACTGCTAAACTTCCTGCATCGAAAAGCATCTCTAACAGAGCATTGATTATCCATGCGCTGTCAGGGGGGCATATTCTTCCAGAAAACCTTTCGAACTGTGATGATACGGAAGTGATTATTGCCGCATTAAAAGACAATCCCTATGAGATCAATATCAAGGCAGCAGGTACTGCGATGCGTTTCATGACGGCTTATCTTGCCGTCAAGGAAGGTGAGGAGCATGTGCTGACAGGGACAGAGCGCATGAAGCATCGTCCCATCGGCATCTTGGTGGACGCGCTACGCTTTCTGGGTGCAGATATCGAGTATGTTGGTGAGAAGGGATTTCCCCCACTCCGCATTCGTGGCAAGCAGTTGGAAGGCGGATTACTGGAGGTACCCGGTAACATCAGCTCACAATACATCTCCGCTTTGCTGATGATTGGTCCTACACTCAACAGCGGACTGACCTTGCGACTGACGGGTGACATCATCTCACGACCCTATATCGACCTGACACTATGGACTATGAGGGAGTTCGGCGCTGATGCGGAATGGAGTGACCACGACACCATCGAGGTACGTCCGCAACCCTACAAGGAACGTCCTTACTATATCGAGAACGATTGGAGCGGAGCCTCTTATTGGTATGAGATGATCGCTCTCTCGAAAGACCCGGAGGCTAAGGTGCAACTGGAAGGACTGATGGACGGGTCGAAGCAAGGTGACTCTTCCTTGCGTTATATTTTCAGCCTATTAGGAGTAAAGACCACCTTTCTGACGAAGAAACAAGGAGTACCCACCACGATTACCATCCAGCATTCCAGTCATTGCGTGCCACGACTGGAGTATGACTTTGTCAACGCACCAGACCTGACGCAGACTTTCGTAGTCACTTGTGCACTGCTGAATGTCCCCTTCCACTTCCGAGGGCTCTCTACCCTCAAGATCAAGGAGACTGACCGCATAGAGGCCCTCAAGAGGGAGATGCGCAAACTAGGGTATGTCATCAAAGACGCGAACGATAGTGAGCTGATATGGGACGGAGAGCGTTGTGAGCCAGATCTGGAGAGTGGTATCGACACCTATGAGGACCACCGAATGGCACTCGCCTTTGCCCCTGCCGCCTGCCGCATCGACCAGTTACGCATCAACAACCCACAGGTGGTGACGAAATCATATCCTCATTACTGGGATGACTTGAAGGACGCTCAGTTCGATATACTCAATACGTAATCATCATCGTGAGCTTTGCATTGATAGTCATCGGATCATTGATTGCCCTCGGCATCCTTGCCGCTCTTCTCTCGAGGGGTGGCGATGACGAGCCTATCGTGCAAGATGAAGGAAACTGCTCCTCTTGCAGCAGCAGGACAGAATGCAAGCTCGCCGATCTGAAAGAAGAAGGAAAAAGGAAGAAGGAAGAGAGGTGTCACGATCATCCTATTCTTACAGGTACTATTTTAATTATTACATCGTCTATCTTACTTCTTACAGGCTGCTCGACGAAGAAGAATACGGCAAGCACTCGCTGGTGGCATTCCTTCAACGCCCGCTATAACACCTATTTCAACGGCTCGCAGGCTTTCATCGAGGGGAATCTGGAGAAAGAGAATGGTAATCATGATGACCATACCCAGCTGATCCCATTATACATGGTTGCCAACAAGAACAGCAAGGATATTGGAAAAGGTCAGTTCGACCGTGCCATTGAGAAATCAGAGAAAGCCATTCGCAGACATAGCATCAAGTCACGACCCGTTTGGAAAAAGACGAGACGTAAGACACAAAAGGACATCGAATGGCTGACCCGCAGGGAGTATAACCCTTTCCTGTGGCGGGCATGGCTGTTGCTTGGTAAGTCACAGTTCCAGAAAGGAGAGTTCGAGGAGGCTGCCGCCACCTTCGGATATATGGCTCGTCTGTATCAGACACAACCTGTTATCCTTGCCCGTGCCAGAGCTTGGCAGGCGAAATGCTATGCGGAGATGAACTGGTTGTATGAGGCAGAAGACCTGATCACGAAACAACGACGTGACTCCATCCCCCATCGTGCGGCAGCAGACTGGGACTATACCCTTGCCGACTATCATATCCGAAGTGAGCATTGGCAGGAGGCAGTGACTTATCTCCGCAAGGCTATCCGTCACGAACGCAGAAAGAAGCAACGAGCCCGTATGTGGTTCCTGATGGGACAGATAGAGACCCTTCAAGGACATCGCCAACAAGCCTACGACGCCTATAAGCATGTCATCCGTCTGAATCCTCCTTACGAGCTGGAGTTCAATGCCCGTATCGCACAGAGTGAGGTGATGGCGGCGACAGATACCAAAAAAACTATCAAGAAATTACGTCGCATGGCCGCCTCTGACAATAACAAGGACTACCTCGACCAAGTATATTACGCTATGGGTAATGTGTACTTGGCACAACGTGACACCCTCAATGCCATCGCCGCCTACGAGAAAGGTAATGAGAAGGCGACACGAGGAGGAACGGAGAAAGGTGTGCTGCTCTGGCAATTAGGTAACCTCTATTGGCAACAAGAGAAATATAGTGACGCCCGACGTTGCTATGGGGAGGCTATCGGACTGCTCGACCAAGACCGTCCTGGCTATAAGGAACTGGCTCAACGCTCGAAGGTGCTCGACGAACTGGTGCCTTATACAGACGCTATCCATCTGCAGGACTCTCTTCAGGTATTGGCGAACATGCCAGAGGAAGAGCGTAACAAAGCCATCGACCGGGTCATCCAGGAGTTAATCAGAAAGGAGAAAGAGGAGAAACGGAGACAACAGGAAGCAGAGGCAGAACAGCAGTTGCAGCAGAACGGGGGTAGTAATATGACACAAAGTCAGACACAGCAGACCAATCGTCCCACGACTCCCACAAACCAACAGAGCAACATCTGGTATTTCTATAACCCACAGGTCGTCAGTCAAGGAAAACAACGATTCGAGCAGCAATGGGGAAAACGTCCTAATGCGGACAACTGGCAACGCTCTAACCTCACCGTTGTCTCCAGTCTGGAGAATCAAGACGACCAAGAGGACCCAGACCTTCTGGAGAATCCAGAAAACGCAGACACCACCTCTGTAGCACAGTCTGACAGTGTCGCCACAGAGAATAGTGACCCACATACTCGTGAGTATTACCTTGCTCAGATTCCTTTTACGGAGGAACAGAAACAAGCCAGCGACGCCATCATCATGGAGTCGCTGTTACATGCTGGTATCATCCTCAAAGACAAGCTGGATAATCTGACACTGAGCTACCGCATGCTCTACCGACTCGTCACCCAGTATCCGCAGTATGAGCATAATGACGAGGCTTGGTATCATCTCTATCTCATCTATGCACGACAGGAGCGATGGGATGAGGCGGAAATGGCGTTGGCAAGGATGAAGGAGGACCATGCGGAGAGCCAGTGGACCATTCTGCTGTCTGACCCCTACTATGCGGAGAACCAGCGTTTCGGACAACATATCGAAGACTCGCTCTATGCGGCTACCTATCTGGCTTTCCGCGAGGAACGATATAAAGAGGTGGAGACTAACGTGCGACTATCCGCTGAGCGTTTCCCCAATGGACAGAATCGTGCGAAATTCCTGTTTATCGAGGGTCTGAGTCAGTTGAACAACAACCGACCTGACATCTGCGTGGAACGGATGCGACAGGTGGTGGAGCAGTATCCTGAGAGTGAGGTCAGCGAGATGGCAGGACAAATAGTAAAAGGTGTACAACAAGGTCGTCGCCTGCAAGGTAGTCGCATGACGGCTGATGATATCTGGAGACAACGGCAGAACTTGGAGCATCCTAACGACTCGGCTGCTATTGACACCCTCAGCACTCAGCTGGATACTCGTTATACCTTCATCCTCGCCTACTCACCAGACAGTGTCAACCAGAACCAGCTGTTGTATGATATTGCGAAATACAACTTCACGAGTTACCTGGTTCGTAACTTCGACATCAATATCGATACGGATGGTCCTATCAGCCGTATGATGGTCAGCGGCTTCCGCAGTTATGACGAGGCACTGCAATATGCGCACCAGCTCTTCGCCAACTTACAGATGGGTGAGCGACTGGCTGGTTGCCGACGTATCATCATCAGTGATCAGAACCTGCCATTATTGGGTACCGTATTCAGTTATGACGACTACGACATCTTCTACCAAGAGGAACTGGCACCCGTCCCCCTCCCGCAACAGCAACTGCTGACACAGCCGGACACGATTATCGAGGAGCCGGAGGAAGAGGAGGAGCCATCGCAAGAAACAAACGATGACGATTTATTTAATAATGAAGCACCTCCGCAGAACATAGAACCTGTTGACTTCCCTGACGATTTCTTCAGATAGTTTCTGGAGAGAAGGATACAGGAAAGTGTGGATAATAACGTTAAAATGTGATTATTTGCTAACTGGAGAAAGATGTGGCCATTCCTCTTGCCTTGTTCATTAAAAAGGTGTTGCTTGGCAAATGTACTGGTATCAGTTTCGTGGACAGCACGCCACTTAGGGTATGCAAGAATCAGCGTATTCATATTCATAAGACTTTCAAGGGTATCGCCCTGAGAGGCAAGTGCTCAATGGGATGGTTCTTCGGATTCAAACTGCACCTCATCTGCAACGAGAAAGGTGCTCTGATGACCATGTCGGACAGACTATTGACAAGGAAGAGAGCCATTGGAAGAGAGCCATTATAGAGACCATTAATGACGAACTCAAGAATATCGCTCAGGTAGAGCACTCGCGACACAGGTCGTTCGATAACTTTATGGTTAATCTGTTGGGAGCACTGGCTGCATATTGCTTCTTCCCAAAGAAACCATGCATAGCATGTGAAAGGCAAATTGACAACCAATTAGCACTCTTCTGAATTCGTCGAACTCACGTTACTTTTAGGTATTGTTTGCTTTCAATATTCCTCCTGCGCCAGCTCTCAGTATGATTACCTCTAATTCCGCCAGAAAAACAACGCAATGTCTTGTTGGCTATTGCTGCGGAGCGTCGTGCCAAGAACATTTCTGGCGATAAGTTTGTGCACAAATACCGTTTACCTTCAACTAGCAGTGTGGTGTCAGCAGTAAAAGGACTGTTAGAAAAGGACTTTATCACTCAAGAGGATGGCGAATACTTTATTTACGATCATTTCTTCCAACTTTGGCTTGAAAAAGAAAGATTAATTTAACCTTACCCCCAAGAATTTTACAGTCTCCATTCCAATATCTTCGGCAAGTAGTTCGGCAAAGCGGTCTATGCAAGAGCTTCATCGAGACTAAGCAATTTGCTGAGTAAAAAGCCCCCACAGGGCGATAAGCACTGCGGGGGCTGAAAAATCACTTCACAATGACCTTCTTCTTACCAATGATATATATACCTTTTGGAAGACCATCTGTAGTATTGACATTCGAGCGTATCTTGTGACCTTGTAAATCATAGACATCAAAGGTTTCTTCTGGTATGATGCTCTCTTGATGAATTCCTTCAACAATGTCGCCAACGGTGATAGTGCATTTAGCCGTCTTCCCATTGTCAGAAGTAAGAATAATATCCGCTGTGCCTTTAGATATAGCTGTCACAATACCACGACTATCTACGGTAGCGACTGACGTATCTGAAGTGCTCCATTTCCACTCATGATAGTCAGCTTTTAATGGTACTGGTTTAGCACAGATTACACAAACGTCACCAATACACATATCAAGAGCCGCGTCGGATATTTGTACTCCTTGTGGTGCATCACGCTCCCTTCCAGCAATGACTTGCTGGGGAGTTGCTCGATATGCTGTTTTTGTGCCATCTCCTAACTGGGACAAATCATTGGCTCCCCATGTCCAAACACTACCGTCTACTTTCAAGGCAACTGCGTAATTCGGACCAAGCTCAACACTTTCCACCTCTTCCATTATCTTATGAGGTTGTGCGGCATTTGTAGTAGAACCATCACCTAATTGACCATAACTGTTATCACCCCATGTCCATAATGAGCCATCTGTATCTATGGCAGCCATAAAGCGGTTTCCTATAGCTACAGCAGAGATATTATCCATCACTTGGACTGGTGCCATAGTCTGCTGATCAGTACCGTCACCTATCTGACCTGCCACATTCAGTCCCCATGTCCATAATGAGCCATCTTTCTTAACAACGGCAACATTGGCATTGTCCCATTTAGAAACGGCACAAGTATCGACACCTGTCATAATTTGCTTGGGAGTAAAATAGTCTTTCTTAACGTCTTCGCCAATCAATCCATTGCCATTATATCCCCAGCCATAGAGTGTACCATTATCTTGCAAGACAAAAGTTGTCTGCCATCCAGGTGCTACCTGCTTCACATTCGACAGGGTCGTAAAGCTTTGGAATTTTGAGTAAGCCATGGATGAGATGTTTCCAACCTGTCCAAAGTCATTACGTCCAGCCATCCACAATACTCCATTCTTCAGAATTGCCGAAGTTTGCGAACCTGCTGAAATTTGCAATCCCTCAACATCAGAGATTTGAACAGGATCAACTACTAAAGAGTAAGAGCCGTTTCCTACTTCTCCACAGAATTGCAATCCCCATCCCCAAACCTGGCCGCTTGTCATCGCAAACAAGTTATGTGTATAACCACAACTGGCTACGCTGACATCACTAGCTATCAGTTGCGGTTTAGACCATGTGGTAGCGTTGGTATTATCTCCGCCATTATGGGCAGTAATTTTCTGTCCCCAATATAGCAAAGTATTGTCCGTATGTACAGCAGTGGCTTGTTGATAGCCTGCAGAAATACTGCGGATATAGTCTCCAGAGGTGAAACGCCATTGAATGGCCTTGTTAGGCTCTCCATCACTGGCTTGTACAGCACCTTCTGGAACAATTACCGTATAAGAATGACCCATTTCCAGTTCTTTGGCAGGAACAAAGACCAGCCGTTTTCTGTGTACAATAAACTGACCTTTCACAGCCGTTTTACCATCCTTTACAACGGACAAACTGTTGAACTTCGGTCCTTCTGTTACATTCACCTCATATAATATGTAAGGATTAACGTCTTTGTATTTATACAAATGTTCCTCAAACGGGTACTTCTCAATCACGTGAACATGGCTTATTTTGTACGTGCCCTTAAACTCTGGAGTCGCATAACCGTCCTTAACAGCCTTTGCCCACACCTTCTTCTCTTTGTCAATAACAATAGGAGAAGTATAAAGAGTACTCTGCTCTGTTGGTTCTTGGCCGTCAAGCGTATAGTAAATCTTAGCATCATTCTCACTGGCCTTCAATTCCAATAAGTCGCCCTCTTCCACATAGCCTGCTGCCATTGAAGCCGTCAAAGTCATGGGGGATACATTACCTGTTGTGAACGAGAAACTAACGTCCTTATCATAACCAGTCCCCCATTGGTTCTTCAACGCATTGGCTGGAATCAGGAGGGTATATTTAGTAAAAGGTTTCAAAGACCTCGTTGGAACAAATGTCACCGTCTTACCAGAGATATTAACATTACCCTCCACCTTATCGGAAGCAGACCCCGCATAGAGTTTTATCTCTGATGCCTGTGCCCCGGAATAGAGTGCAAGGGAATAGGTAGCCGAAGGTTGCTGGAATACGGTAACATCTGTAGCATTATTATTAGGCGAAATGCCTTCCAGCGTAAATGGAGGCTCCGTCACTGTTATCGTCTTTGTTGCCGACTTTCCGTTAGCGGTTGTTGCCTTGATAACAGCGGTTCCCGCACTGACTCCTGTCACCACTCCTTCTTGATCAACCGTTGCCACAGAAGTCTTGTCAGACGACCATGTAATCGCAGAATGATGAGTAGAGGGCGTAAAATCTGCCGTCATCTGTGTTGTGTATCCAATATACACACCCGACTCACCAGATACAGAGACGGATGTGGGTGATGTTCCCCACACTTTGACACTACACGTTCCTTTTTTGCCATTATCTGTTGTAGCAGATATGGTTGTTTCTCCCGCTGAAATACCTGTTACTGTAGCAGATTCTCCATAACCATTTACAGAAGCGATGCCTGAGTTGGTGGAAGCCCAATCCAGATAACTATACTCTGCATCGTATGGTGATATGTCTGCAGACACATTCACAGACTTCCCTTCATCTACCTCAATACTACTAGGATATATCGTTACCGATTGGGGTTTATTAGATTCTACTCTAATAGTCCATGAATCAGTATAACTGGAACTGGTGTTATATCTTGTGTTTTTAATTGTATATCTGCAAGTTACTGTTGCAGCCCCTTCACTTACAGCTCTCACTGCGTACCAATAACTGGAGCCACCGCCACCAGTGTGGGTAACACAACTACCGCTACAACTCCAAGACACACTACTCACAGTACTACCTAACGTAAGAAATGGACTAATAGTACAACTATATGCTTGACCAACCTTCAATGTTACATAGTCCGCCTTTGCATGTAAGCATCCCAGTATTGCTAATATGAGGAAAAGTGTTCTTTTCTTATTCATGTTAATTCAATTTTTGAATCATTCAAATGTTACGACAACGGTCCATTCTTCATCCATATTGGTACGCTGCCCTGCATTGTTGCGGGCAACTACCAAGAAACGATAGACACCTTTTGTCCCTTTGAACTCCACTGTATTTGCAGTTGTTGAGGGGATGTACATGACGTATGGACCTTTATCTTTCGAATAATACACAATATAGTCCTTGATGCCATTAGCATCAGTGTATGTCCATGAGAGCGTTACGTTCGATCCTACGGTCTGACTATACCTGTCAGCAAATAATGTGGGACCTGTAGCATAGATGACATCCTGATAGAAAGGAGCGGACTGACGTCCTTGGTCATCAATCGCAATACAATTCAGTCGAGCAACACCCTGATCTGTTATCGGGTCTTGGCGGGCATAATTTGGAACCGCAAGAAGACTTTCGTAGATGAACGATGGCTGACCGGCATCCACCTCCTCTATCAAGTCTGTGCGATTACTCCACCAATAACGTAGTTTCTTTATTTGTGTCGCTTTCTGCTGGAGTTTCATAAAGACTGCCTGCTGCAAGGCTCCGTAATCTCCATAGTTGTCACCAAAGCGATAATTGAGGGTGTGCATGCCCTCTGACAGGTCTGACACATCTATCGTCTGTTGCCAGAGATTATCATTGACAACTACTGACTTACGCTCCGCTGCATTCGTGTCAAGCCAATATTCTACTGTGTTTATCGCTTTTGCGCCCTTATTACGCAGCGGTTTTACAAAGAAAACCCACTGCTGCAAGGGACTCCACAGACCTTGGTCATCTCCAATGCGAAAATGAAGTATATGAATACCTTCCCTCAACTGACTCGCATCAACCGACTGATTGACAGTCTGCTTTGTCCCGCTTATACTCGTTTCCGTCATTTCCGACTGGTTATCATCAAACCAATATTGGAAACGGCTTAACTGACGGTCATCTGCTTGTGCAGTCAAAAGCAGTCCACTGGAGAATAATAATAAAATCCACCTTTTCATCACTATTCTGATTTTAGTTCTCTGCCTTTACTTCTATCTTAACATTAATCTTTCCCTCGTCATTGGTCTTGCCATCAATGTCTTTGCTGATAATGCGAGGGATAGCAGGATACTGAGAGAAGCCCGTTCCGCCATAAGGACCGACAGGCGTTCCGTCATCACCATTTGGCACATTCTTGGGATTTGCAGGATAATTCTCTTCATCATTAAACACTTCACTATCAGACAACCTCCCATTACCTATGTTGACACAACCTTCTTTAAAATCTAACTCAATGCTTCCAAAGCCAGACCTTGGCACAAGAAAATTATAGTAAAACTCGCTTGGAGGAGCACATGTTATCGTGTACGAACCAATATCAAATCCATGTTCTTCACCAAGAATGTTGTTACGATAAATTGCCCATGGGAGAACTCCCGTATAATATAATACGCAGTTTGTGACGGCACCTACATTGGCTTCTTGGTTTTGGTCACCTTTAAAATATCCTATGGTACAATTTGCAAACGTAAACCCTAACGCATATTTTAGACAATTCACATTATTGAATACGTCTTCCATAAAAAGTGCACTTTGGAAATTGGAATTTGCATCAAGATTAGTCACCCAACAGCGTTTTACGATGAGGTTTCGAGATCCAGAAACATAAAGTCGAGACTGGAACTTTATGCCTTCAATGCGAATATCGGAACCAGAAACAGTCAGTGATGAGAAACTTGTATTTGCACTCACTTCAAAAGCACCTATTCCCGTTATTCTCACAGATTTGGTAATGTTTTCTTCAGGAGCATCAAAAGTACCTGCTGAAAGAGTAATTTGATCTCCGTCTTTAGCCTCGGCATAAGCATTCTTAAAGGCACCGACCCCATAAAAAACTGAAAGATTGTCACCACTCTGCAATGTAGCAGTCATTCCTTGTGCACTTGCATGGAGGCATACGCCTACCAATGCGATAAAACTTAATAGAATTTTCCTCATAGTAATTATTTTTATTTAGTGATACAATGTATATTTTATGTTAACCCTAAAATCCGCAGATAATTTTTCAATGGTATAGTTTTGCCGTCATTTGAGACATGTCTGTCTGTTTTTAACCATACAATCGTGTAATACGACCAGCCA
>CAJONQ010000076.1 GCA_905235835.1 uncultured Prevotella sp.
CACCGTCGGTGAAGTGGGTAATATCCGCCTCCGTCGCGATGCCATCGTGCTGAAGAACGTTGTGGTGAAGGGCGAGATTCCGCAGTATAAAGCCACCACCGGCGGTATGACCGTTGAGATACAGAACTCCATCCTGAAAGACGTTGGCACTGCCGACGACCTGCTCTCGATGCTGCCTCGTGTGGAGGGCAGCGACGGCAAGTTCACCGTCTTTGCCAAAGGCGAGCCAGAGATTTATATCAACAATAAGAAGGTACGTGATGCGAAGGAACTGAAGCAACTCAAATCGACGGACATTAAGAGTGTGGACATCATCACCTCGCCCGGTGCGAAATACAATGCTGAGGTCAATGCCGTCATCCGTATTAAGACCATCAAGCGACAAGACGACGGTCTGAGCGTGGAGGCATACGGCCAGGTGAGGTACAACGAGAAGTGGACGACCTACGACGACGTGACGGTGAAATACCGCAAGGGCGGGCTGGAGGTGTTCGGCAACATGGCGGTGAACCTCCGAAGACAACACCATCACCACCGAAACTCGCGCCAACGGCAACCACGTCAATATCGTCCAATATGCCCCTAGCAGCTATTGGTACACGACGATGGATGGGAAGATGGGGGGCAGCTACGACTTCAACGTAGACAATTCCATCGGCTTCACCTATAGCCTGGGCGGTTCACTCTATGAGGGTGGAACAGCTCAGACGCAGCAGACCATCCGTCGGAACAACTCGCTAGAGGGCATCGTTGACCAATTAATAGAAATGGCTAATGCCGACCGACCGCAGCACGAGGCCAACATTTATTACGTTGGCAAGGTCGGGAAACTCGGCATCGACTTCAATGGCTCGTGGATATGGAAAAAGACTACTCGCGACCAAGCGTCGTATGAGTACAGTCAGGAGTTGGACGACCGCACCGTGACCACCCACAACGAGAACCGAAACCGTATGCTGGCCGGGAAGCTGGTGCTGACCTATCCTGTATGGAAGGGTGAGCTGAGTGCTGGCACCGAGGCCACCCGCTCCAACAGCCGCGGCATATATCACAATGTGGAGCAGGTCGTTTCGCCGTCGAACGACGAAATCAAAGAGAGCAACGTGGCAGGGTTTGCTGAATATCAGATGCGGTTGGGCGAATGGGCCATCGGCGGCGGATTGCGCTACGAGACCGTCACGTCCAAATACTATTCTTTCGGAGAATATCAATCGGAGCCAAGCCGCACTTATCGCGACCTTTTCCCCAATCTTACCATCGGTTGGCAGCGGAACAAGTGGGGCATTCAACTGAGTTATGACAAGCGCATCAGCCGTCCCAGCTATCAGGCACTTAACTCCAATGTGCAGTATGACAACCGCTATGAGTATGAAGGTGGCAATCCCTTGTTACGCCCCACCATTAAGCAAGGCCTCGACCTAAATGCAACCTATTCCTGGCTCAGTTTCACGGCAGGCTATTCCCACAGTAAGGATATACGACTGAGTTTTGGCGATCTGTACCAAGAGGGAACGGAAATCACCATCTGGGGCAATCGTAACTTCGATAAGTTTGAGAGTTACAACGCCTCGCTGACCGCCTCGCCCAAGTTCGGATGCTACACCCCCACGCTGACCCTCAGTTACTGGCAGCAGAACTTCGACACGCGGGCCTACGGCCTCGACACGAAACTCGACAAGCCCCAGTTCGAGGTTGATTTCCGCCACTGGTTCGCCATCGGCAAGACCGCAAAGGCGATGCTCTACCTGCACTATTCCACCAGCCACAACTGGGGCTTCAATTATTTTGCCCACGAGTTCAACGTCAACGCCCGCATACAAAAGACCTTCCTCGGCGGCTCGCTGACCGCCGCCCTCACTGCCAACGACATCTTCCGTACGCTCCGCGAGCGCTGGACGGGCTACTATCCCGTCACCACGATGGACAAGGATGCCTACGTCTTCACCCGAAACATCGGCCTCTCCCTCACCTACAACTTCAACGCCACCCGCTCGAAGTACAAGGGCACCGGTGCTGGCAACGCCGAGAAGAGCCGACTGTAAATTCATACTATCATCCCCTATATTTCAAGGAATGTGGTCGAAAAACGTGTATGTTTTTTGCGCATTCCAGGATTGGAGGATGCAAAAGACTGGGGTGGTTGGGACTAAGACGAAGGAAGGCTTTCATGAGCGAAGTTTATCCAAGTCAGTTTTCGCCATACTCCCTCCAAAGGACCACGCTGATGATTCTTAAACCACAAACGACAGAAGAGATACTGGGCGATCACCATCGCCAGTCCAATCATGACCGAATAGGTGACACCCACCTTATAGTAACAGCCGAGACCATAGCCGTAGAAGATGAACGTACCAATGATGGACTGTAACAGATAGTTCGTTAGGCTCATACGCCCAAAGACGCAGAGGTAGTGGAACACATGGCGTACCCCCTCAAAGGCATACCATGCAGAGACCACAGCCGAAACAATCATCAGCAGGATCAGGAGATGATTGATAGGAGTGAGCCATATCGACAGATTGCCGAAATCCACAAGACTAAGAGCAATGACGATGACAGAGGATGCACAGAGGATGAAATGCCATATCTTTAGGTGATACCCCTCATTGTAGAACAATCGCTGCCGTCCTAACTGCATACCGAGGATGAAGAGGCAGAGCAACTGTGTCAGTCGTCCACTGAAGACATTGAAGCGGAAGTTCAGTTCGAAACCGTTGCATAGATTGTTTACTGCATTCTCCCAAAAAGTACCGTGCTCATGTAGTTTGAAGGTATAGTCATACAGTTCGAAAAGTCGGGTGTGATCGATGGTGATACCAGTCATCAGACAGAACAGTTCCACCGGTTGGATGGCAAGCAGGGTGATGATGCACCACACCCACTTAGACGACAGGTAACTAATGGGGATGAGCAGCAGACCATAACAAGCATAGAGCATCAAGATGTCGCCATCATAGAATGCCACGTTGATGAGTCCGAAGACGAAGAGCAAACACATACGCCATGCAAAGCGACCTGAGAAGTTCTTGCCTTTCTGCTGTTGGTTGTCGTTCATGATGAAGAAACTCAAGCCAAAGAGCATGGCGAAGATACCGTACATTTTGCCCGACAGCAGCCAAGCCAGAATATCTGCCACCGTCTGGTCGCAAGGAAGTGTATGGATTATCGAATCCTGCGTGAATACATTAAAGTGCTCCACGGAGTGATACAGTATGATTCCTGCCACAGCGATACCTCGCAAGGCATCAGCCACATCGATACGGGTGTTGGGAAGATTACGAGTCTTATACATTTTACTTCATTGATTTCGTGGTACGAAGATACGGGAAATCAGTTACCGACTGACTTCGACTCAGTTACCGACTGACTTCGACTCAGTTACCGACTAAAGGGCAATCAATTACCGACAAAAATAACCTCTCAGATTTCATGTAAAACCCGAGAGGTCTTTTGTCAAATATTTATCAGTCGATTAGTCTTCCTGATTCTCTGGACGCAACTTACGGACAGTCTCACCGGCACGCCACATCTCCTGGTTGCGCATAGCCTCCAGTTCCTTCTCCAGACCGGCACGATAGTCGGGCTTAGAGTTAGCGTCGATGGTGATCTGAGCCTCATTACCAGTCTTCACTGAGTAGTACAGCCACTCCATCACGGGCTTGATAGCGTCGTGGAAACGGGGAGCCCAGTCGAGGGCACCACGCTGTGCGGTGGTAGAGCAGTTAGCATACATCCAGTCCATACCCTTAGCACCAAACAACGGACCAAGGCTCTGGGTCAACTCCTCAACAGTCTCGTTGAAAGCCTCAGAGGGAGAGTGACCGTTCTCACGGAGCACCTCATACTGTGCGAGCAGCAAGCCCTGGATAGCACCCATCAGTGAGCCACGCTCACCAGTCAGGTCAGAGGTTGCCTCACGCTGGAAGGTTGTCTCAAACATATAACCGGCACCGATACCGATACCGAAGGCAAGAGTCTTGTCCTTAGCCTTACCCGTAGCATCCTGGTAAACAGCGTAAGAGCAGTTCAGACCACGACCCTCGCAGAACATCGTGCGGAGAGAGGTACCAGAACCCTTAGGAGCCACCATGATGACATCCACGTCAGCGGGAGGAACAACACCCGTACGGTCGTTCCAGTTGATAGCGAAGCCGTGGCTATAGTACAATGTCTTACCGGGCTTCAGATATTTCTTGATGACGGGCCACTGCTGAATCTGACCAGCATCAGAGAGCAGCATGCAGAGGATAGTACCCTTCTCGGCAGCCTCCTCGATAGAGAACAAAGTCTTACCAGGAACCCATCCGTCAGCAACAGCCTTGTCGTAGGTCTTACCCTGACGCTGTCCAACGATCACGTTGAAACCATTGTCACGCAGGTTGCAAGCCTGTCCAGGACCCTGCACACCATAACCGATGACTGCGATAACCTCATCCTTCAATACCTCACGTGCTTTCTCCAAAGAGAACTCTTTACTGGTGACTACAGTCTCGATAACGCCACCAAAATTCATTTCTGCCATAATTGCAAATGTTGTTTAAATGTTATACTTATCCCTTGCCGACCATGCCAGCCCTAAACCCGAGAGCCGTCGTTTTGTTAGTCTGCTCAGTGATTACCCGAAACACTGACGAGGGCTTAACTAAATTATATTGGCTGCAAAGATAACAAATTGTAAGCAAACAGCCAAATAATCTTACTGATTTATACTTTTTTATTTCTTCGTTATCTGCCACGCAACACCCAGCATGACATCAAAGAAATGATTGCGATGCCTGAGACTGATATCCGTGCTGAGACCTAACTCTATACGGGGCTTGAGTTGATAAGAGAGCGTCACGCATGCCCATGGCTGTACTTGCTCTTCCTCATCAGCACCATAATAGTAATTACTCTCCTCCAGAGAGAGCGTAAGCCGTTCAGAGAGCATGATGTCAAAGTAGGCTCCCCAGACAACGGTCGGACGTGGTGTGTCGTCCCAGAAGAGTCCTCCCATATAGTTAAGGGTACACCAAGACGTGAGATTATTGGCAAAGAGCAAGTCAAGCTCACCACCGAAATGGTCAGGCAGGAATATGTAGTTCTCACCACCAGGGATATAGACATTACCCATCAGTGAGATAGCAGGGACGGCTTTCCAGCCCTCAAACAGTTTCGTCTTAAAGCCTACGGCAAGATCACCAATTCCATGATAATTCTCACCCTCGTCTGTCGAATGCATCCATGCTCCTTGAAAACGGAGTTCCGTGGTGTTAGAGATACCATAACGAAGTACAAAAGCAAAAGGCGACCACGTATAGGAATCGTCCCCAAACATGGTATTGTGCTGATAGAAAGCATAAGGCTCCCATTGCAGGCGTCCCTTTGGCATCACATCCGGTCCTATGATAGGACCTCCAAACAAATCGGAGGTAAACTCTGCTTCGTCCATCTCCTGGGACATGGCGTTAAGCGGTAAGAAAAGCAGGCATAGCAAAAACAGCCTCATAGGAGAGAAGTGATGATTAGATGGAACAGAATATCACCTTACTGCGACAGCACTCCGTACCGTCATCTTTACAGATGCGGACGTTGAAGGCAGAAGGACTCTCTTCCTCGATATAGAACGAGAGGCGGTCGCCTGCATGTGCCTCTGCGACATAGGCTATCTCGAAGCGTTTGATCTGATGCGTACGATACCAGTCCATGTCCCAGAGGTCAAGGACATGCTCGATATACTTCACACTGTTGATATGTCCGTTGATATCCACATCATTATAATAGGTGTCGATGGTACGAACAAGTTTCGCTTCGTCGCTCATCTTCACTCGCCCACCCTTATCGATGGGACACTCCTTGTCTTTGACAATCCACTGCTCAATGGCACCATTGTCGATAGCATAGATATCTGTCGGCTGACGGCTCTCCGTGTCTATCATCGCCCAGATGGAGCGACCATAGCCATATACCTTACCAGCCTCATCGACAACAGCGAAATTACGAGAAGTAAAGTAGCGCATCGCACTCTCCACCCATGTCTCCACATTAAACTGAGCGTACATCTGGGGCATCTCGTTCATCTCAATGGCAAGACGTGACAAGACCCACGAGCGTTTAATGGTCAACAGATAGCGCATGCCGAATCCACGGTCGGTGGAATGGAAGTCAGCGGCATTGAGCATGTGGTTACCTAAATGTCCCATGAAGAGCCTGCCACCAAAGTCACAGTGGAAAGGCTCTGCCATAAATGGATAGCAACCAATCTTATCCATTCTGACGCTCCCTTTCCTCCAAGAACTCACTGACCTGCTCCTGTGTACCACGAGTCACGGCGATACGTCCACTACGGGTATACTGCAGCACACAACCGAACTCATTCAAAGCACGGTAGAGGGAGATGATATCCTCAGTACGTCCGCTCTTCATCACGATGATATAGGTGGGGTTCACCTCCGTGATTTTCGCGTCATGACGACGGATGGTACGGGATATCTCCGGGTTCTGCATCACCAAGTCGGTCTGCAGCTTATACAGTCCTGCCTCACGGATAAACAACTGGTCGTCCGTGAAGTAGTTTGCCTTGATGACATCCACCTTCTTCTCTATCTGTTTGGTAATCTTCACGATCTGGTCCTCGTCACTCCATGCGGTGATAGTATACTTATGCACGCCCTCAATACTTGATGCCGACACATTCAGACTCTCGATATTCACCTGACGACGGGTAAACACAGCAGTCACCTGATTCAGGATACCTGCGATGTTCTCGGAGTAAACCAGCAATGTATATAGTTTCTTATTCTCTTCCATAACTATGAACTCTTAACTATGAACTATAAACTATGAACTCCCTCTACACCTCCAGCATCATATCGTTAACATTCTTTCCTGGAGGAGTCATCGGCAACACGTTGTCTTCCTCCTTAATGGCACACTCTAAGATATACGGACCCTTCGTCGCCAGCATCTTGTCGATGGCAGCGGCAAGGTTCTTACGGTCGGTCACCGCCTCATAGGCAATACCATAACCCTTGGCGATCTGCTCATAGCAGGGGTTCAGCATCTTAGTGAATGATTTGCGACGCCTCCAAAACATATCCTGCCATTGGCGCACATTACCTAAGTAGTTGTTATTCAGCAGAATCATCTTCACGGGAGCCTGCTTCTCCATGATAGTACCCAACTCTTGGATATTCATCTGGAAACCACCGTCACCCATAAAGCATACCACGGTACGGTCGGTGGCAAAGGTGGCACCGATAGCGGCAGGCATACCATAGCCCATCGTACCCAGTCCACCACTGGTACAGATACTACGTTTCTGCGGATATTTGAAATAACGGGTGGCAAACAACTGGTTCTGACCGACATCCGTCACGAGGACAGTACCCTTGGGCGCATGCTCGGCAACGGCATTCACCACCTCACCCATCAATAGCGGTCCCTCTGTGGGATGGATGGCAGGTTCGATGACTCTCGCACGTTCCTTCTCGTCTAATGCCTTGAACGACGCACGCCACTCCTGATGGTTATTCTTGTTCAGCAATGCCGTGATGGCAGGCAACGACTCCTTACAGTCGGCAACCACAGCGACATCTGTCTTCACGTTCTTGTCAATCTCACTACGGTCGATATCCAGATGGATAATCTTCGCCTGTTTGGCATACGTCATGGTATTGCCCGTCACACGGTCGCTGAAACGCATACCGATAGCAATCAGCACGTCACACTCCTGCTCTTTCAGGTTGACGGCATAGTTGCCGTGCATACCCAGCATACCCACATTCAGCGGATGGTCGGAGGGCAGAGCACTCAATCCTAACATCGTGCGACCGGCAGGAATGTCCGCTTTCTCCAGGAAAGCCTTCAACTCCTCCTGTGCGTTACCTAATTCCACACCCTGTCCCACCAAGGCAAGGGGACGCTTGGCGTTATTAATCAACTCGGCAGCCTGACGGACAGCCTCCTCTTTCAGTTTCGGCGTTGCGACATAAGAACGGACGAAGTCCACCTTCTTAGGCACCCAGTCTATCTCCTCAACCTGTGCGTTACGAGGGAAGTCGAGTACCACTGGACCTGGGCGACCGCTGCGTGCGATATAGAAAGCACGACTGACTGCCCATGCCACATCCTCGGCATGACGTATCTGATAAGCCCATTTACAGATAGGCTGAGCCACACCCACGAGATCAACCTCTTGGAAGGCATCCGTTCCCAGTGTGCCTATGGCAACCTGTCCGGCTATCACCACCATCGGGGTGGAGTCCATCATGGCATCAGCGACACCCGTCAACGTGTTTGTTGCTCCAGGACCGCTGGTCACCAAGGCGACACCCACCTCACCACTGACACGGGCATAGCCCTCAGCAGCATGGGTAGCACCTTGCTCATGACGCACCAGTATGTGGTCAAAACATTTCTTCTCACCTCGTGTATAGTCGAACAACGCATCATAGACGGGCATGATGGCACCTCCAGGGTAACCGAAGATGGTCTTTACCCCTTCTGCCTGTAACGCCCTCATCAGCGCCTTCGAACCTGTAATTCTATCTCTCATATTCTTCTTTTTTATCTTATCTATAGTTACTATAGTCACTATAGTTACTATAGTTAGTCTATAATCCTGACACCTCCCTTATCTGCTGAGCTGACGCTCTGGGCGTATGCTCTCAGTGCCTTGCTCACAGTACGGTTGCGCTTCAGCGGTTGCTGAGGACGAGCCGCCAACTCCTCGTCAGAGAGTTTCACGTTAATCTGACGGTTGGGGATGTCTATCACGATGATGTCGCCATCCTTGATCTTTCCGATATTACCACCTGCGGCAGCCTCCGGGGAGATATGTCCGATGGAGAGTCCGCTGGTACCGCCAGAGAAACGTCCGTCGGTAATCAGGGCACACTCCTTACCCATGTGCATACTCTTGATATAAGAGGTGGGATACAGCATCTCCTGCATACCGGGACCACCCTTCGGACCCTCGTGGGTAATCACTACGCAGTCGCCTTTCTTCACCTTACCGCCGAGGATTCCCTCGCAGGCATCCTCTTGGGAGTCGAAGCATACGGCAGGACCCTCGAAGTGCCACAGCGACTCGTCCACACCAGCGGTCTTCACGACACAACCGTCTTGGGCGATATTACCAAAGAGTACGGCAAGACCACCGTCCTTCGTATAGGCATGCTCCAGGTCACGGATACATCCGTTGGCACGGTCGGTGTCCAGTGTACCCCACTCCGCACTCTGACTTCCCATCTTCGTTGAGAAGCGGTTGCCTGGTGCCGACTGGTAGATGCGGTTAGCGTCATAGTCGACTCGTCCGTCAGTGATGCAGTATTTGTCCATTGCCTCACCAATCGTCATACCGTCCACACGAGGTGCCGACTTGTCAATCAGTCCGCCCTTGGCAAGTTCGTGCATGATACCAAGGATACCACCAGCACGGTTGCACTCCTGCACACTGTATTTCTGGGTATTCGGAGCCAGTTTGCACAGACAAGGTGTCTTGCGGCTCAATGCGTCAATATCGTTAATGGTAAACTCGGCACCGGCCTCCTGTGCCACGGCAAGGAGATGGAGCACCGTATTGGTACTTCCACCCATGGCGATATCCAGTGTCATAGCATTCAAGAATGCAGAACGGGTGGCGATATTGCGAGGCAGTACGCTCTCGTCGCCATCCTCATAGTATGCGAAGGCGTTCTTCACAATCTGACGTGCCGCCTGCTTGAAGAGTTCGATACGGTTGGTATGGGTGGCAAGGATCGTTCCATTACCAGGTAATGACAGACCGATAGCCTCTGTCAGCGAGTTCATCGAGTTGGCGGTGAACATTCCAGAGCAACTGCCACAACCAGGACAGGCACATGCCTCTATCTGTTGCATCTCCTCATCTGTCACTGAGGGGTCGGCACCTTTGATCATCGCCGTAATCAGGTCGGCATTCTCTCCACGCCACTTTCCTGCCTCCATCGGTCCACCGGAGCAGAAGACGGTGGGGATGTTCAGACGCATGGATGCCATCAGCATACCGGGTGTCACCTTGTCGCAGTTGGAGATACAGATCATAGCGTCTGCCTTGTGGGCATTCACCATATACTCCACGCTGTCGGCGATGATGTCACGGGAGGGCAGCGAATAGAGCATGCCGTCATGTCCCATGGCAATACCGTCGTCGATGGCGATGGTATTGAACTCAGCGGCATAACAGCCCATCTTCTCGATCTCCTCACGGACAATCTGTCCTATCTCATGCAGATGTGTATGACCAGGCACAAACTGGGTGAATGAGTTGACGACGGCAATAATCGGCTTGCCAAACTGCTCCTGTTTCATACCCGTGGCAACCCAGAGCGCACGCGCTCCTGCCATCCTTCTGCCTTCTGTGCATACCGCACTGCGTAACTGATGTTTCATATTTGTTTAGTTATCTTTTCCGTTACTTTCTGAATATAGGGTGCAAAATTAGTCATTTTCCCTCTAAACACCAACAAAAAAGCAGATATTTTTCAATTCTGCTTTTAATTCATAACCTAAAAGGGCGATTTGGTTTCTATTCAGAAGTTTTCCCTTGTTTTTTCCTTCTATATTTTAATTCGTCCATATAGCCTGCTGTCACAATACCTGAAGGGAGGGCTATGATAGCGATACCGACGATAGCGGACATGATACTGATGACTCGTCCGATATTCGATATCGGGTAAAGGTCACCATAACCGACCGTTGTCAGTGTACACGCCGCCCAGTAAAAGGCATCAAAGAAGTTATTAAACAGATACTCACCTGTCTCTGGATTAATCTCTTCCTCGGCATTAAACATAATCAATGCGGTAATGAAAATGTAAAACAATGCCAGGGAGAAAACGGTACAAAGAACCTTAATCTGCTTGCGAACCACCGCCAATATGATTCCTAAAGGCTCAAAATACCTGATGACCTTAAATATCCTAAGAATCTTCATCAGTCGTGTCACTCGCACGACTTTGAAGGTGGGACTTAGGAGATTCAGTATGGGTAAGATAGACAATAAGTCTATGATTGCCATGGGGGTGAATGGATAGATGACAAAAGCCATCTTGCCTTTCTTTGAATTAAAGTCTGCCGTCAACCAGCGTAACAGGTAATCGACGATAAAACAGATTCCTGATATGAGGTCGAAATACCAGAACAGTTTCGTCTGGGTTCGAAACATCAAGGGAAAGATACCAATGACAATAGCCACAAGCATGACGAAATCATAAGCCCAAAAGGGTGTCTCGTTATTACGGGGCTCTATGATCTGATTGATATGATGTCGTATATCCATATTATCATTTCTCTTTATTTGTATTTGAGGACAAAGTTACACCTTTTTATAATAAAAACCAACGAAAAAGCGGATTTTCTGCAAACCCGCTTTCAATTCATCACTTAAATCAGCATTTAAGTTTCTATTTCATAGTATTAAATCGTTTATTCTTCTCAATGGTCCAACCCTCACGCTTGGAGAGTAGGCAGTCCTTGCCTTTGAACATCTTCGCTGCCTGACTATCTCCTTTCAACTGCCATTGCAACCAAGCGAGTGCCACCACAGCGAACTCGCCACCGTGGGGCTGGGCATACGTACCACCATGTCCCACAGGCAGATTGGCGGCACAGGCTGGCACATGGTTGATGCGGTGGAAGTCGTCCATACCGTTCTCATAGGCGATATCTGGTTTGCCTCCAAGGATATAGATAACCGGGGAGTGTATCTCGCTCAGTTTCTCCTTCGGGGGCATCGGCATGCCACCCACTGCGGTATGGGCGTTCTGCTGATTGAACAAGCCACTGTTGCAGATCATGATGGTCTTGATGCGTGGGTCGGCACAGTTGTAGAGGGTCTGCAAACCACCACACGACATACCTGCTGCGGCGATATTCTTCACGTCCAACTTCTGATAATAAGGTGACGTGGGGTCTGCGTTCTGCTGCTCCGCCCAGTCCATCGACTCTATCTGCTGCTGCGTGGTAGACATAGGACCGTCATAGTGGTCGTCTGTCATGGGGATATAACCTGTAGCCACAACCATAAAACCGTATGATGCGATCTCGTTCAGGAACTTATAATGCTCGAAGGGTGAGTTATTGCAGGCTCCATTGCCCCATACCAGTACAGGCAGCGGATGCTTCTGGTCGAACTTCGACAGGTCTTGTGGTACGAAGATGGTATGTGCCTCCAAGGTCGCCTCCTCCTTCATGATAGCCTTATAAGGACCTGTACCACCCTCCTCCACCAGTCGGGAGGCTGTCTGCTTACATTTCCCACAACATCCCTGATGGTCATCATCCGGCATAAAACTCATCATCCCCATTGCCAACAGGGCAATGCCCAAAAGTCTCATTGTCTTCATCATTCGTTATTCGATTTTAAGTTTACTGCCTGCAAAGGTACTCATTTCCTTCCGAAACACCTTCATTTGATGTAACATAAACTTTCTTTTTCCGAACAAATAAGGGGAATTAGATGCTTTGCGCCAACAACGAAGATGCATCGGGGCTACAACGAAGACGCATCCGATCGCATTTAGAGATAATTCCCAAGCCTCACGAACCCACTACCTTCACCCCCTCGAGAGTGCCACCTTTGTACCAAGGAAGAGGCACTTTCGCATGAAGGAGGTATGGGGCTTCGGAACAAAACAACTTGTTTTGTTAATGGAGAAATCATGGGTGTTTTGTACCGAAAGCACCTCTCCTTGTCACCGTTGCCACCTCGTTGTTACTCGCAACTGCCTGATAACTAAATAGTTTTGCAAGGCGGCAACGGTGACAAGGATTTAAAAATTTATAGTGCGTGCGCGCACGCGCGAAGGAAGAACAAAGTTTCTCGGTAACAAACCCACCGTCAGTCGGTAACAAACGACCAGTTTGTCGGTAGGAAACTGTCATCAACAAAACGACTGGCAGAGTCATTGCCCTGCCAGCCGAATGACCAGATCAAAAGATTTACTTCACAATATCTTGAGATTTACTCATCCTCGTCATCACCCAACAACTCACGAGCGGCTACAGGATCCGACAGAATGATGTTCACCACACTGACAATATCCGTCACGTTCACCACACCGTCACCATTCACATCGGCTGCTATCGGGTCGAACTTAGCGGAGGGATGACCTAATATGTAGTTCACAATCTCCACGATGTCGGTCACATTCACATTGCCGTACAGCCAGAAAACGCCCAGTCACCTATGGTCGTCACGCTGTTGGGAATCTCAATGGATGTTAGCCCACTGCAATATCCGAACGCAAAACCGCCTATGCTCGTCACACTGTTGGGAATGGTGATGGAGGTCAGACCTCTGCACATATAGAACGCATATTTGTCAATGTCTGTCACACTGTTTGGAATAGTGATAGATGTCAGACCGCTACAGTACCGGAATGCTTTAAGTGCTGATTGTCAGCAATTTGCCAGTTAAACGGTAGAAAAGTAGCCCTGTTTGTTTGCAGTCTTGGTTTGTGAGGGCAGATTTAACGT
>CAJONQ010000077.1 GCA_905235835.1 uncultured Prevotella sp.
ATAAAACTATGGCATTTTTAACAAACGACAAACTGACCATCGTCGGCGCTGCCGGTATGATTGGTTCAAACATGGCACAGTCGGCACTCATGATGGGTCTGACAAGTGAGATTTGTCTCTATGACGTGTTCTCTCCAGAAGGTGTTGCCGAGGAGATGCGCCAGAGTGGTTTTGACAACGTGAACATCGTTGCCACTACTGATGCTGAGGAGGCTTTCAAGAACGCTAAGTACATCATCTCTTCCGGTGGTGCTCCCCGTAAGGCTGGTATGACCCGTGAGGACCTGCTTGCCGGCAACTGTAAGATTGCTGAGGAGCTGGGACAGAACATCAAGAAGTATTGCCCTGACGTAAAGCACGTGGTGATTATCTTCAACCCCGCTGACCTGACTGGTCTGGTTACCTTGCTGTACTCTGGTCTGAAACCAGGACAGGTGACCACTCTCGCTGGTCTGGATACCACCCGTCTGCAGTCTGCCCTTGCCAAGAAGTTTGGTGTGATGCAGAATGAGATCACCGGTTGTGCTACCTACGGCGGACATGGTGAGCAGATGGCAGTATTCGGCAGTCATGTAGAGATCAAGGGTCGCAAGCTGACTGACATCATCGGTACTGCTGAGTTCCCCGCAGAGGAGTGGGAGCAGATGAAGGTGGACGTGACGAAGGGTGGTGCCAAGATCATCGAGCTTCGTGGACGCAGCTCTTTCCAGAGTCCTTCTTATCTCTCTGTTGAGATGATTCGTGCCGCTATGGGTGGTGAGCCTTTCCGCTTCCCCGTTGGTACATACGTGAAGACTGACAAGTACGACCACATCATGATGGCGATGAAGACCACCATGACTGCTGAGGGTGCTAAGTTCGAGGTTCCACAGGGCACTGCTGAGGAGAATGCTAAGCTCGACCAGAGCTATGAGCACCTCTGCAAGATGCGTGACGAGCTGGTTACCTTGAACATCGTTCCTCCCATTTCTGAGTGGAGCAAGATTAACCCGAACCTGTAATCGAGTCAACAACTTCGATAGAAACAAAGGCGTTCGCAGTCGTGCGAGCGCCTTTGTTCGTTGTTGTCAGGAGTATCCTAACTAACTATCGACTCCAGCCAACAGGCTTGCTGACTCCAGTCGACAAGGTTGCTGACTCTAAGTCAACAGATAAAAAAGTATAAAATGTACCATGGTCTTCCTGATAGTAAACGATAATTATCGTATCTTTGCAGGCAAAATCATAATATGAAAACTATGTGGATGTTACTGTTTATGGGGCTGCCCCTGCTTGCCCTTGCTTATATCGGCTGGCACATCTGGTGCCTGCTACCCCTGTCTGCCGTATGGAAAACGGTGGTCATCATCTTGATGACAGGTTGTTTCCTGCTCACCTTCGCTAACTTCTCACGGTCGACAGACGGTATGCCCATGCCTGCTGCCACCTTCTGCTACGAGGTGGCGACCTCGAGTCTCATCATCCTGCTCTATCTGTTCATGATCTTCCTGGTGCTCGACTTGGGACGACTCGTCCGTCTCCTCCCGCGTACCTTATTATATAATAACTGGGCGACAGCAATAGGTATCGTCGTCCTCATGACGGCAGTCTTCACCTATGGCTATTTCCACTATAAGCATAAGTATCGTGAGGATATCCAGTTGACGACAGAGAAGCAGATGGCTAAACCCTTGAAACTCGTCATGATGAGCGACCTGCACTTAGGTTACCATAATCGTCGGGAGGAGCTACACCGCTGGGTGGACATGATCAACGAGGAGCATGCCGACGCTATCCTGATAGCCGGTGACATCATCGACATGAGTATGCGTCCCTTGAAGGAGGAACGGATGTTTGAGGAGTTCCAACGGCTCAATGCCCCTGTCTATGCTTGCTTGGGCAATCACGAGTACTATAGTGGGGAGCCTGACGCACAGCAATTCTACGAGCTGGCAGGAATCCATCTTCTGCAAGACCGTTGTGCGATAGTCGGCGACCTCTGTATCATAGGTCGTGACGACCGTACCAACCAGCATCGTAAGACCTTAGCGGACATCATGAAGCAAGCCGACCGCTCGAAATTCACGATACTCCTCGACCACCAGCCCCATCACTTAGAGCAGGCAGAGCGACAGAAAGTAGACTTCCAGTTCAGCGGACATACCCATCACGGACAGGTATGGCCCATCTCATGGGTCACGGAAAGCATCTACGAGTGTGCCTTTGGTGCCCACCAGAGAGGTGACACACAGTATTATGTCAGTTCGGGACTCGGTATCTGGGGTGGCAAGTTCCGCATCGGAACCCGCTCAGAATATATCGTAGCGACTATTTCTCACCAGTAAAACGGCACTCGGGATTCTCGTCCATGTAGAATTTCGAGTAGGCGACATAGTGCTCCGCATTGTCTGTCTGACCAGGACGGGTGGGTTTGATATACTTGGCTGGTACCCCACCCCATATCTCGTTAGGTCCGATCTTCGTGTTCTGCAATACCAAGGCACCAGCAGCGACGATGGCACCCTCACCTATCTCACAACCATCCAGCAAGGTGGCACCCATACCAATCAGGGCATGGTCGTGAATCGTACAGGCATGAACGGTCACATTATGTCCGATCGTCACATAGCTGCCGATATGCGTAGGACCTGTCTCATGGGTCACATGGACGCAAGAGCCGTCCTGCACATTGGTGCAATTGCCTATCGTGATAGGAGCCACATCACCACGTACCACGGCATTAAACCACACAGAACACTCGTCACCCATCGTCACATCACCCACGATGGTGGCGTTCTCACTAAAATAACAGTCCTTTCCCCATGTAGGAGTCAGACCACGATATGATTTGATTAAAGCCATCTCACTTACAATTTTACCTCAGAAAGTATCTTTTTGGTGGCACCTGTCATTTGCTCCACATAGGCGCCCGCTTTCTTACCAGCCTCAGCAATAGCCTCGTCACTACTGATAAAACGCTGCATGACAGACTCGAAGTCGGCAGCATCCTTGATCTCCAGACCTCCACCGCAAGCCTTCAACCCCTGTGCCTCCTGGAAACGCTGGTTGTTAGGACCGAAGATAACAGGCATGTCCCATACGGCTGCCTCCAACGTGTTATGAATACCTACACCAAAGCCTCCACCGATATAGGCGACATCACCATAGTGGTAGATGCTGGAGAGCAAACCGAAACAGTCGATGATCAAGACATCAGCATCAGATGGATCAGCATGCTCAGAGAGTTCCGTATAGCGAACCACCTTGCGTCCCTCCAGCTTACTGATGATCTGCTGCAGGTGATCCTCCCCAATCACATGGGGTGCAAGAATCATCTTCCAGTCAGGATGGGCATTCATATAGGGAATGAAGATATCCTCGTCTGGTTGCCAACTGCTGCCGGCAATGAACACCTTATGTCCTTTCACGAAATGCTCCACCACAGGCAACTGCTTTGCTGCCTCCTTGATCTGCAGTACACGGTCGAAACGGGTATCGCCGACAATAGAGACATCATTGATCCCAATCTTGGCAAGCAGGTCTTTGCTGACCTGATTCTGCACGTAGAAGTGGGTGAAACACTTCAGCACATGGGCATACTGCCGCCCATACCACTTGAAGAATATCTGATCGGGACGGAAGATGCTGCTCACGCTATATACTGGCACCTGACGGTGCTTCAGGATATGCAGGTAGTTATACCAGAACTCATACTTGATGAAGAACGCCATCACAGGACGGACGGCACGCAGGAAACGACGGGCGTTGGTGATGGTGTCCAAAGGCAGGTAGCAGATAATATCCGCTCCCTCGTAGTTCTTACGGACCTCATAACCTGAGGGGGAGAAGAAAGTCAATAGAATCTTGTACTCTGGATGCTCCTTACGCAACTGCTCCATCAAGGGGCGACCTTGCTCAAACTCTCCAAGCGAGGCGGCATGAAACCACACATACTGTGCCTCCGGGTCTACTTTCTCCTTCAGCAGACGGATAGCATCACGCTCTCCACGCCACATCTTCCGCACCTTATCGCTAAAGCGGCTTACGATGGCAACACCTATCAGGTAGAGATATATTCCGAGGTTGTACATGCTCAGCCTAGTATTTCGATGGCACGTTTCATTCGCTGAATGGTCTCTTCCTTACCTAAGAAAGCGGAGATGTCGAACATACCCGGTCCCTTACCCTCGCCGACCAATGTCAGACGCCAGGCGTTCATGATGTTTCCGAGTTTGTACTCTTTCTGCTCTATCCACTGGTGGACGATTTGCTCCTGGTTCTCCAACGAGAAATCGTCAATACCCTCCAATACTCCTATCAACTCTGTGAGTTGTTGTGCCGAGTCTTCCTTCCAACGTTTCTTCGCTGTCTTCTCGTCATACTCCGTAGGAGCCTCGAAGAAGAACGAGCAGAGGGACCATAGCTCCTTGACGAAGGACACACGGTCTTTCATCATGGCGACGACCTGCAGGATACGCTCGGAGGAGTCCTTCACACCATGCTCACGACAGACGGGCTCAAACAAGGTGGCTATCTCCTCGGCTGATTTCTTCAGGATATACTCATGGTTAAACCATATTCCTTTATCGTAGGCGAACTTGGCTCCTGCCTTCGAACACTTTGAGATGTCGAACAACGGTACCAGCTCTTCCAAGGTAAACAACTCCTGCTCAGTACCTGGATTCCATCCTAACAACGCAAGGAAGTTGATGACTGCCTCAGGAAAGTAACCGTCCTCACGATAACCACGTGACACCTCACCAGTCTTGGGGTCTTTCCATTGCAAGGGGAATACAGGGAAGCCCAGACGGTCACCGTCACGCTTCGACAACTTACCCTTCCCGTCCGGTTTCAACAACAATGGCAGATGGGCAAACTGCGGCATGGTGTCCTCCCAACCAAAGGCACGATAGAGCATCACATGAAGGGGAGCGGAGGGCAACCACTCCTCACCACGGATGACATGGGAGATCTCCATCAGGTGGTCGTCCACGATATTGGCAAGATGATAGGTAGGCAACTCGTCGGCACTCTTATACAGCACCTTGTCGTCTACGATATCACTCTTCACACGCACCTCACCACGAATCAGGTCGTTGACAAGGATCTCCTCACCCGCCTCTACCTTGAAGCGAACCACATATTGCTTGCCGTCGGCTATCCGCTGGTCTACCTCCTCTTTCGACAAGGTCAGCGAGTTACACATCTGCTGACGGGTATGACAGTCGTACTGGAAGTTCTGGACCTCCGCACGCTTAGCCTCCAACTCCTGGGGGGTATCGAAAGCGATATATGCCTTGCCGGCATCTAACAGCTGCTTAACATATTTCTTATAAATATCCCGACGCTCACTCTGACGGTAGGGACCTTTGTCACCTCCGAAGGAGACACCCTCGTCAAACTGGATTCCCAGCCACTTGAAAGACTCGATGATATATTCCTCAGCACCTGGTACGAAACGATTAGAGTCTGTGTCCTCGATACGGAACACTAAATCACCGCCATGCTGACGTGCGAACAAATAATTATACAATGCCGTACGAACTCCACCAATATGCAAAGCACCTGTGGGACTCGGGGCAAAACGCACTCTTACTCTTCTGTCTGCCATGTTATTTTAATGGTTTCTTTATAAAATTGGTGCAAATTTACACATTTTTTTTGATTTCTAAGGCTTTTCTCCCATTTATTTGTATCTTTGAAACGAGTTTCGAAAATACTCACATTCAAAAAAACTCAAGATTCTCTTGGTTTTTTGCTCACTTAATCGTAACTTTGCATTCAGAGATGAATACGAGCTTTAACATCAAAGAGGAGCAGACATGGCGTAACTACGTGATGCGCGCCGTGCTGGTCATTCTTTCCATCGGACTGATTGTATGGGCAATGCCCCACGACAATCGCAGTTATTTCCATATCGAGAAGGGGAAGCCTTGGAAGTATGCCGACTTCACCGCCCCCTTCGATTTCCCTGTCTATAAGTCTGACGAGGCTATCCGTGCAGAGAAAGACAGTCTGATGAAATCCTATGAGCCCTACTATCAATACGACCATGACAAGGAGGCTCAGATGGTCAGCAAGTTCCAGAAAGACTATGCAGAAGGTATTCCTGGACTGGGAGAGGAATATATCAAGATTATCACCAATCGTCTGAACAGCCTTTACCAGCAGGGTATCATGTCGCCCACTGAGTATAATGAGCTACGAACTGACACGGCAAGGACGATACGTGTCGTCAGTGGGAAACAGGCTAACAGCATCTCCATCATGGAGGTCTATTCGACAAAGACGGCATACGAGCAACTGTTCCGTGACGAGATGCTTGCTCTTCAACGACCTATCCTTCAGAAATGCAATCTGACCGACTATATCACCCCTAACCTAGTATATGACAAGGAGAGGAGTGAGACCAGCATCAACGACCTGATGTCGAGTATCGCATTGGCAAGTGGTGTGGTACAGAAAGGGCAGAAGATCGTTGGACGAGGGGAGATTGTCACAGATAAGACCTATCGCACGATGGAGTCGTTTATGAAGGAGAACGAGCGACTGCACGAGGACGACACGCAAAACCAGTTTGCCCTCCTCGGACAGATACTCTATGTCTTTATCCTTATCCTTGCCTTTACCTTCTTCTTGAGCCTGTATCGTGACGACTATCTGGTGAAGTCGAGGAAGATCATGATGACTTATGCGCTGATCACCTTGTTTGCCATCATGACGGCAATCTTCATGCGCAATACCTTTATCCATGTGTATATCCTGCCATACGCCATGGTACCCATCTTTATCCGTGTGTTCATGGACTCCCGTACCGCTTTCATGGCACATACCACGATGGTGCTCATCTGTGCCGTCATGCTCGCACACTCCTTCGAGTTTGTCGTTGTCGAGATGGTAGGAGGCTTGGCAGCGATCACCTCTTTGAGAGAATTGTCACAACGCTCCCAGTTATTTAAGACTGCTATCTTCATTACCATTGCGATGATAGCGGTCAACCTTGCCTTCGACTGGATGCATACTGACTCGCTGTCGAAGATAGACTACAGCACATACAATTACCTGATTGTCAACGGCATCGCCCTGTTGTTCGCCTATCCTCTCCTCTTCCTCATTGAGAAGGCATTCGGTTTCACCAGCGACATCACGTTGATTGAGCTGTCGAACACCAACAACCAACTGCTGCGCCAGATGAGTGAGATCGCTCCTGGCACCTTCAACCACTCTATTCAGGTGGCTAACCTCGCTGGTGAGATAGCCAATAAGATTGGGGCAGAGGCACAGCTGGTACGTACTGGTGCGCTCTATCACGACATCGGCAAACTGACTAACCCCATCTACTTTACGGAGAACCAGTCGGGCATCAACCCGCATGATATGCTGACAGATATCGAGAGTGCACAGATGATTATCAGTCACGTGACGGAAGGACAGAAGATGGCGGATAAGCACAACCTGCCCAAGGAAATCCGCAACTTCATCTCTACCCACCACGGACAGGGTAAGGCGAAGTTCTTCTATATCAAATATCACAAGGAGCACCCCGACGAGCCAGTCGATGACTTGTTGTTTACCTATCCAGGACCCAACCCGTTCACCCGTGAACAGGCTATCCTGATGATGGCTGACACGGTAGAGGCGGCGTCACGCTCCCTGCCAGAATATACTGAGCAGGCGATTCGCGACCTCGTCAACCGGCTTATCGACACACAGGTCAGCGAGGGCTATTTCCGTGAGTGTCCTATCACGTTCCGTGATATCCAGTATGCTAAGACGGTTCTCATCGAGAAACTCAAGACCATCTACCATACTCGTATCAGTTATCCCTCTGAGAAATAAAACCGCATTGCGCATTTGGTGTCGTTTTGTGCATCGTTTTTATGCACAAAATGCACACTTTGTGCAATAAATGTGCAGTATTTAGTTAATAAACATTAATCCGTGTGCGTTTACAGAGCAACCTATAAACATTTATTATACCTTTGCAGCCGATTTAAGAAAAATTAATTTAAATAGGTAATAGAGAAAGAATATGAGAAAAGGTTTAATAGTATTAGCTGTTTTCATGATGACTACAGGAAGCGCCTGGGCTGGCGGTATCCTGACCAACACCAACCAGAGTGTCGACTTCCTTAGAAACCCTGCACGTGATGCAGCCATCGCACTTGATGGTGTATACAGCAATCCCGCAGGTGTCGTTTTCATGCCCGAGGGCTTTCACCTTGGTATCAACTGGCAGTATGCCCACCAGACACGTACCATTACATCGACAAACCCTGTGTTTCAGATGGGGCGTAAGAACAACGCCAACAACCCCACTAAGATTTTCGAGGGTGTGGCAAACGCCCCTATCATCCCTTCCATTCAGGTTGCGTATAACATGGAGAACTGGAGTCTTCAGGCTAACCTGTCAGTACCTGGAGGTGGCGGTGCCTGTGAGTTTGAGGACGGACTGGGTTCCTTCGAGAGTGTAGTAGGAAATATCGCGGCAATGCTGGCACCAATGGGAGCACAAGGCTACGACATGGACGGTTATATGAAAGGACGCCAATATTATTATGGTATACAGATTGGTGCCGCCTGCAAGGTAACCCCTAACCTCTCCCTCTATGGTGGTCTGCGCATGCTTTACGGTGATGCCACTTACAAGGCAAAGATCAGCAACATACAGGTCAAGACTGCCAACGGTTACATTGACTTTGGAAGTTGTCTCCAGGCTATCACTGCCGCCGGCTATGGTGATCAGGTAGCACCCCTGCAGAAATACGGAGATGGTGTCAACCTGCTGTGTAACCAAACCGGTGTCGGCTTTGCTCCTATCGTAGGTGTTGACTACAAGATAGGCAAGTTCAACTTCGCCGCCAAGTATGAGTTCCGCACTCAGATTCGTATGAAAAACGAGTCTACCGTCAACGAGGCAAGTGCTCTCGACGCAGTCAACAAATACAGGGACGGCGAGAAAGTCAATGAGGACATGCCTGCCCTGCTGACTATCGGTGTACAATACAGTCCTATTGACATTATACGAGTCAGCGCAGGATGGCACCACTACTTCGACAAGGATGCCTCATGGTATAACCAGTCGCAGAATCTATTAAGTCACAACACCAACGAGTTTCTGTTAGGTGCTGAGTGGGACACGACAGAGAATATGACTTTCTCCGCAGGTGGACAGATTACTCGCTATGGCAATACCGATGAGTACATCAACGACATGTCGTTCGTAGTCAACAGCTACAGCATTGGTTTCGGTTTCAGTTACAAGTTGTCTAAGAAGGTGGCTGTCAAGGCTGCTTACTTCCAGACATACTATAGCGACTACGACCGCACGAATGCTGACAACCCTCAGGTCAAGGATTCCTTCACCCGTACCAACCGCGTATTTGGATTAGGTTGCCAGCTTGACTTCTAAAGGACTGATTACTTACAGGTAGTGACAGAGTGTGTTTTCGTTGTCTGTCCCATCGTATCCATCGTCATGTCGACAGTGACATTCTTCACCCAGCCGTCATCCTGCATATCGTAAGTCGCAGTCTCCTTCACATCCATTTTCAGCATCCCGCTCTTCATCAGCGTGTCAATGTTCTGCTTGACCATCTCAGCCTGATCGGGTGCTGCTTTCTCCACTTGAGCAATGATGAGCGCTTTCAGTTCGTCATTGCTCATATTTAATGACGAGTTTGTCACGATATTCTTGCCATTGACGAAATACATACGTTTCATCTTCATCTCCTGCTCGTTGACATACTCCTCCTGGGCACCCGTCATCACCGTCTTGCCGTTCAGAGCCATCACACTGGTGGCATTCTGACAACCTTTCAGCAACTTCTCTTCCGTCACGCCCTCCATCAGCTGCTGCTTCAAAGGCTCCTTAGGAAGCATCTGTGACAGTTGGGGAACTGCCTGATACACCTTCTCCACAAACTGGTCTGCCATCTTCTCCATTCTCGGCTTCAACTCGTCGTAGTTGACAATCTTCTCCGGCTTTCCCTCCTTATTGGTGGCAACACGCACATTGAGGTCCTTCATCAACTCATAACCGCCACCTACAAAATAGTGCTTGGCAATGGTAAGACCAACTCCCACCTGCAAACCGAAATCGAAGCGTTTTGCGCCATAAGAGTCGTCATCCTCGTCACCAAAGAAGTCATACTCTTTAGTTTCTCCTCTATATTCAAACTTAACCTTACCTCCTAAACCATAAGCAAAATACGGACCGAAATTAACCTGCAACTGAGCAGCATCACTGAAATTGTAACGATAGGAAGCCAAAATAGGAATCTCCAAATAAGAAGGCTTATAGGTCTCTTTCACCCCCTCAGACTCATCTTTACAACCTTTGGCGGTATAATAAAGACCAGACTGGATGTAAAGGCTTTCCAATAGAGGGAAATCAACAACGACACCTACATGCCAACCTGTACGAGTATCAGGTGAATAAGTAATATTGTCATGTTCAAGTTTCATATTAGAGAAATTCACACCGCCACGAATACTGAAAGTGATGGGTTGGTCGCTCGATTCCGTGGAAAAGAATGATGACGAGCTACTACTTGCACGTTGTGCGGAAACAGAAAGTGCTACAACGGATCGACATCGTAGTATATCTGTAGGGAGTTGTAACGTTTGTCGGCAAGCATTTGTTGCTGTGCCATGAGCAGGTATTCACGGACTTTCCGCATATC
>CAJONQ010000078.1 GCA_905235835.1 uncultured Prevotella sp.
TTTGCAAGGCGGCAACGGTGGCAAGGGTTTTAAAAATTGCATGTGAGAGGGCTATCGATAACCAATTAGTACTCTTCTGAATTCGTCGAACTCACGTTATTTTAATATAGGAGGAAGCGACTGGAAAGGAGTTAAACCCAAAATTTGCAACGCATCCGAAGGGTAAAAGGTACAGGGAAAATGGGAAAAAGGTACTGGCAAACAGGGAGAGAGGTGCTATGTAACAAGATCCGACCGCCCGCCCTTATCAATTGGGGCGAGCGGCCTTATATCTGCGAGCGGACGGACTTATATTTGCGGGCGACCGCTGCACTCTGAGTTTTTACACGCAGAGGTGTCACTTTAGCAAAAGTCCGTCAACTATCAGGCTGAAGAGTGGGCCACACATACCTCCTGCGCTTGCTGGCAAACCGTCTTTCTCCATTTTTTAACTTCATCAATTATGTACGATCAGATCCGGGAAGATATTCTCTTTGGTATACTATATGCCGTAGGTAATTATTAATAATGTGTAAAAATGTCATGTGAAAAGAACCTTATAAAAAAAAGTTTGTATCTTTGTGTCCATTAAAGATTCCATACGATGACAGAAGAGCAGAAAAATCAGATTATTGAAAGTGGAAAAGAATATTTCCGCCACATCATTATACCTAATCATTTAAAAGGATTGGACAGGCTACAATTAAAAGACTTTAGCATCAATCCTTTTCTAATCAATTATCTGGCTGCGTTTCTGTGTGGCAATACAGAACCCGAGTCATTGGCAAAAGCCTTAGTATATCCCCGTATCCTTGGTACAAGCATTAATACAAGTTTTGGACAGAATATCCAGATATTCATATCGGGACTGGCAGAGGTGGCTGGTAATGCGTCAGGAATTGATGGTATAGATATTGAGTTTATTGATGCTTTAGACGGACGAAGGAAATATTGTCAATGTAAAGCAGGTCCGCAGACCATTAATAAAGACGATATAGCAACCATCCAAGGACATTTTAAGCATTTACAAAACAAGTCAAGGCTAGATAGGATGGGCGTACAAATTGACGACATGGTAGTAGGAGTCTTATATGGAGAGAGAAAAGAACTTTCTGCCAACTACAAAGCAATAGACTCCTATTTCCCTGTTTTTTGTGGTACAGAATTCTGGGAGCATTTAACTGGCGATACGCAATTCTATCACCGACTCGCAAAGGCTTTTGGCGAGGTCGTGGAGGAAGACAACATTGATGGAAGCCAACTCATCATGTCAAAAATCAACAGAATTGCTGACGAAATCAGAGAAAGGGGAGGTCTGTAATGCCCACATTCTTATCTGCGACTAACTTGGCCGATCTCACAGGCACCTCACTTGCTACGGCGCAAAAATGGGGAGAAAGTGGTGTATACCCTTATCGTAGAAACGAAAACGGCAAAGAAGGCTTTTACATGGAAGAATTAACTGACATTGAGCCTGTCAGGATGATGCTCCACACAAACTGGGATGAAGAATTCCACGTAGCACCTTTACGAGATTACACGTCCGTTGAATTATTCGCTGGTGCAGGAGGCTTAGCCTTGGGTATGCATTTAGCAGGTTTTCGACATGTTCTGCTTAATGAAGTGGACTCTATGGCATGTAAGACCTTACGAAGGAATCATCCAGAATGGAACGTGTTGGAAGGCGACATTCATCAAATTGACTTTACACCGCTTAGAGGAAAGGTGGATTTCCTGTCTGGTGGTTTCCCTTGCCAGGCTTTTTCGTATGCAGGTAAAAAGGGCGGACTGAATGACACCCGTGGAACACTATTTTTCGAACTTGCCCGTGCTGTAAAGGAAATACAACCTAAAGTATTTATGGGAGAAAATGTTAAGGGACTACTTTCTCATGACGAAGGTAGAACTTTAGATATTATTCGTAACGCCATCAAAGAATTGGGTTACACACTTGTAGAACCTCGTGTGCTGAAAGCCATCATGTATCAAGTTCCTCAGAAGCGCGAGCGTCTGATTATCATTGCTATCCGTAATGACATCTACAAGAGAGGCATTCGCTTCAAATGGCCCGATCCATATCATCGTGTGATGACCCTTCGTGACGCTTTCTTCAGCGGTGCTCTTTTTGAAAAAGACGTACCTCAGTCTGAAGGTCAACTTTATCCTCCAAAGAAAGCACGTGTAATGGCAATGATACCTGAAGGTGGGGACTGGCGAGACCTACCAACAAAGGAACAAAAAGAATACATGGGAGGAAGTTTTTATCTTGGAGGCGGTAAAACGGGCATGGCTCGTCGTCTGTCTATGGACGAGCCATCACTAACATTAACGTGTGCCCCTGCCCAAAAACAAACAGAGCGATGTCATCCTACAGAGACACGCCCCTTGACTATTCGTGAGTACGCCCGAATCCAAACTTTTCCAGACGACTGGGCATTTGAGGGCAATCTGGCTGACCAATATAAGCAAATCGGCAATGCTGTCCCTGTAAATCTTGCTTTCGCAATAGGTCGTTCTTTGATACGTCTGTTTAACGACATTGACGCACAAAATCCAGAAGAAAGCCAATACTTGGAAGCCAATAAGGTCGCATCAGCGATGTTGCCGCCAAGCCTTTATGAAATTGACATGTTCGATATGCATGAGAAATATCCTAAGGATGTCAATATCATCAATAATCCTCTTATTAGGAGAAGGAATAATTCCAAACAACAACTTGATGACTCAAGAAACGTTCTGATATGTTTGGTACCTGACAAGTATATCATTCCTTATACGAATCAGAATGCCAAAGTTTACTTTACGGGCAAGAAATTCCCTTCTACTGTAAAATTAAACAAACTTTACTACTTCATGCCATATATAAAAGGGAAAGGTATTCGTGACTTATACCATATAGAGGTGGCTCGTATTGGTACAAAACATGAGTTTGTGGAAGAGGCTGCAGAAAATGATTTTCGTTTGGTGTTCGAAATCAAATTTGCCAGACAATTGTTTGATGACTACAAACCTGTCAAATTGAAAATTTGGCATATCTTTACAGACACAAACCTCAGGGCAGTATTAACCCTTTAACCCTGCTACAATCCTTCACCTCTTATCCCGAACTGGGGGTAAGAGTGGTGTAGTTCTACCGTTTAGCAATTTAGGGATTTTGGAAAACCTTATTCAATATACACAGGTTGACGATACTTTGATTTTCGTATCGTGAGGAAATGCTGAAAGCCTTATGTTTTCGGTATTTTTTCGGCTTTCGGAGTTTGATTTTCTTTTGTCGATGTTGCGATAGCGGCAGTAAGTTCCTACTTTTGTTACCGTAAATAGCCTTTACACCTTATTAATAATATAAATAATTAAAAACGCTTATGAAAAAATTATTTACTTTTTTGCTTGTAGCCATTGCTGTCAGCTCGTTATCTTATGCGCGTACTTTTGACGGCACACAGAAAATCTATCTGAAAGCCAATGCTGTTTCTTGGTGGACGAATGACAACGCAGTGCAACGCGCTGTCTTGGACGACATGACGCCGGTTATCGGTGAGATCGAAGATGCAGACCGTTCTATCTATGCCTTCACCATCCCGGCTGGCGATTACTCCTCTATCCGCTTCGAGCGAGCCGCAACGGCTGAAGCCGATGCGTGGAACCAAACCGGTGACATCTCAATTCCCGCCGAAGGAGACTACGTAACCTTTTTTGCCCAGAATTCCACGGATGCAACTTGGGATACTTATACACCAGCAGCTCCTGTAGTGTACACCACACATCATCTCACCGTCACCAACAACACCAGCTGGACAGGATTCTTTGTCTATGCATGGGGGGACAGCGAACCCTATGGCGGCTGGCCCGGCACTGACCAAACATCCCTTGAGTTCCAAGATGCGGATGGTGCAGTGACGCTCCACCTTATCTTCCACCAGGATAATGGCGAGGATAACCGCCAGCTCTTTGACATCACCGAGGCACGCGACTACAACCTTGTTGTAACGGATTCTGGTGTTACCGAGGTTGCCACCGGCATTGAGTCTGTGCAGACCGACAAGGCTGAAGGCAGCCCCAAGACTGGTGTTCGCCATAACCTCAGCGGACAGCAGGTAGGTCAGGGCTACAAGGGCATTGTCATCGTAAACGGGAAAAAAGTCATCCAATAGTATTGGATATCCAAGATAATTGCTTATCTTTGTAAGCGGAACTAAAAATCTTATAGGCAAAGACTATGCAAGTAACCAGTATCAAGAAGCGTGTCATCGGTATAGACATCGGTAATGCCGTGACCTCCTATGCGATCGTCGACGTTCGTGGCAACGTGATAGCCCACGACCAGTTTCCCACCCACGACTATCCCGACATCAACAGGTATGTTGAGAAGTTGACGGAGAGTCTTGTGGATATCGCAGAGGCTAACGGCGGCTACGAGACCATCCGCTCGATAGGTATCAGTTGTCCGAGTGCCTCCCAATTATCCGGCTGCATCGAGAATGCCGCCAACCTCCCTTGGAAGGGTATCGTACCCTTGGCTGCCATGCTTCGTGACCGACTGGGAATCGCTGTCGCCTTAGGTAATGATGCCCATAACACAGCACTGGGTGAGAAGATGTACGGCTCCGCCCATGGCATGAAGAACTTCATCGTGCTGAACCTCGGTGTGGGACTGGGCAGTTGCTTCTTCTCCGAGGGACATGAGCATCAGGGAGCGCAAGGCTATGCCGGAGAGATAGGACATACCTGTCTGAAGGATAACGGCAGACCCTGTCCCTGCGGACTCAAAGGATGTTTAGAGGCTTACGTTGCCGCTGTTGGTATCGCCCAGACAGCGAAGGAGTTGCTTGCTGAGAGCGACACTCCCTCGAAGATGCGTGACATAGAGCACTTGGACGCCAAGGTGATCTCCGCCTTGTGTGATGAGGGTGACGAACTTGCCATAGAGGTATACCGCCGCACCGGTTATCTGTTCGGTATTGGACTTGCCACTTACGCCTCTATCGTCAACCCTGAGGCGATCATCATCACGGGAGGTGTCTCCCATGCCGGCAAATGGTTGTTAGAGCCTACCCGAGAGTCATTCGAGAACCATGTCTTCCGTAATATGCGGGGCAAGGTGTTGGTGACTCTCTCAGAACTGGACGACCAGGAGCGTGACGTCTTAGGAGCCAGTGCCCTTGCCTGGGAGGTACCAGAGTATTCTTTGTTCAAATAATATTTAGATTTCGCAGCAACAAGAACCATCATAAGCAACTGACACACAGTCGGTTGCTTATTTTTTATACTTAGAATTTTATTTGATAGGGTTGGAGGGGGTCACTATTTTCTATACTTTTGCACCGTCGATTAGAACCGACACACATATTTAATTATTATATTTATAAACGTTGAACGTTGATAGTAACTTAAATTATTTATGAAGAAGATCACAATGAACCTTGCGATGATTGCCATCGCAACACTGGCTACTACTTCCTGCGTCAAAGACGTGGAGACAGGAAATCCTATAGAAGACCAGCCACTCTATGAATTGCCGGCAAACAACTTCGATTTCAAGACCACACAGGACGTTGCCGTGAATATCGATTATAGCAATGCTGGCGCCAACGGTGCCGTATTCTTTGAGATATACACCGAGGATCCCATTATCAAGACGGAAGAAAACGGTATTCCCGTTGTCACCCGCAACGAGAACATCAAGCCTGTCTATGGTGACTATACTCTGGGCAATGGTAAGTTCAACAAGACCATCACCCTGCCAGCCTATGCCAAGCATCTGTATATTGTCAGCAGCAACATGCTACTCAACACCAGAGTGCTGGAGGCGGATGTCAATGCCGGTCAGGCTGTGGCAAAAGCAGAAGACTCTGTTCCCGCGTCCTCTCGCGCCGCTGCCGCTAACCGTGCCGCCCAGACGACTGAAGTTCCCGTGAACCTCTACAGTTGGGCACATGACGGTAATGGGAATAGTAAAGTATGGTTGAACGAGATCAAAGCATATACGCCCATCACTACAGGTAAAGGCGGATGGTACACCCCATTAGGCTCTTGGGACTCCTATACCGGAAGACCCAATTATCTGCTTGACCGCAACGATCCCGCCAATAAGGATCTTGTATTCAATGACGAGGAACTGAAAGGTTTGTTCGAACTCATCGGCAATGCCGTTGCTGTTGACCTAAACTGTCCAGAGGAGTACCGCGAGCCTGGTGACCTGACCTTGCAGCGCAACTCAGAGGTTGCCATTAACATGTTGGGTGGCACCACTATGTGGGGAAGCACACTGGGTTACTACTATTATAATGGCACCAAGCCGACAAGCCTCGCTTCCACTCCTGTCATCATGCTGTTCCCGAACACCAACGACGGTGAAGGAACTTCTAAGAAAAGCGGATATAACATCATTGGTGTTAACCGCGGTGATGCCGTGAAACTGGTCTACTATCCGCATATCGCCGATGGTAACCTGAGTGACCCCACCACTGAGTTCCCTGCCGGCACCAGTATCGGCTTTGTGCTGAAATCTAACGGATGGGCGGCAGAACTGGCAAGACAAGGTGCCGCAGGCAATTACTTCGCCGCCGTGCTGAACTGGTGGGCTACCTCCACCGACGGACTCTCCTTCTGTCCTAACGGTGTCCCAGACGCAGGAATGACATCTCAACTCGGCGAGACGACGAGCCGTACCGCTAAGTTCTCCTATACCAGTGGTGGTGAAGAGTTCGCAGTTATCTCCTTCGAGGACATGAACCACGACACTAACTTCGCTGACGTCGCCTTCGCCCTGAAGCCCGCCAGTGCTTTCCAGCCACTGCCTGAGGTTGTCAATAAGGTTGTCGACGAGAGTGGCATCTATGCTTTCGAGGACCTGTGGCCCAGCAAGGGAGACTATGATATGAACGACGTGGTAATAGACTATAAGTACACCCGTGAGTTCAAGAAAGACAAGAAGGAGGATGACAGCGAGTATAAGACTTTCCGTGAGGCATTCAGTTTCACCACCTATCAGAACTACGCAGAGTTGCACAGCGGTCTCGCCTTCACCTTCAGCCTTGCCGCTAATCCCAGCAGCATCCTGTTCAAGAAACGTGCCAAGGGCAGCGAGAACTTTGAGGATGCCAACTTCACCGTGGAGAATGACGACAACGTAGTCATCCTGACAGAAGACATCAATGCGGAGATTGGCACGGAATATCTGGTAGAGGTGACCTACGAGAACGGAATCACCAACCGCAGCACCGTCAAGCCTTTCATTTTCCGCAACACGACGGACGGTCTGCGCAAGGAGATCCACCTGCCTTTTGAATTGCCTACATCAAAAGTCGACAAGAGTTTCTTCGGTCAGGAAGACGACCGCTCTGAGTTGAATGAGGACGGATTGTTCAAGCTGAATACCGACGGCAAACCTCTGGTATATGTGCGCAGCAGTGACTATCCCTTTGCCTTCTATCTGGCAGGCGGTCAGATTGAGTGGTTCACCAATACGCTGTTGAATAAAGACTTTGAGCGTACTCAGATTGACGACATTTACCCGTACTTCATCGACTGGTCGAGGTCTAACGGAACAGAATATCAGAACTGGTATGTCAAATAAATAACAAACATGTTTATATAAAGTAATTATTGCGATGGGGGCTGCGCCGGATTGTTCCGCCGCAGTTCCCACTTTTTTATAAATATAAAAATCTACTAAGACTATGAGACTATTATCTTTTTGTATTTTACTTACCGTACTCACTCTCTCACTCCATGCGGAAGAGACCGACACCATGACTGTCGCCCCCAAAGACCTGTCGACATACGTCAGTAAGAAAGACCGTGACATCAAACATATCGACTTGCCAGAACTCTATCGAGAAATCGACAAACTGATTGGTGATGCCCCACGATATATCTCTAAATACGAGGCGAAAATAGACGAGATGAAACAGAAACTCGCCAAGACCACCGATAAGGAGATGCACTTGCTGCAGACCATCGACCTAAGTTACAAATATGAGTCATTCAATGGTGACTCCGCACAGGCATATACCGCCCGTTCCCTGCAAGAGGCTAAGGAGGGCGGCTTCACCGAACTGGAGGGGGTGTGTGCGACACACCTTGCCTACCTTTGTACGTTCATGGGCTCACAGACCGAGGCACTCACCCTATTGGGTCGCATGCAGCCTGCCAGCCTCAACCGAGAGGCACGCTATATGTACTATCGTGCCTATATGATGGCTTACGCCAACCTCTCCAACAACACCCAACTTAGCAGTATGCGCCAGGAGTTCGGCGTGCTCTACCAACAGATGATGGATAGTCTGCTTGCCACCGCTGTTCCCGGCTCAGAGGCATACTACAGTCATCTGGAGCCCGTAGTGGCAGGAAGAGGGGATTTCATAGAGGCATTGGAAATGAATGACAAGCGACTGGACATGTCACAAGAGGGCACCCATGAGAATGCCATTGTCTGCTACAGCCGCTATGTGCTCTACCGCCAGATGGGTAATATGACGATGGCGAAATACTGGCTCTGCAAATCCGCTATCGACGATATCCGCAATGCCGTCATGGACCAGATGTCACTCATCGCCCTTGCGGAACTACTGGAACAAGAGGGTGACTATGAGCGTTCTACCCGCTATATCAGTTTCACCTGGGAATGCAACCGTCGCTTCAGTCCCCACATGCGCTCCTGGCAGATAGCCCCTTTGCTAACAGCGATAGAAGCGAACTACAAGGCAAAAATCGACCATAAGAACCATATTCTGACCATACTCACTGTCGGCTCCACAGTACTTATCCTACTGTTATTCCTGCTGTTCATAACTGCCTATTCCAGACAGCGCAAATCGAGCAAGGCAGAAAAACAATATAAAAAGGAGAATGAGCAGCTCAAAGAGGAAACAGAGAAACTGCAATGGATGAATGACTCTCTGAATGGCTACAACAAAGAGCTTTTCGCCATCAAGGAGAAACTGGAACAGGAACTCCATGGGAATCAACTCCGCATAGAGCAGGCTCCTGCAACAGAGACGACAGACTAATAAGAGCCTATCTTACAGACATCGTCCTCGAAGGTGTCCTTCGACACGGCACGCGCCTTCAGTTTTGAGCGATAGGTATAGATGGTGGTGATGCTGGAGCGCAGGATGTCAGCAATGCACTGGTTATCGGTGATGCCAAGCCGGATAAGAGCAAGTACCCGAAGTTCTGTGCTGAGTTTCTTGGCTTCATTAGAAGCATCGAACTGGTTGTCCTCTGTCATCAGTTTGTTCACCTCATCTATGAAGTTCGGATAGATATTCAGGAACGCCGTATCGAAGTTCTGGAGGAACAGACGGATACCCTCATTGACAGCGATGTTACTCTTCAGCTCAGCATAAAGGTCTTCCAGCTTACGGTCACGCGCCAGTCGGTTGAGCAGTTTGTTGTGCTCCTCACCACGACGCACCAAGTCACTGCATAGTTGCAGGAAGCGTCCGATATACTCTTCCTTGATGAGGTTGTCCTCCTTCATCTGTCCGTTCAATGCCTGGATATCTTGGTTATACTGAGAGAGTTCAGTATTCATCCGTTCAATCTTCCGAATAGATATTCTATGCTTATACTGCAGCCAAGCGTAAAAAACCGTAACGCACAATAACAGGAAGGACACAATGACAAATGCCATCAACAACTTGTTCATGCGATGTATTGTCGCCTGACGATACTCATTATGGGCTTGGATGATTGTCGGGGCAAGCCGTGCCGCCTGCAGACTGCGCAGACGACTGCCATACGCCTTGGCATCGGCACTGGCACGGGAGATATACTGGAAAGACCGCTCCAGATCGTCCCGCTCCATCAGGAAGATGGTCAACTCACGGAATGAGATATTCTCACGGATGCACCCTTTCACATCACTGATAGCACTCAGCAACAGGTATTTCTCCTGCATCTCCGGCTGCTGTTTGCGGGAATAGAAATAGGCAAGGGTGCTCGCAATGATAGAATAGCGGCGGTCGCCTGGCTGGAAAGACTGCAGGTAACTCTCATACATACGGATTGCCATATCCACATCACCAGACTCACAGATATAGCCGCCACGATTGGTAATATAGGCAAACGACTCCTTGGGAGCGACCTGCATCAATTTCTGGCGGTAGTACTGTACGCTGTCGATATAGGTCTGGAAATAAGGGGTATTCTGCGCCATCTCAGCGCGGTAAAGGTTCAACTCGCCCAACTGGTCGTAGTACCTTACCTTGTTGTCTTCGTTCATCTGGTCCGGATGTAACTGACTGAGCAACCGCTGGGCTGGATCAAAGAGTCCGCTGACAGCAAGCAGGTGAGCAAGACGGATGGCACTTGCCGCATAGAAATTGACATTACCCGAAGACTTCCATCGCGTCACATTCTTATTAATATAATAATATGCCGAGTCGAAATTAAACGCAATATACTCGTCATAGATTTTCTCATTAATCTTAAAC
>CAJONQ010000079.1 GCA_905235835.1 uncultured Prevotella sp.
CATAATAGATTAGGACATAAAGCACGTCTGAGAAAAGATAGTGTATCCATAACGGCAGTAACGATATCGGATAGCACACAGCCATCAGGAGATAGTATGGAATTTTCATCAGCTTTAAAATTAGATTTCCCAAATATTTTTTATTCTGACATCTCTGAAAATGGTGAGTGCCCGCTTCATTTTACTACGTAAGAGGTCTTTGTTTAGTCTTCTGTCTGGTTGACGATCTGTTTCCCAAGGCTCACCTCTGTGTAAGATGTCACGCATAAAAGAAGCAGAAGTAATTCCCCATTTGCGCAAAAACTGGATGGAACCGTCGTTTTTGATGATACGGTGGGTGGAACGAGCCTCAAAGTGGTATACCCTACTCTTATCAATACCTTTAAAATAGCGTACACCAACTTTCCATAGTTTTGCGGAGAAGTCGGGGTCACTATACATGCCGGGACTGTATTCGATACTATAGCCACCCACTAAATCCCAGATATCCCGATGTACAATGTTGGGCGGCCATGTTGACCCCATCCAATCCCCATGTTTGAGGGTCATATACTCATCTAATAATCTTTGCTCCTCAAAGGTATCAACAGTCTCCCCATAGTTGGCAGGTGCTATCACACTCTTACAGAAAAACTTTCTCGGCTGTATCAAAGTGGAGGAAAGAAAAAACATCTTATGCCCTAATGAAAGAATCTCATCATAAAGTGCCTTGTCCCATTGTGGACATACATACATGTCATCATTCATAAAGAGAATATAGTCTGTTGTTACCAAAGGACGAAGCTGGTTTAGAGCAAGACAGACTCCAACATTCTCTGTGGAATAAGTATATGCTAGTTTCTGTTCTTTAACCCATTCGAGGGTTCCGTCTGTTCCTTCATTTATATGGATTAATATCTCATGATCGTATGTGGAGTTTTTCTGGATGCTATTGATGCATAGTTTTAGGAAATCAAGATTATTCCAGGTAGGAATTAATATTGAGAATAATTTTTGTTTTTCCATATATACTTTCTTTTATATTACAAAATTAGCGATTAATTTTCAATTGCACAAGAAATTTACCATATAAATTATTTATTCAATAGAAAATTAGTATCTTTGCACAAAATAAAAAGAATGAACTGGGAAAAGAAAAAGAGAGAATTACGATATAGATGGTTTTCGTGGAAGCATTTTCCAGAACTGATGCCGTCAACAGAGGAGATAGATGTTGTTATACCCATCATTGCCAAGGATTTGCAGACGTTACCCTTATGTCTGGATGGCATAAGGCACTGTGTAGCCAATCAGGTGAAGGATATCTATATTGTAGCACCTGCCCAGCAGAAAATCCTTTCTTTCTGCCAAGCAAATAATCTTGTCTTCGTAGATGAGAATACAGTTTTTGGATATTCTCCGATGAGCCTTAACGTCATTGCTGACGATGGTCGTAACAGAAGCGGATGGCTCTTCCAGCAATTCGTGAAGCTATCTGGTAAAATAGGAAGTTGCCGTTATTATCTATGTATCGATGCCGACCATGTGCTCATACGCCCGCATGTTTTTCTCACAGAAAAGAATGAGACGGTCTTCTACCTCAGCTATGAGGAGAATCAGTTCTATTACGATATGATACATCGTATACTCCCAGGGCAGGAAATTCAGAATCTCTCGTATGTGGACCATAAGATGCTGTTTGACAAGGAGCAAGTGGCTCAACTGCAAGAATCCATCTGCAGGAATTGTGGAGTGGACTCGTGGCAGCAGGCTATCCTCGACAATCTGGACCTCAGTACCATTTCTGGGTTCTCCGAGTTTGAGACATACGGAAATTTTGTGCGGAACAAGGTGCTCCGTCCATGGTTGCAGAAACGTCTTCCCTATAGCAAGATGAAAGATTACGACACGCTGCGGAAGAAATACAGCGGCAGTCGTTGGTCACTCACCTTCCCCGATTATATGCGGCAGAATCAAAAATATAATAAACAGTCATAATGAATCAAATTATTAACGCAATTAACAGGTTTTTCTCCAATCCGAAATGTGTTTTCACACTCGGCTTGCTTGTTGTCTTTGTGGCAACATTCCTTGAGACCATCAGAGGAAGGAACACCAACTGGATGGATTACTATGATTCCACCATGTATTTCTGGAGTGGTATGAGTCCATACACGAACGAGTATGTTGAGTCACGGCATATCTATTTTCTCTATCTGCCGACATTCAATATCGTATTCGCTCCTGTATATTTCCTTCATCAATATATAGGACCGTTTGTGTGGAATTTGGGTAATTATACGCTGACATTCTTAGCCGTGTGGACATTACCAGAGTATTTCCGTAAATACAGGCTACAGATATTCCTAGGCATTATTCTGATCTTGGAGCAAGGGTTATTCTCATGCCAGTTTAATGTCGTTCAATGCTATGTCGCCCTGTTCGGATTCTCCCTCCTTGAGCGGGGAAAGTATTTCTGGGCGATATTCTTACTCACCTTTGCGTTGTGTTCTAAAGTATATGGTGGCATAGAGCTTGGCTTGCTATTCTGTTATCCTAAGTTCTGGAGGAATGTCGGCTTGACCTTGTGCTGCATAGTCTTTTGGCTGTTATTGCCGGCGATAGCTCTCGGTTTCGACGGGCTAATAAGCACCTATCAGGAGTGGATAGCCATGATCAACCAGCATCATAGTGACTCGGATTTCTGCGGCATACTCTTTGCCTACGGCTTGAAACCTCTGCTCTTACCTAACTATAGGTTGGTGCAGGGTATCGTACTCGCATTGCTCATGGTGATGTTCTTCCTGATGCATAAGCGATGGAACAGGATAGAGTTCAGAACTTCCGTGTTTGCCACGATGATGGGCTTTGTGATTCTCTTTAGCGACTGTCCTGAGACGCATACCTATGTTATTTCCCTCCCAGGCTATATGATGTGTTATTATTGCGTGTGGAAAAATCGTACTCTTTGGGACAAGGTGCTCTTCTGGGGACTGATCGTCTTTATGGGTCTCATGCCTTGTGATGTGTTCTGCCCAGTAGCCGTACATGACCTGATCAATGGTCACTTCTTTGTAGATATCTATATCTATTTCTTCATTTGGCTTACTATTATTTACCGAACAATAACGTATGATTATGAAAAGAATACTGCCGATACTTCTGTTGCTGCTAATGCTTAATGCTCCATCTTTTGGTCAGAACGACAAGCGTTATAGTGTTCATGGAGTGGAATTCACGATGAAATACATCAAAGGGGGCACTTCGGTGATGGGGGCTACCAAGGAGATGGGTGAGCATGATGATGACGAGGTGGTACATCGTGTCAAGGTAGAGTCGTTCTATCTTGGTGAGACGGAGGTAACACAAGAGCTGTGGGAGGCTGTGATGGGTAAGAACCCGTCAAAGTTCCATGGAGAGAATCATCCTGTGGAGTGGATCACATGGGATGACTGTCAGGAGTTTATCGCTAAGCTCAACGCATTGACACACCAGCACTTTCGCTTGCCTACAGAGACAGAATGGGAGTTTGCCGCTCGTGGGGGGTGCTATAGTAAGCATTATCGTTATGCCGGAAGCAATCATCTTGAAGAAGTGGCATGGTGTTGGAAAAATGCCGAGGGCTTGAAAAAGAAGCATCAGCCAGTGCGTCAGAAGAAACCTAATGAGGTTGGTTTGTATGATATGACTGGTAACGTGTCGGAGTGGTGTCAGGACTACTATAACCCTTACGGAACAGATCCGATGGGGAAACCCAGTAATTTGGCACGTCGTAATTTCCGTATTATAAGGGGCGGGTGTTATAATAATACTGATTATTATCTGAGAGTTTCCAATAGGAATATCTTTATTCACTGGCGGCATGATGATAATCTGGGCTTACGTTTGGCACAATAGTATGAATTTAACAAGTTTGGTAATATGATTTTCGCAAGAGATAAGAGCCAGATGTGCAACAATCTTCTTCAGTTTGCACATGTCTATGCGTGGGGGCGTAAGCGTGGGCAGCGTGTCATATCTATGCGCTTCAGTTATAAGTATCCTTACTTTAAAATACAAAAGACTAAATATACAGGTTTCTTCTGGTATCTTTTCGCAAAATATGCCGCAGCGCTAGGATTGTTGCATACGGTAAGCTTTAAGCACGAAGATCATATAGAGGAGAAGAAACAATATATGGAGAACCATCGTCATTTTGTGGTGAGTGGTTGGTTTGTACGCTTCTATGACGAGTTTTTGGAATATAGGGATGAGATTTGTGATCTCTTTCAGCTGCGGGAGGAATATATGGAACCTCTGCGCTCCCGTATGAAGGTGGCGATGGTCGGAGAAAATGCGGATACCATTCGCCTCGGACTGCATATCCGTCGGGGCGACTATAAGGATTTTTACGGAGGTAAGTTCTTCTATGACGATGCCACGTATGCCGGTTATATTCTGGAGTATGCGCGTCAGCATGCCACCAAGGATATCGTTGTGTTTATCTCTACGAACGACCGTGCGGTCTCCGTTAATGATTTTGAGACACTATGTCAGGAGAGTCAGAGTAGAATCAAGTTTGTTGTGATGCCCGAGAATAATCCTGCTCAGGATATGGCAATGCTCTCTGAATGTGATGCCATCATAGGACCTCCCAGCACTTTCTCCCTGACTGCCTGTATGTATCATGACATTCCGCTCTGCTGGATGGAGGAGGCATCTCCCGCTAACATGCGGTTTGACAAGTTTGAGAATCATTTTAAGAATATAAGATAATTCAAAGAAGCAGGCAAAGCCTTATAACTGTCCACTGGCTTTAAAGTATTTCTGTAGAACGAGGACACTGATCATGTCTTCTCTGTCTTTGTCTTGAAATTGTGAGCACCATTCATGAGCATGCTGAACAATCTCTTTCGCTTCCTCGGGGTGTGCCTCATAGTAACTGATACGCTCAATCAGATCCTCATAGTCTTCCCTTATCTCGATGTAATGATAATTAGGGATCAGCTCTCCTTCCATGAGCCATGTCTCACAGGTGGGACGGGGCATGACCGCGATGCTGTTGCTCGACATGACCCATTTTAAGTTGGAGGCGACATCATTACCTTCAAGGGCGATAATATAACGATATTCTAGATGGTCGTAGAGGGAGAGCTCTTTCTTTTGTTGCCATTCTGGCGGATTGGACGAGTCTTTTGCTGTATCTTTGATATCGAAGAGGGGATGATGGATGAATTTCTGAAGAAATAATTCCCGTCTTGGTTTGCCATGACAAGCACCACGGAAAAGGACACGTGCTTTTTTCTCTTCCCATGTGATGGGGTCATGAATAAAACAGAAATGTCGTACTTTGTCCTGGTTGATGATGACCTCATTAGCGTATTCCTCTTTGGCGGGGATGAGTCTGCTCTTGGTGATGGCTGGCGCTGGGAGCTTGTAAAACACATCACCGGCAATCTGCAGCCATTTGATATGCTGGGGGAAATACCTGGTATATTCGTAGGTGTCAAAGAAATAAACCGTGTTGCCGGTCTTATGACGAAGGGTATGCTCACGGAGCTCCTTGACTTGATAAGGAGCCTTTCCGTTTGGCAACTGTTCGTTGATGTCTGCTAATACGATGTTGTCAGGTATCTTGCAGTAGTAGTTCACCCTGTGGTCTATATATTCCTTCTCCTTGCCGTCAAGGGTCTCATAGTGTTTTAACATGAGTTTTCTCTTGTGTCTATAGAGACATTTTGGAGTGATGAGCATAAGAAGTCCATGAACCATATAAGGAAATCTCAGGTTCATATGCACACCACGGAATAATATGTAGAACAGGCGTTTCATGTTTACATGCCTATCTGTTTCTCATATAGTTTACAGAGCACGGTGAATTTGTATTGTGCCTCGCGCATCGCCTGTACATAACCGGGAATACCATAAAGCACCCCACCCTTTATGAAGTATTGTTTGATGAAGCGTACCATGGGTGAGACAAAGAGCTTTAACAAAGTGACCTTTTTGCCCGCACGCTTCTCGACTTCGTTGTCAGTGTAGTTGTTAAGACGGTTGATGGTGGCGCGTGTGGAGTCGTCAAGGTGCTCAAAGGTACAATCCTTTCTGGATTTGGGAATATAACTGAGGTCTCCCTGCACGGTCGGGAATGTGTGAACATACGGAGGCCAGACGGTACCCTCCTTGATGAAGAAGCGTAACTGATAGTCGGGATAGGAGGAAGGCATGAATACCCTCATCGTGTAATTCTTGCGAGGGATATAGAGTCCACGGACCTTACCAGGCTCTTTGATGAAGTCATAGAGGTAAGTACGCAAAGCGTCACTCACAAGCTCGTCAGCGTCCACGACAAGGACCCAGTCTGATGCTGCCGACTGGATGGCAAAGGTGCGTGCCGGCTCGGCACTCTTATGGTCTGCCTTGGGGAAGGTGACGATTTTGCAACCATGCTCACGGGCGATGGCAACGGTATTGTCGGTCGACTCCATGTCGCAGACCACTATCTCGTCAAAGTTCTTCACCGTTTCAAGAACTCGTGCTAGGTATTTGCTAGCATTATAGGTGTTGATAACAACAGAGATTTGCTGGTTCATCTTGTCTTATATGTTTTAGTTCTGGCTTTCAACGACTTCAGAGATGAGATAGGACGGACGTTTCTTTACCTCGTCGAAGATATTACCGATATACACTGCGACGACCCCAATCACTGTGACAAGGATACCAGCGATAAACCACATGGAGACGAACAAAGTCACCCATCCGCTGACCTGTGTGTCCATGATTAGCGTCTTAATGACCAGGAACAGGGCAAGGAGGATGGCAAAGAAGGTGATGAGGACGCCGAAATAGACGATCAGTCGCAACGACTTGGTACTGAAGGATACCGCTGTCGTCACGGCGAGGTCGATACGCTTGCGCATGGAGTATGATGACTCCTTGCCGTCTGTGCGCTCGTCATGGTTGACAAGGATTTTTGCCGTCTTGAATCCCACCCACTGGTTCATCAACGGGTAGTAACGGTGGTAGTCTCCCAGCTGTGCCATCGCATTCACCACCTTACGACGGTAGATGGCGAACTCTGCAAGCGACTCGTCCTGCTTGGTATCTGTCAGGAAGCCCATCAGTTTGTTGAAGAGGTGCGACCCTTGTGTCATGAAGAAATTGTCAGGACGGTTCTGTCTGCTGGCAAACACAATGTCGTAGCCCTCCTGGATCTTCTCGAAGAGGTCCTTGATCTGGGCTGGTGGGTTCTGCAGGTCACAATCGAGGGTCACCACATAATCACCTGCCGACTGGTCGAAACCTGCGTTAAGGGCAGCTTGCTGACCGAAGTTCCTACTGAGGAAAATACCCTTTACGTGGGGGTCTTCCGCACAAATCTCACGGATAATCTCACGACTGTTGTCAGGACTGTAGTCTTCTACTAACAGAATCTCATAGCTGTCGGTCAATGGAGTCACTGCCTCTGTAATCTGCTTCACCAACTCGTGCAACAGGGTAGGGGCTCCGTAACAAGGACTGATAACTGATATATCCATTTTCAGTGACTTTTGTTTGCAAAGGTAGTGAAACTTGCAAGATTCACCAAATATTTATTTAAGTTTCGCATCACTCTTCACTCCAAAATGCTTGAAGACGAAGCGGACGAGGAGGAAATTGGTGGGGACGGCAATGGCATAGACACCCAAGGGGGCTACCTCCTTGCTCAGACCGACCCACAGCCAGAAGTTCAGAAGGGCAATCTGCAGACAGTAGTTAAACAGGTGGGCGCCTCCGAAACCGACTCCATTACGCTTGGTCGCCTTCTCATGGAAAGTGAAATGGGCGGTCAGGTAGTAGTTCACCAGAAAACTCAGTACGTAACCAATCGTATAGGCGATATTCACGTTCATCCAGTGCTGCAACACCCAGTAGATGCCGTAGTGGAGTGCCGTGGAGATCACTCCCACGATACCGAAACGCAAAACCTCACCTAATGTGTCTTTTTTCATATTCTGTTTGCAAAAGTACGAAATAATTCGTAACTTTGCAAAAATATTAGCTATAAGACGATGATTCCTTTTAATAAACCCTATTGCTCTGGGCGTGAGCTGGACTATATCAAAGAGGTATGCGGCTCCATGACGATGTCGGGTAACGGTGATTTCACCAAACGCTGTCATGCGTTCTTTGAGAAGCGTTATGGTTTTAGGAAATGCCTGTTATGTACCTCTGGCACGGATGCCTTGGAGATGTGTGCCATGCTCTGTGACTTACAACCTGGCGACGAGGTGATCGTGCCTTCCTATACCTTCGTGTCGTCTGCCATCGCTTTCCTCCGTGAGGGTGCTAAGGTGGTGTTTGCCGACAGTGGTGCTGGTAACCCCAATGTCACAGCCGATTCCATCCGCCCGCTCATCAGCGAGCGTACGAAGGTCATCGTCGTGGTACATTATGCGGGTGTCGCCTGTGACATGGATGCGATCATGGCACTGGCTGAGGAGTATCACCTCCTTGTTGTCGAGGATGCGGCACATGCCATCGACTCCTTCTACAAGGGCCGTCCCTTGGGTGGTATCGGTCATCTGGGGGCTTTCTCCTTCCACGAGACGAAGAATATCAACTGTGGGGAGGGGGGGATGCTTGTGGTCAATGACGAGCGTTTCGTCCGTCGCTCTGAGATTATCTGGGAGAAGGGTACTAACCGTGCGGAGTTCTATCGGGGGATGGTCAATAAATACGGGTGGTGTGACATCGGCTCGTCATTCCTACCCTCTGAGTTTAATGCCGCCTTCCTGTGGGCACAGCTGGAACAGATGGAAGACATACAGGGTAAGCGCATCCGTATCTGGAAAATCTATGATAGCATCCTGCGCGGCAAGGTGGAGCAGCTGGGCATCCAACTGCCAGAGATACCTGCCTATGCTACGAATAACGGACACATGTACTACGTTGTATGTCCCACCTTGGCGTTCCGCACCCAACTGATGGCATTCCTCAAGGAACACGACATACAGACTACGTTCCACTACCTGCCGCTGCACTCCAGTGCGTACTATAAGAATCAGTTTAAAGGTGAACCGCTTGTTCATTGCGACCATTATGGTGACTGTCTCGTGCGACTCCCCCTGTATTACGAACTGAGCGATGAGGACGCTACCCGTGTAGGAAAACTTGTGTTGGAAGGTATCACCACGCTCACCGCTCACCGCTAACCCCTCACCAATGAAAATAGGTTTCGACGCCAAACGAATCGTACGCAACGGGACAGGTCTCGGCAGTTACGGACGTACTCTCGTCAACGACCTCATCCGTCGGGGAGACCCTGATATGGAGTACTTCCTCTATGCCCCCGACAAGGGCAGGGACGACCTGCGTCAACAGGTCATAGAGGGTGCTCAGTTCCGCTACCCACACTTCAATTCTTCCCTCTGGCGCATCCACGGTATCGTCCGTGACCTCCAGCATGACGGTGTCCAGCTTTATCATGGTCTCTCAGGTGAACTGCCTATCGGTATCCGTAAGACTGGCATCCGCACAGTTGTCACCATCCATGACCTTATCTTTCTGCGTCATCCCGAGTTCTACCACTGGATAGATACCAAGCTCTATGCGTGGAAGTTCCGACAGACCCTCCGGGAAGCAGACCGTGTCATCGCCATCAGTGAGCGTACCAAGCAGGATATCATGGAGTTAGGACATATCTCTGACGAACGCATCCGTCTGGTCTATCAGAGCTATGCCCCCCGTTTCTCCACTACCGTCACCCCTGCCGAGCAACAGGAGGTATGTCAGCGTTACCAACTCCCTGAGCGTTTCATCCTGAACGTCGGTACCATCGAGCGTCGTAAGAACCTCCGCCTTGCCGTCGACGCACTGCCCCTGCTGCCCTCCGACATCCATCTGGTTGCCGTCGGCAGACAGACTAAGTATGCGCAGACACAGCCCCAGAGCCACCGCCTCCATCTGCTGAGTGGTGTCCCTGACAGTGACCTTGCCGTCATCTATAATCTTGCCGAGGCATTTGTCTATCCCTCTCGTTATGAGGGTTTCGGTATTCCCATCATCGAGGCGATCGCTGCAGGACTCCCCGTTGTTGCCTGTACTGGTTCCTGTCTGGAGGAAGCAGGCGGACCCTCCTGTCTCTATGTCGACCCCGACGATGTCGAGGGTATGGCATCCGCTCTCCTGTCCGTCTTAGAGGGAGCCGACGGCAGAGCCGGGCGCATCCGTCTCAGCCAGCAGTACATCGAGCGTTTCCGAGGTACTGATGTAGCAGGGCAGGTTCTTGACGTTTACAAGGAGTTACTTTAGAATTTCCATCTTATCTGTACATCGATGTCCGTCATGGAGGAGTGGTTGATCTCCTGCAGGTCGCTGCCGATCTTAGAGCGGTCGAAATAGTTGGTGACCCCGATCTTTCCGATGAGCAGGAGGTGTTTCCCTAACTCTGCACGAGCCATCATC
>CAJONQ010000080.1 GCA_905235835.1 uncultured Prevotella sp.
CCCCGACAACCCTTGTTTTAAGATTCTCTTCTTCCATGAATATCTCTAAATAATTTAGTTATTAAAAAGGATTTATTTAAACAAAGAATACTCTTTTACATCCCAGGCAAGTACACTCGCTCCCAAAACATTCAGATTCTTGTCCTCCGTCAGAGAGGTCAGCAACTTGACTTTGCCTTTCATATTATGGAATATATGTTCCTCTAACACCTTATCAGTAGGCTCCAGCAACCATTTCCCTGCCCTGGACACCACACCAGAGAGGATGATTGCCTCTGGATTGAACAAAGACGCGTAATTGGCAAGACCAATTCCCAAGGCATGCCCTGTACGACGCATCACCTCTATGGCAAGCTCGTCACCCTTGTTACAAAATTCTATGATCAACTTGACAGTCAGCTGATGGACATCACGCATCAGAGAAGGAGCGTCGCTCTCCTCCATCACCTCTTTCGCAGTGAGAAGGACTCCCTTTCCTGCTGTATACATCTCCAGACATCCCAGCTTTCCACATCCGCACTGACGACCACCCTGAATATAGGTGGTATGACCGATCTCGCCAGCAAAGCCATTGGTACCTTGATGGATATTTCCTTTACTATAGATACAGCTACCCATCCCGCTGCCGAGGTTGACCATGATAAAATCCTTCATACCATGAGCGGCACCATAGGCATGCTCTGCCATCGCTATCACATTCGCATTATTATCAACCGACACAGCTATACCAAGGCGATCACGTAACATCGCAGCCAACGGGACAATACCTTTCCATTGGAGATTCGGAGAGTTCTCAATGCACCCTGTATGAAAATTTCCACTCGGTGCACTAATACCGACTGAGCGAACAGTGTCAAAGCCACCGTTCTTCTCCATCAGCTCGACGATCGCATCCGATAATTTGGCTACAAAATCACCAATGTTCGGATAATCGACAGTGGAAAACTCATCACGAGCCATAATCTCACCACGTATATTGACTAAAGCATAAGAAGTTTTATCAACTCGGATATCTACTCCTATGACTTGGGTCTTTAAAAAGGATTCTATCATATAACGACGTTAGTATTATCGGGCAAATTTAGAAAGAATTCCTCATCTAACCAAATATTGTCCGCTTTTTTAGCAAATATTTAACGTATGCCAACTGGAGAATGAAAAAAACGCTAAAAGGGGAATTGTATCAGAATATTTTAGTACCTTTGCTGAATAAAATCCAGCGAAAATAGGCTGCACCTCGGAAAAACTCAAATAAAATTTGGTTTTTCACTCAGTTTGCACTATCTTTGCAACCATTATATTACAGGAAAACAATATGAACGTTTTAGAACTCAGTGAACAAGAGATTGGCAGACGCGAGAGTCTGCAAGAACTGCGCCAGATGGGTATCAACCCTTACCCTGCCGCAGAATATCCTACCAACGCTTTCTCTACCGATATACGCGACAGTTTCCGTGACGACGACGAGCCCCGTCAGGTATGTATCGCCGGTCGTATGATGAGCCGTCGTGTGATGGGTAAGGCAAGCTTTGCGGAGATTCAGGACAGCAAAGGCAGAATACAAGTGTATATCTCCCGTGACGACCTCTGCCCGGGAGAAGACAAAGACTTATACAACAAGGTATTTAAGCGATTATTAGATATTGGTGACTTCATTGGCATCAAGGGTTTTGTGTTCCGCACCCAGACAGGGGAGATCTCTGTCCATGCACAGGAGCTGACTCTGCTGTCGAAGTCCTTAAAGCCATTACCTATCGTTAAATATAAGGATGGTGTTGCCTACGACAAGTTTGAAGACCCGGAGCTTCGTTATCGCCAGCGTTATGTCGACCTGGTCGTTAACGATGGTGTGAAGGATACTTTCCTACAGCGTGCCACTGTCATCCGCACCCTGAGAAAAGTACTGGATGAGGCTGGCTATACAGAAGTAGAGACACCTACCCTTCAGATGATTGCCGGTGGTGCCAGTGCCCGTCCCTTCATCACTCATTTCAACGCCTTGGACCAGGATATGTATATGCGTATCGCCACAGAACTTTATCTCAAGCGTCTGATCGTCGGCGGCTTCGAGGGTGTTTATGAAATCGGTAAGAACTTCCGCAACGAGGGAATGGACCGCAACCATAACCCGGAGTTCACTTGCATGGAGTTGTATGTTCAGTATAAGGACTACAACTGGATGATGTCGTTCACAGAGAAACTGCTGGAGACCATCTGTATTGCCGTGAATGGGAAACCCGAGCGTGAGATTGACGGTAATATCGTTAGTTTCAAGGCTCCTTACCGTCGCCTGCCCATCCTTGACGCTATCAAGGAGAAAACAGGTTTCGACTGCGAAGGCAAGACTGAGGAGGAGATTCGTGCTTTCTGTCTGGAGAAAGGTATGGAGGTCGACGAGACCATGGGTAAGGGTAAACTGATTGACGAGCTCTTCGGGGAGTTCTGTGAGGGTACCTTCATCCAGCCTACCTTCATCACGGACTACCCCGTAGAGATGTCGCCCCTCACGAAGATGCACCGTTCAAAGCCCGGACTGACAGAGCGTTTCGAGCTGATGGTCAATGGCAAGGAACTTGCCAATGCCTACTCGGAGCTGAACGACCCTATCGATCAGGAGGAGCGTTTCATTGAGCAGATGAAACTTGCAGACAAGGGTGACGACGAGGCGATGATCATCGATCAGGACTTCCTGCGTGCCCTGCAATATGGTATGCCGCCCACCAGCGGTATCGGTATCGGTATCGACCGTCTGGTGATGCTGATGACTGGTAAGACGTTTATTCAGGAGGTATTGTTCTTCCCACAGATGAAACCCGAGAAGAAGATTCCTCAGAGCACTGTCGCTGAATGGGCAGAGATCGGTGTCGGCGAGGATTGGGTCCCCGTACTCCGCAAGGCTGGTTTTAACCTCATCTCGAATATCAAGGACGAGAAGGCGCAAGGTCTGCAGCAGAAAATCGGGGATATCGTCAAGAAATTCAAGTTGGAAATGCAGAAGCCCAGCGTGGATGAGGTACAAAAGTGGATTGACAAAGTAAAGGAATAAGAGAATAAGACATAATAACCACTTAAAGACATAATAACATATTAACATATAATTATTCCACCATCGCAACCCAAAAGATAAAAATGTTATTTTGTTACTCTGTCTTTTAAAAAGTTACTCTGTCTTTAAAGAAGATAATATGTACAACTGCGGGAAGATAGCCATCATTGGCGGCGGTAGCTGGGCTACGGCAATTGCCAAGATTGTGGTGGGACATACTCACCACATCGGATGGTATATGCGCCGTGACGACCGTATAGATGATTTCAAGCGACTGGGACATAACCCCGCCTACTTGATGAGCGTGCGCTTCAATACGGACGAGATATTCTTCTCGTCAGACCTCAACAAGATTGTGCAGATGTACGACACCCTGGTGTTTGTCACACCATCACCTTACTTGAAGAGTCATCTGAAGAAGCTGAAGACCCGTATACGGGATAAGTTCATCATCACGGCAATCAAAGGTATCGTACCTGACGAGAACTTGGTATGCTCTGAGTATTTCCATCAGGTCTATGACGTGCCTTACGAGAATCTTGCCTGCATCGGCGGACCCTCCCATGCGGAGGAGGTCGCACTGGAGCGACTCAGTTACCTGACTGTCGGATGTGCCGACCGGGAGAAAGCGCAGGCTTTTGCGGATATCATGGCGAGCGACTATATCAAGACCAAGACCTCAACGGATGTAATCGGCATTGAATACTCTTCCGTTCTGAAGAATGTCTATGCCATCGCTGCCGGTATCTGTAACGGACTGAAATTCGGCGATAACTTCCAGGCTGTCATAATGGCGAATGCCGTACAGGAGATGGCTCGTTTCTTGAAAGTAGTACATCCCATTGAGCGCAACATCGTCGATAGTGTTTATCTGGGTGATCTTCTGGTGACGGGTTACTCTAACTTCTCCAGAAACCGTACTTTTGGTACCATGATAGGAAAAGGCTACTCCGTCAAGTCGGCACAGATAGAGATGGAGATGATTGCGGAGGGGTATTTCGGTACCAAGTGTATGAAGGAGATCAACCGCCACTGTCATGTCAACATGCCGATCCTCGATGCCGTCTATAATATCCTGTACGAGCGTATCAGTCCGCAGATCGAGATCAAACTACTCACCGATTCTTTCAGGTAATGACAAGCGTTTCGTCGTGAGCGATGCCTTCTATCTTCGTGGAGGTGCTTCTGTTACCAGATAAAGGACATTCCTGATAGTTATCTAGCTGTTGACAATACAGAGATAGGGCATAGAAACCGCATTCCATTATGGATGTTTGGGCTATTGTATTAATAGAATTGCTTCATTTAAACAAATATCGAACATGAGAAGGTGGGTGTCAAATAAGTGATATGTAAAGTCAGTATAAAAAGAATGACAGGGGGAGAAGCCGCAGGGTTTCTCCCTCTTTCGCAAAAAAGAGAGAGTAGTATTTTGCGGTCACGAAAAAGTTTTGTATCTTTGTAGGCAGATTATGTAAAAACCCAATTAATAAAACAAACAATGAGTAACATCAAACTTGACATCACAAAGGCTGCTTGCTTCCTGGAGGCAGGTGCCGTAAAGGCTTTCGAGCCAAAAGTGAAGGCCGCACAGCAGGCATTAGAGGAGGGCACATGCCCAGGTAATGATTTCTTAGGTTGGCTGCATCTTCCCAGCAGTATCACCCCCGCATTCTTAGACGAGGTACAGGCTGTCGCCAATACCCTCAGAGAGAAATGTGAGGTAGTGGTTGTTGCCGGTATCGGCGGTTCCTACTTAGGAGCCCGTGCCGTTATCGAGGCATTAGGAAACTCTTTCTCTTGGCTGATTCAGGACAAGAAGAATCCTACGATTCTCTTTGCAGGTAATAATATCGGTGAGGACTATCTCTCTGAGATGACCGAATACCTGAAAGGTAAGAAGTTTGGTGTCATCAACATCTCCAAGTCTGGTACGACCACAGAGACAGCCCTGACTTTCCGTCTGTTGAAGAAACAGTGTGAGGCACAGATGGGTAAGGACGTGGCGAAAGACGTGATTGTTGCCGTTACTGACGCGAAGCGTGGTGCTGCCCGTACTTGCGCTGACAAGGAAGGTTATAAGAGCTTTATCATCCCCGACAATGTGGGTGGACGTTTCTCCGTACTTACTCCAGTAGGTCTGCTGCCTATCGCCTGTGCTGGTTTCGACATCAAGCAGCTCGTACAGGGTGCTGTCGATATGGAAAAGGCATGTGGCAAGGATGTTCCTTTCGAGGAGAACCTCGCCGCCCAGTATGCTGCCGTCCGTAATGGTCTGTATGGTGCTGGCAAGAAGATTGAGATCATGGTGAACTACCAGCCTAAGCTCCACTTCATCTCTGAGTGGTGGAAACAGCTCTATGGAGAGTCTGAGGGTAAGGACAAGAAGGGTATCTTCCCTGCTTCTTGCGACTTCACTACCGACCTGCACTCTATGGGTCAGTGGATTCAGGATGGTGAGCGTACCATCTTCGAGACCGTCATCAGCATCGAGGAGCCTAACCGCAGTCTGCTCTTCCCCAGCGACGAGGAGAACCTGGACGGTTTGAACTTCCTCGCCGGAAAACGAGTTGACGAGGTCAACAAGATGGCTGAGTTAGGAACTCGTCTTGCCCATGTGGACGGTGGTGTGCCCAATATCCGCATCAGTGTTCCTAAGTTGAACGAGTATTATATCGGACAGCTCATTTACTTCTTCGAGATTGGCTGTGGCATCAGCGGCAATGTACTGGGTGTCAACCCATTCAATCAGCCTGGTGTAGAGGCATACAAGAAGAATATGTTTGCCCTGCTCGACAAACCCGGCTATGAGGCTGACTCAAAGGCTATCAAGGAGCGTCTGGCTAAGGAGAGTTGAGAGTTGAAAGAAGCAATTCAATTATACTTAAAGAAGCACGGCTTTGGGCAGTTCTGTCCTAAAGCCGTGCTTTTCGACATGGATGGTGTCATCTACAACTCGATGCCCAACCATGCCCGTTCGTGGCATCAGGCGATGGCTGCCGCAGGTATTGAGATGGACGAGAGTGAGGCGTATCTCTACGAGGGGATGCGTGGTGTAGAGACCATCAAGTTGAAAGCACGCCAACAATGGCACAGGGACATCAGTGACGAGGAGGCACAAAAGTTATATGAGCTGAAGGCGAAAGTGTTCAGTCAATGTCCTCCTGCCCTCAAGATGGAAGGTACTGAAGAGCTCATGCGCCAAATCAAAGCCGACGGACTGAAGATTTGTGTGGTAACGGGTAGTGCGCAACACACCTTATTGGACAAAATAGTAGAAGACCACCCTGGACTGATTGATCCGGCTCTCATCGTGACCAGCTATGATGTCACTCACGGGAAGCCAGCCCCAGATCCTTATCTGGCTGGTATGAAGAAAGCCCATATCAACCCATGGGAGGCTATTGTCGTAGAGAACGCGCCGTTAGGTGTACAGGCAGCCGTTGCCGCCAGATGCTTCACGATAGCTGTCAATACAGGTCCATTACCTGATGAAGAGCTGACCAGTAAAGGAGCAGACCTTCTGATGCCAGATATGAAGACCCTTAGAGATCAATGGAGTCATTGGCACTCGTATCCATCTGAGTATCTCGTTTAATAGAGAGTTCTCCCATTCGGGAGAGACGTACTACCAAAGGAATATACTCATCGGTCTGGGGATGACTGACACTGGCGGCGAACTCTATCCAGTCACCATCCACCTTGTCATATACCAGACCCTCTAAGATACCAGTATTCCTATAGTCATCATCCAGATAGCGATCAAAATCTTTCTTGGTGAACTTATGACTATAGAACTGAGAACCATCCTGACGGGAAACAATCAGCGTGATATAATTATCCACAAACTGCTGACCTACCTCATCCTTCACCATCGGTAAGGAGTCACTGGGCTGACGATTAATATTCAGATGATAGGTACGACCGATCCATTGAATATCCCTGCTATCAGAATAAGACTGCAGACGAACAGGCTCCTGTGGCTTAGGGAGCTCCACACGCTCAGTAATAATATCGTTACTCTTTTTCTTTCCGCCACATGCCATCAACGTCAAAGCAAGACAGCCGACCATGATGAGATAAATACTGTTGGTTTTCATCTGTTTTTAGTTTGTATGATGATGCAAAGATACGATTAAGTGTGTAAAAAACCAAGAAATTTCCTGAGTTTTTTAAAACGCCACACCTCTCCTATCCACAAAACGAAAGAGGTAGCACCGATAATGAGCAGCCAGTCTCTCCAACACAAAGGAGTCACATTGAACATCCGTCCTCCGAATGTGACGATGAGGATTTGTCCGAAGAACACTAAGAGGGCGATGAAGATAAATCCCTTGCAACCGCTAAGTGTCAAAGCACTACCTCCTGTAGCAAAGGCACGGGCATTGAACATGTTCCAGAACTGCAACATCACAAAGATGGTAAAGAACAGGCTTTGCTCATAGAGGGACCACCCATGATGCTCATAAGTATAAAGCAGGAATAAGAGAAGGACGAAGAACGCACACCCCACCCCGATAATCTGCCACGTCATATCCCTATTGATAATGAAGGCACGACGGTCACGTGGCTTTTCCGTCATCACTGCCGGAGAGGGCGGTAACGATGACAACGCCATCGCCGCAAAGGTATCCATAATCAGATTGACCCATAGCATCTGTGTCACCGTCAACGGTACCTCTGTCCCCATGAAGGCACCAGCCAATACGATCAGACAAGCAGCGACATTCACCGTCAGTTGGAAAAGAATGAACCGCTGGATGTTCCGATAAAGGGAACGTCCCCACATCACGGCACGGCCGATGCTGCTGAACGAGTTATCGATAATGGTAATATCAGAGGCTTCTTTGGCGACAGAGGTACCATCACCCATGGAGAGTCCCACATGAGCCGCCTTCAACGCTGGCGCATCATTTGTCCCGTCACCAGTGACGGCAACGACCTGTCCTAACTGTTGCAAAGCGACCACGAGTCGTTTCTTGTCCATCGGACGGGCACGAGCTATCACTTTCAAGTCCATCACCCTTTCCAGCACCTCTTCATCAGTTAAGGCAGCGAACTCCGGACCCGTGATTAATTGTCTGTCAGTATCCTTCTCCGTCCACAACCCTACTTGGCGAGCGATCTCACAAGCTGTGGCAGGAGTATCACCTGTCACGATCTTCACGGCGATACCCGCATTCATACACTCACCGACTGCAGCAGGTACATCCGGGCGGACAGGGTCTGAGATAGCGACAACACCCAAGAAGGTCATCTTGTCCGTTACCAGTTGCTGACCCTCTATCGGCTGTTCCGTTTCCTCCAGTCGCTGGTAAGCGAAACCTAACGTTCGCATTCCCTGCTTCTGAAAAGACAGGAGTCTCTTCTGTATCTCCGTACGGTCGTCCTCCGACATGACACACTTCCCGTATACAATCTCTGGTGCTCCTTTTACATAAAGGATTCGCTCCTGACCGTTTCTGATGACTACCGCCATCATCTTACGCTCTGTAGAGAAAGGCAACTCCTCCTCACAGGTCACCTCTTCTTTCATCGTCTGATAGTCGACACCTTGGTCATGCAACCATAACAACAAGGCACCCTCCGTAGGATTCCCCAATACCTTCGGCTGGCGACCGTCTGCTCTTTGCAAGGATGCCGTTGTATTGACAGCTATCCCCTGACATACAAGATTCCTGTTATCCAGACTGTCCATATCGAAGCAAGCCTCATAGACACGCATCTGGTTCTGCGTCAGTGTACCCGTCTTGTCCGTACAGATGACAGTAGCCGCTCCCATCGTCTCACAGGCATGCATCTTCCGCACCAGATTATTGGTCTTCAGCATCCGTCGCATACTATAGGCAAGACTCAGGGTTACAGCCATGGGTAATCCCTCCGGGACGGCAACGACAATCAAGGTCACGGCTATCATGACGGTCTGGAGGACATAAGAGATGAAAGAGACCCACTCAAAGTCATTATAGACAAAGTACATCAGGACGCGTCCTACGATGACAAGGAAAGCAATACCATAGCTCATTCGTGCTATCAGTGTCCCTAACCTGTCCAGCTGTTCGTTCAGCGGAGTCTTCACCGTATCGTCGATACGTGCCGCCTCATAGACCTTTCCGTTCTCCGTCTTGTCACCTACGGCATGAACCTTAAACAGCCCATGACCCTCCATGACCTTAGTACCCCGAAGAACCTGATTGGTAGGGAAGGTCGCCTCCTGGTCAAAGTCCTGCTCCTTGATGCTCTTATGACATACGGGCTCTCCTGTCAGTGTCGACTCGTCGACATTCATAGAAACCGCTTCCAGCAACATACCGTCTGCAGGTATCTCATCCCCTGTGTTGATGAGGACAATATCCCCCACCACCACATCACATTTAGCGATTTGCTGTCTTTGACCATTACGAATCACCATCACAGGCTCCTCGTCATTCACCTGATTAAGGATGGCAAACTCCCTGTCAGCCTTTACCTCGAAAAGGAAAGCCATTCCAGTGGCTAACAGAATGGCGATAAAGATACCAACAGGCTCAAAGAAGACAGTACTATCCTCATTCAGTATATAATATTCGTAACAAGAAATCCCAATGGACAACCCTCCCGCTACCAGTAATATAATGATGAGAGGGTCTTTGAACTTTGTCAGGAAACGCTTCCATAACGGTATCTTTTCTGGTTCAGAGAGCACATTGGTACCATGCAGCTGGCGACTCTCCAACACCTCCGAGTCTGTCAACCCTATATAATGCTGTTGTTTCATGACTGCAAAGATAACTAAAAAAATAAGCATAACTATCGCTTTTTGATAAATTTTTAACTAACTTTGTAGCCAACTGATGAATGAAATGAAAAAATACGCGCTGATACTTTCACTCCTGCTTTGCTTTACCGCTTGTCATCATGAGAAGCAAGCAGAGACAGAGACACCCCCTGCGGACACTTTGTCTATTCTCGTGACACAAATCCAGCAATGCTCCCGCATCTATACGACGGTCTACAAGATTCATAAGGTGGTGACGCACGACGACGTGATTAGGCTGAAGGGAACGCTGCTTTCGCAGGACTTTAACATCAAGATGCCGTTGGGTGACCGTAAGATTGCCATTCCGATGGATGCTACCCTGAAGGCGTATATTGACATGAGCAACTTCTCTAAAAAGAACGTCGAGCGGGAGGATGGCAAGATCATCATCACATTACCAGATCCACAGGTGGTGATGACCAGTTCTAAGATTGACCAGAAGAATATCAAGGAATATGTCGGACTGGTACGCTCTCATTTCACTGATGCCGAGATGACCAACTATGAGCAGCAAGGGCGTGCCGCCATCATAGAGAGCATCCCGCAATTAGGGATGATTCCCACTGCCCAGGAGAATGCCGCCCGAGTTCTCGTTCCCTTAATCACCCAGATGGGCTATCGGGAGGAGGATATCATCATTCAGTTCCGCAAGGAGTATGGCTTACGGGACATCCTGTCATTGACTAATATGGATATCGAAAATGCGAAGAAGTAATAAGATCATACTGTCATTATATGCTGTCGGCATCATTCTGATAGTGATGCTGATAGCTTGGATATTCAATAGTGTCAAGACAAGTAGCTTGAAGATAGGCTCCGACCAGAAGATCGACATCACCCCGGAGCAGATTCAGAGTATCAAGGAGATTGGGGAATGGGAATTCCTCTCTATCAGTGACGAGGAGATGGTGGACACGATTCGTCATGGATTATTCAGTGACGACCACTTAGTGAGGATCTATTATGGTACGTTACGGTTGGGAATCAATCTCAAACAAGTAAGGACAGGCTGGATCGTTTCCAGTGGTGACTCTTTGTCTGTCACCCTTCCAAAGGTAGGATTGCTCGACCGGGACTTTATCGACGAGGCTCGTACCAAGAGTTTCTATGAGAGTGGCAGCTGGGCACCGAAAGACCGTGAGGCACTGCTGCAAAGAGCTTATCAACGGATGCTACGACGTGGACTGACTCCCCAGAATATCGAGAGTGCCAAACAGAATGGTACCGCACAAGTCCGCCAAGTGCTGCAAAGCATGGGCTTCAAACATGTCAACATACAATACGAAGACTAAATAAATGGAGACTCTTAATCAATTCTTTACGGATCTCAGCGGTCTGTTGTGGGGCTGGCCTATGATCATCCTGCTGTTGGGTACCCATATCTACCTGACGATTATCCTTCGATTCCCCCAGCGTCATATCTTTAAGGCAATACGTCTTTCCGTGAAACGAGACAAGGAAGCGACAGGCGACGTGTCGCAGTTTGCCTCTCTTGCCACTGCCTTGGCTGCAACCATAGGAACAGGTAACATTATCGGTGTGGCGACAGCCATCGCCTTAGGAGGACCCGGTGCCGTCTTCTGGTGCTGGCTGACAGGTGTCTTTGGTATCTCTACGAAATATGCGGAGGGACTTCTTGCCATCAAATACAGGAAGAAGAACCCAGACGGCAAGATCATCGGAGGTCCGATGTTTGCCTTGGAATATGGGTTAGGATGGAAATGGCTTGCCGTGCTGTTTGCGATCTTCACCGCTATCGCCTCTTTTGGTATCGGAAATACCGTTCAGGCGAACGCCATTGCCACCTTGGCGAAAGAGACCTATCAGATATCTCCCTATATCACAGGAGCCTTTGTATGCTTACTCACAGGTGCCGTTGTCCTGGGAGGTGTGAAGAGTATCGCCCGTGTTTGCTCCATGCTGGTTCCCTTGATGGCGATCTGCTATATAGTCGGCTGTATCTATATAATAGGTGTCAATGCCGCCTATGTGCTGCCAGCCATCAAGCTCATCTGTGTCTCTGCCTTTACCCCCCAGGCTGCTGGTGGTGGTTTTGTAGGTACTACCGTGATGATGGCAGCCCGTTTTGGTATTGCCCGTGGTCTTTTCAGTAATGAGTCTGGTTTAGGTTCCGCTCCTATTGTAGCTGCTGCCGCCCAGACCCGCAATCCTGTTCGTCAGGCATTGGTGTCGAGCAGTGGCACATTCTGGGATACTGTCGTCATCTGTGCTATGACGGGTATTGTGATTGTCAGCAGTGTCCTTGTCTATCCAGATATCTCTTTTGACAATGGTGCCGTTTTGACGAAGGTCGCTTTCTCGAAGATCCCCATCGTCGGTACTCCCATACTGACACTCGGTCTATTGACTTTCGCTTTCTCCACCATCATAGGATGGTGCTATTATGGAGAGCGAGCCGTGGAGTATCTGAAAGGCAGGAAGTGGGTCCTTGGTTATCGTATCTTGTATATTGCCGCTGTTTTCATCGGAAGTGTGATGAACCTCAGCATTGTGTGGAATATCGCAGACTGTATGAATGCCCTCATGGCAATACCAAACCTGATATCCCTGATATTACTCAGTGGCGTCATCGTTCATGAGACACGAAAATACCTTTGGCGTGCGAGACTGGACAGAACGGACGATGAAGAGTTCCTAATGGAGCGGAAGAATTAGCACGATGCGTGTTCCTCGACGAGCATAGTGCTCATCCATTTGTAATATACCTCCCATCTGATGGGCGACACGCTGACAGATGCTCAGGTCAAGCTCAGCCTCATCACCCATATCATCCGGTTCCTCAAACCATGTAAACAACTTGTTTTGACGATTTTCAGGAATACCATTACCAGTGTCTTCCACAAAGATCGTCAAGCGATTGGTATTCTCACTGGTATTACAGCCTACCAATACCTCACCGACTTCCGTGAAGCGACAGGCATTCAGGATCAGCTTATTGAGAACCAGCTCCACCAGATGACGGTCGTTCTTCACAAAGAACTCGTCGCTTAACTCCCGTTTGAAATTCAGCTTCACTGCCTGACGATGATAGATGCTATGCATATTAGCCTCCAGACAACGACGGCAGAGTGCATTCGGACTGAAAGACTCGATATGGAACTGGTGACCTTCGTGTCCGCTTTCCGTGAACATCAGCACCTCATCCATCAAGGTTCCTATCAGATCAGCGTTATAGTTCATCTGTTCGCAGATGTTACGCTTCTCGTTCTTGGAGAGGTAGAGGTCTTCTTTGCCGATGACACTTGCCAGTCCTGTCATCGCCTTCAAAGGAGTGCGTATCTCATGATTAATATTATTGATAAAAGCCTTCTTCATCCTTTCAGACCTGGAAGTCTCTCTCAATCTATCTCGCAACGTCTTGATATACCACAGGCTACAAGCCAGTGCTATCAGGACAATTATCAATGCAACCAAACTCATCAACATCTTCCAACTCCTCCTCTTTTGATTTCAGGTTGCAAATATATGGATTATTCTTCAACATTCCAAATTTTTATTCCGTTTTTCCACTCAAAAGCTATACTATCTTAATCACCGTCAAGTCTCTGTCTTCTACTTTGAAGCGGATATCTTTACCAGCAAAGGGCATCCCATACTCCCGTTGAGCATCCTCATGGTAATGGGGACGAGGGTCTAATGACAGTATTTCCTTAATGACCTGCCATTGCTCTTCGTCATAACAAGGACGGAGCTCGTCGGGTATCACCACCTGTAAACGCCGCCATTGATGCGTATCCGTAAAACCGCCACGTGCCTCTGGATGACTGTCCACATAGGGAAGATAGGGTTTGATATCGTAAATCGGGCTACCATCCATCAGGTCTGCACCCAACACCTCTATGCTGGGAATCTCAGGATGGATGGCAAGTATACGGACAGAGGACAGCCCGAGGTTATTGGGACGGAAGGGAGAGCGTGTCGCCCAGACCCCTACCCGCTCATTACCTCCCAACAAGGGAGGACGTACCGTAGCATGCTTCTCTGCCTCCACATTCTCAGAGAATCCCCATATCAACCACAGGTAGTCATAGTCCTCCAAGCCACGCAGAGCATCTGGCTGACTATACTCCTTGTTGAAAACTATCGTTCCTTTCAGTTCACTCACGATACCGCTCTGTCTGGGTACTCCAAACTTCGACGACAAGGGTGATTGGAAATAAGCAATCGGTTCTATCTTCATATATGTCATTTTTTAAATATGAAGAGCCATGCATCACGCATGGCCCCTCCCGATTTGAATTAGTAGTAGTTGTTTTCAGTAATTATTATATCTTTACTCTATAGGTTCAAGGATGATAAGCATCAAAAGACTCTCAGCAGAACCCTTTGTAAGCGTATATTGCGTACCAGCAGTAATCGCGATGGGCAGCATCTCATAGTAGGCTCCCTCCGTATTTTCAGTACCGCTGACTGTAGTCTTTACATCATTTATTTTCACATCACGAAAATCCTTTGCCGTTGCCAACACGATCTTCATGTTATAGTTCTTCTGCGGAGTGAAGGTGATGCTTCCCTTTGAGTTCAGTAGAGACCTCTCTTCAGTCCCTGAACACCATTACCTACGTGCTGACCTTGCAGGTTGTACACACTCATATTCTTCATGGACTCCACCTGACGTGTTGTCTCAATGCTGG
>CAJONQ010000081.1 GCA_905235835.1 uncultured Prevotella sp.
TTCGTATAATAAGTGACTGTCACCCAGGATGGTTCCGTAGAAAGAACAGTTATCTCGTCTGTGGGGTCGGCAAAGTCTATTAAGGTATATTCCTTTTCTTCCCCCAAAGCATCAACAGACATTTTCACATGAAATACCACCGGTTTGTCGTCAGAACTGCAGGATACCCATGTAAAGCATACAAGTAGCAGAAGATATGTATATAGCCGGTTCATCTGATCACTATTTTTTTACCATTATGTATATAGATGCCTTTCGAAGGATAGAGCACACGACGACCGTTCAGGTCGTAGTAGATGTCATTATCATATCCGTGCTTCTCGCCACCGATCTCACGAAGTCGCGTTGTCTGACCGCCGTCTATCATGAACAGCCGTGAAGCAGCAGCGGTAGTCTTGGGCAGGGCAAGCCAAGCCTTATGTCCATCAATGATGAAGGGACCTCCATTCTCCGCCCCCCAATACCAGCTGTATATATCTTGGTATTCGGAATTGGAATGTCCTAATGCCAATTTATAGAACAGATAATCTGTCCCATAGACATCTGTCATGCCCCTTAAGTCATTTCCCTGTAGCAAGTTCGGACCGTCGTACGTTTGTGTACCACTGGTCTCTATCAGGTTAATGGCATCCGGCAGGGTCGTATCCTCTCTTGTCAGTATCACAGGCGTTTTGGAAGGAATCACGCCATTGCGCAAAGTCTGGTCGGCAATCTTCTCGCAGACCAGTTTACCGTCACCGGTCATTTCCGTCACGACACTGGCTATTATTCCCTGTGGCAGTTTGAAACTCCTCGTCCCATGATAGAAAGTGGCTTTGTTCAGCAACTGAGGAAAGTGAATATAGTTCTCTCCGAAAACAAACGATGCCAGCCCATCGGTAATGGCCATCCCTGTCAGCGACTTGCTCATCAATAAAGAGCCGTCACTGTTCTCATGTATCAGTGTTGAAGCAGGTGTCGACGTGTTCGTCAGTTCATTATTCTCCCCATAGGGATATGCCCATCCTGAATATCCAATAGAATAACTGCTATTATTCGCAGGAATGATGGTGTAATGCATAGAACTGTAAGTATTAACACGTGCTTTGGTAGAGACCCACAAGTCAGGGTCATAGTCGATATGGAAGATGAGAATACCACTGCCGGGAAGACTGGCATCCCATCCGCTCTGCTGACGGTTCTCCACTATATAGTATTCGTTTTCATACCCATCATTACGAATCAGATAAGCCTCTGGTTTATCACTCAGGGCAGGCATGTCATTTACTGTAGTACCCTGTGAAAGTTCCTTCGGTGTCAGCCAGCCCATCAGCCAGCGTTCATGCGCAGAGTAGCAGCAGGGCACATAGCCGTTATCGTTATAGTAACTATAGTCCATCAAGTCCCAACTCCCGACATATTTTGTCGAGCCGTTGTAAAAGTCAGGGAAGCCGAAACAATGGCTAACTTCATGGCATATAGTTCCGAAAGTGGATTTACCGCCCAGTTCCGGTACGGCACAGTAGCAGTCTACGATGTATGTTTTGTCATTATATGTAATGCTGCGCGGTTCGCAATAATCCTCTGTGTCATCCTCGGTTGACTGGTTTTTATGCTCACTGAGCCACCACTGGTGAGCCCAAATGCTCTTACTGTCTCCTCCGTCGTTCATGCCCTTACCGGCAAAGACTATCAGCAACTGGTTGACGAAGCCATCGTCATTCCAGTCATACAGGCTCCAGTCTATGTCACGTTCCAGCAACACGTCCATGATGTCGTTGACCAGGAACTGGGAGTTCTCATCATTAGAACGATTGCTGGCATACCGCTCTCGTCCATTGGTGAGTTGTATATATTGCAAGTCGAATGTCAGATTGAACTTTCCGTAACTCTGGGCATAGAAATAGTCGTGGACAGAACCCTTATACGGCTCTACGTTATAGTTCTCCGTATTCATGATGGCGTTCCACTTTTCCATTGTCGCAGTCTCATCACCCTCAAAACTCAAGTCACTGAAAGACACAAGCACGGTCAACTGATGCCGGTCACCAGTATAGAAATCACCACCAGGCGCGTCTGTGCAGCCCGATGCTGTATCTGCTGACTGCGTGGTGTGCCACGCCGGCAACCAAGTTGTTGGGGCTCCTGTTGCGCTGTTGCTGTCAAGGTAACTGTCAGCAGCAGAAAAGACAAAATCTCTCTCAAATATCTCATCGTGTCTTCACATATTTTTTAAACGTTCCGTCCTTCTTCTTTACGATATATATTTGTCCTGACTGGGGGATGTCGACCCGCTGTCCCTGCAGGTTGTAAAGATATGACTCCTCATCATTAGGCATACGTAAGTCACGAATGTCCGTGGAGCCGCCCATAAAGGTAAACGACGCCACACCGTCTTTGATACTGATATTCTCTATCGGCTTACCCATCAGTTTCGTCCCATCAGTATTCTCATGCAAGAGGGTTGCCTTTGGTGATGAAGTATCCGTCAGTGAGTTATTACTGCCATAAGGATATGCCCAGTTTTTCTCACTCGCTCCAGAATAGTACGAACTATTATTAGCGGGAATAATCGAATACCGTTTATTATTAGAAGAATTAGGAGTGCCGTTTTTCCAGGCATCCGCATCATAGTCGATATGGAACACCACTACCCCACTACCGGGTAACGAGCTGTCCCAACCAGTCTGTTGGCGGTACTCAAGGATGTAATACTCATTACTATAGCCATCATTACGGATCAGATAAGACTTGGAGGTATCCATATCGGCAATGGTGGTCGGCGAGGTCAGTTCGGTAGGAGTCACCCACCCCAACACCATCTTCTCATGGGCAGAATAGTTGGGTGGACAATAGCCGCCACTGTTAAAGTTTCCTATATCCATCAAGTCCCAGTTCCCGACGACTGAGGAAGAACTACCATAGTAGATATCCGGCAGTCCCAGACAATGACTATACTCATGACAAAAGGTACCGAAAGAGCCGTAAGTTCCTGATCCTGTCAGCTCCGGAAAGATGCCATACCGATCCACCAAATATTCCGTACCACCACTGACAACGGAATAAGGATGTCCCCATTCTCTATTATATGGACTCTTCGCATGCCCACTGAGTGCCCACTGGTGTGGAAAGATGGTTGTCGCATCGTGCGAGTCATTCTGTCCTTTACCTGCATACAGCATAAGAACCTGATCGACATAGCCATCGTAGTCCCAGTCATAGGCTGACCAGTTGGGGATATCGTTTTTCACCTGGTCCAGAATCTCCGTCAGGAGCAAACCGGAACGGGTATCGTCAAAATAGTCGATGTCGCCACTCCGGTATTCCTTATGCTGTTTGTTCATGTGTACATAATACACATCGAACCTCAAGTTAAACTGACCGTTGCTCTGGTCAAAGAAATAGTCATGGACAGAGCCCCGGAACGGAGACTCATTGAAAGACTCCTGATTGAATATCTTATTCCACAAAGTGTAAGGATCCGCGTCCTGAAACGACAAATCGCTAAAATCTACGAGAAACACCAACTGCCGTTTCTCACCAATATACTCACTGGCACGACGGGAAACATTACCAGTACGATGGGACTCTGCTACTGACGCGCCATAAGAGTGGCGCGACCTCGAACAGAGTGATTGTCCCAGTTCTGTGGCTCCTGCCGTGACAGTGACTAAGAGCAAGAGAAAAGAGAGTATATATTTCTTATTTCTCACCTATATAAAGTATTTTACGAGTATTACCTCCTGCATCACGAACCACATAGACATTACCCCAGACAGGATTTGTTATCTGTCGTCCCTGCAGGTCATAATACACCACATCTTTCAAAGAAACTGTCTGACGAGTCACCTTGATATCTGTCGTACCTCCCATCAAGTCGAAGGAAATCAGTCCGTCATCCGACATCAGGATATCAGTGACGGGTTTCGACAGGAAATACTCACCTTCCGCATTCTTTGTTTGCATGAGAGCAGCAGGTACAGAAGTGTCCGTCAACTCATCATTCTCCTCATAAGGATAAGGAGCAGTTGACAGATGTATTTTGTTCATCCTGTTGTCATGGAGATATTTATGTCTTGTTCCCAGTTCTTTCTCCCAAACAGAGAACATCTTATTATCCGCAGGTATGAGCTTATATCGGAAATTCTCCTCTGAAGAAAAACTATTCACGACATTTCCCCTCCAAGCACTCTCACTATAGTTTACGTGGAAGATGACCAATCCCTTCCCTGGGGCACCTGCATCCCATCCTGTCCATTGTCGGTTCTCCAACAATAAATACTCATTGTCAGTATGCTTGATCATATAAGCATCACCTCCCTCCGAGACTGGTTTCATATCGGTGATAGTAGTCGCCTCCGTCAACTCTATGGGTTGCTGCCATCCTAACAGCATCTTCTCCAAAGAAGAGTAGCTGGGAGGGCACCAGCCCCAGTTAAGATAGTTACCACCATCCATCAGGTCCCATTCATCCACAGAGGCATAGGGAAGATTATTACCTACAGGATAAAGGTCTGGTAATCCTAAACTATGAGAGAACTCATGACAAATGGTACCTATACCACTCGGTATAGTTTCCGTAAAGTATTCTGAGCTTACCGTATAGTAATTGATCCTCTTTCCGTCAGCAGTTGTATGAGTGGAGAAGTAATTGGTAGTGGGCCAGATATGACCTAAAGCATCACTAATATTTCCACCAGGTCCGGCAAAGACGTAGATCACCTGATCCACATCACCGTTATTGTCCCAGTCATACTGCGAGAAATCCACATCGGGATGCTCAGCCAGGAAAAGGGTTGTCGCCGCACTGATAGCATCCGTCCCATGATAACGTGTACTTGTAGTAGGTTCCTCATAGGGACATGCCTTGGTACTCACCTTGTATGGACCATACACATCAAACTGAAGGTTAAACAACCCGTTCGACTGCGTACGGAAATAATCCGCCACGCAGCCTGGTCCTTGCCCCTCATTAAAACCTTCCTCGTTGAAAAGACGCTCGTAATACGCTTTAGGATGATTATCCAAAAAATCCAAATCAGAGAAGGAAAACAAAATGACCAACTGATGATAGGTTTTGGCAGGATCCCAATCTTTACGGATGGCAGAAAGACGCCTTGAGGCACGATGAGCATTACCATCCGCCACAAGGTCTGGCGTACAGCCCCCTTTCATCAATTGGAGTTCCTCCCCCTGTGCCATCAAGCACAAGGGGAAGAATGCCATGAATATACACAGCCAACTTTTTCTCATTCTGTTCCTTACTTTGCGTTAGGACACCAGGGTTTCAACTGCTTGAAGAAGTCGTTACCCTTGTCATCTACCAAGATAAAGGCGGGGAAGTCCTCTACCTCAATCTTCCAAATAGCCTCCATACCGAGCTCAGGATACTCTACGCACTCGATACTCTTAATAGAACTCTGAGAGAGTACGGCGGCAACACCACCGATAGAACCCAGATAGAAACCTCCGTGTTTCTGACAGGCATCGGTAACCACCTGACTACGATTACCCTTGGCAATCATTACCAGTGAGGCACCATGATCCTGGAACTCATCCACGTAGGGGTCCATACGGTTTGCCGTCGTCGGTCCCATCGAACCACAAGGATAGCCCTCTGGTGTCTTAGCAGGACCAGCATAGAGTACGGGGTAGTCTTTGAAATACTGTGGGAGATCCTCACCGGCATCCAGACGAGCCTTCAACTTGGCATGAGCGATATCACGAGCCACGATGATGGTACCCTTCAGGTTGACACGGGTAGAGACAGGATACTTGGACAGTTCCTTACGAACAGCGTCAATACCCTCGTTCAGGTCTATCACAATCGTATTCGTACCCTCACCAGCCTTCGCATACTCGGCAGGAATCAGTTCTGCTGGATTGCTGTCCATCTTCTCCAACCAGATACCCTGTGCATTGATCTTCGCCTTGATATTACGGTCGGCAGAACAGCTGACACCCATACCGATAGGACAAGAGGCGCCATGACGAGGAAGACGGATGACACGGATATCGTGTGCTAAAGCCTTACCACCAAACTGGGCACCCAGTCCAATCTTATGAGCCTCATCGAGGAGTTTCTTCTCTAAGTCGATATCACGGAAGGCACGACCTGTCTCATCACCTGTCGTCGGCAGGTTGTCGTAATACTTGATAGAAGCGAGTTTAACCGTCAGCAGGTTCTTCTCCGCAGAAGTACCACCAATCACAAAGGCGATATGATAAGGAGGACAAGCGGCTGTACCTAATGACTTCATCTTCTCTACCAGGAATGGAAGCAGTGTTCCCTCATTCTGGATGGTAGCCTTCGTCATCGGATAGAAATAGGTCTTGTTTGCAGAGCCACCACCCTTAGCAACCATCACGAAGCGATACTCAGCACCCTCTGTCGCCTCGATATCAATCTGAGCAGGCAGGTTACAACGGGTATTCACCTCGTCATACATATTCAGCGGCGCGTTCTGGGAATAGCGCAGGTTATCTTGTGTGAAGGTGTTGTAGACACCACGAGAGAGAGCCTCCTCATCCTCGAAACCTGTCCATATCTGCTGTCCCTTCTCACCATGGATAATCGCTGTACCCGTATCCTGACAGAAAGGAAGGATACCCTTAGCAGCGACCTCTGCATTGCGAAGGAACTGCAATGCTACATATTTGTCATTCTCAGAAGCCTCCGGGTCTTTCAGTATCTCTGCTACCTGCAGGTTATGCTCACGGCGCAGCATGAACTCCACATCGTGGAATGCCTGTTGGGCAAGCAAGGTCAGTGCCTCCTTAGAAACCTTTACTATTTCCTTTCCCTCAAAATCGGCGGTTGTCACGCCTTCCTTTGAGAGCAGTCTGTACTCTGTGTCGTCTTTGCCCACTTGGAACATAGGGGCATACTTGAAATCTGGTGTTGTTGCCATAGTAATTGTATTTATTTAGTTATTAATATCCAAAAACTTCCTCTAAGGTGAGTCGCTTCACAGGAGCAATCTTCTCCAGCGACTCCATATCCAGCTCTTTCTCGTCTCCCAGCAAGAGATAGCGATAGGGCTTCCGTGCCATCTGCTGTTCCTCAAAGCGGACGATATCCTGTAAGGTGACATTTTGCAGATCACGATAAATCGTCTCATTGATGTCGTAGTCATATCCCATCTTCTTCATGGAGAGATAGCGACTGATGACGTTAAACTTGGTGGTACGCTGACTTGCCATCTGCTTGATGACAGCCTCCTTGGCAATCTTAAAGGCTGCCTCACTCTGCGGGATAGAATCCAAGATGAAATGGAAATGATTCACACAGTCCATCATCTTGTCATTCTGGGTGATGATATGGGTAAAGAAGGTCTCGCTATCTCCTTTCTTTGCAGGACGAGAATAACGAGCCGACGCATTATAGGCAAGTCCTCGAGCCTCACGCATCTCCTGGAACACAATACCATTCATGCCACCACCATAGTACTCATTGAATACCGTCACAGTAGCCGCCTCGTTCAAGTTGAAAGGACGTCCCTCGTTATGGAACATACGCAGATAGATATTCTTTGCGTCATAAGGAGCTATCCATATCTCGTTCTTGGGAGTGAGCTCTGCCGTATAGGGTTTACCCTGAGGCACCGTCTGCAACTGCTTGGGAGTCTGGTGCTCTTTCGTGATGATAGCTGAAAGCTCCTTCTCTGAAAGAGGACCATAATACAGCACACGATGCTCCATGTTACTGAGGTTCTTTAAGAGATCGAGCAACTGCTGGGGATCTGCCTCTCGCAACTGCTTCTCTGTCATGTCATCACGACGGATATTATGAGAGCCATAGACACCATAGTGATACAAATAGTCGAAACAGGTCCGCTGGTCTTTCTTCCTGTCGGCACGTGCCTTGAGTGTCAGGTCGACAAACTGGTCATAGGATGTCTTGTCTGCCTTGGCATGACGCAATACCTTCTCCAACAACTGGAGGGCTGGTTGCATATTCTCAGAGAGACCGCTCAGCGTGATATTTAAGCAATCTGTATTGGACTGGACGGAATAGTTACATGCCAGTTGATAGAACTGCTGTTTGATATCTGTGGCACTCAACTGATCGGTACCCACATAGTCCAGATATTCACTGGCAATATCATAACGGTTGTCGTCCTGATGACCGAACTCATAACGGAACACCAGTGTGAAGAGGTCGTCATCGGTATTCTTCTTATAGATGACGGGCAACTTTTTCTTCGTTGTTGTCAGTGTCAGGTCTTTATTGAAGTCCACAAAGACAGGCTGGATAGGCTCCACCTTAGCGTTCTGGATATCCTTCACGAACTGGCTGACCATGTCACGGTTGGCAGGAATCGGAGTGATGGCGGGCTTATCTATCTTCTTCTGTGTAGAGTCCACACCCTGTGCTTTATAGACCACCGCATAGCCATTGGCAAAGAAACGGTTGGCGAAGTCGACGATTTGTTCTTTCGTCATCTTAGACACACGGTCCATCTGTCGCACATGCTGTTCCCATGATGTACCATTGATGAAAGCATCGAGATGCTCTCTCACACGCCAGCGGTTGTTTTCCAAGGCACGCTGGTATTTCAGTTTCCTATTGTTCACCACACTTGCCAGCAAGTCATCGGAGAAGCGACCATTCCGCAGGTTATCTATCTCACCCAGCATCAAGGTCTTTACCTCTTCCAGCGACTGTCCCGGTTTGGGGACACCAACGAGGACGAAGAGAGAATAGTCTTGCATCGTCTCTATACCGGCACCTGCCTCCTGTACTTTCATTGTCTGGTTAAGACCCAAATCAAAGATACCGGCTTTCCCATTGCTCAGCATATCACCAATCACATCCAAGGTGTCACATTGCAAGGACGCAGCTTTATCGGCAAGCCATCCTACCCATACCTGCTCTGCCTGCTGACCGATTACTGTTGTGTCGGCAGGAGCCGTCAACGGTTTCTGCACCGGGAAGACTGGTTGACTGACATCAGCGGCTGGCTTCCAGTTGCCAAAGTACTGGTCGAGAATCGCTACTGTCTGGTCTGGATCGAAGTCACCAGCCATACAGATAGCGACATTATTAGGTACATACCATTTATTGAAATAGTTCTTGATATTGACGATGGAAGGATTCTTCAGATGCTCCTGTGTTCCTATCGTCGTCTGGGTACCATAAGGATGGGTGGGGGTCAGTTTCTTGCCGAGAGCACTCCACACCTTATCCATATCATTACTCAGATAGATATTATATTCCTCATAAACTGCCTCCAACTCGGTATGGAAACCACGAATCACCATGTTCTGGAAACGGTCCGCCTGTATCTTCGCCCAGTTCTCTATCTCGTTAGAGGGGATATCCTCCGTATAACAGGTCACATCATTACTTGTGAAGGCATTCGTACCCTGTGCACCAATCGTTGCCATCAGCTTATCGTACTCATTGGGAATAAAATACTGAGCGGCAAGCTGACTCACACTGTCTATCTCATGATAGGCTTGTTTACGGGCAGCTGGGTCAGTCAACTTACGATAAGCCTCATAACGATTGGTAATCTCATCTAACAGCGGAGCCTCAGCCTCAGGATTATTCGTACCAAACTGCTTAGTACCCTTGAACATCAGATGCTCAAGATAGTGGGCAAGACCCGTCGTCTCCGCCGGGTCGTTCTTCGAACCAGTACGCACCGCGATATAAGTCTGGATACGCGGTTTCTCCTTATTCACGGAGAGATACACTTTCAGTCCGTTATCCAACGTATAGATTCGGGTCTTTGTCAGGTCGCCCTCAACCGTCTGATACTTGTAGTCCTTAGCCTGCGTGCTCAATCCAAGAGCGACAAGACAAGCTGTTAGATAAAACTTAATCCTCATAATCTATCTCATGATCTAATTTCGATATAAAGTCATCGAAGACATCCTGCTCCACGTCGCCCATGGCGAACTCTTTCTCGGCATCTTTACGGATCTCGGCAATCCAGGCACGACGGGCTTTCACATAATCTTCTTTGATACGCTGTCTTGCTGACTCTGTCAGTTCCTCCAGACCGTAATAGTCGAGGATCATCCGATAGGTCCATGTCCACTGGTACTCACGATAGTTCTTGTCTATCTCCCTGAAGCGATCCAGGATATCCTGGATGCTCTCGATATTACCATTTTTGATGTCATCGATCAGTCGCTGTTCTTCCGATATCGGCAACAAGAGTCCTGACAGGTCGTCCCACTCTCCCAGTCCGATATCCGAAGTGGGTTTGCTCAAGAAGCCTCCTTTAATGGCTCTCTTGATGACGGCGCCCATATAGATACGCAGGGCGATATCATAGTATTTGATACCCTTACGAAGGGAAGAGGCATTGATGATATACTCGTGGTAGTTATAGGATGACACGTTATCACCACCTGCCTGACGCAAAGCCTCCAGGATTTTCTTGCCTTGTACGATTTCTCCCACAGTGAAAGGAGAGAGCCAGTCGAAGTTGATGATACTCTTACGGCTGGAAGGAGAACGACGGTCACGCTTGGGCCACTTCTTGATATCACGATAGAGTCCTACGGTCGTGATGTTACGACCAGGTACGATATACATCGTCTCACCGTATGCCATCAGATAGGCAAAGGGCAGACAGCGCATGTCCGGATGGTTCATCAGTTTACCAAAGCAGACAGAGAAGGCTCCGATCTTCGCAGGCATCAGCACATAGGCACCACTTGCCGTCTTAGAACCACGCTCCAACACACCATAGTGCATCGGGCCCATCTTATAGGCATGGTTGGAGAAGTTGGTGTTCGAGCCTGCGTTATAGAACGAGAACTCCCCACCTATCAACAGACTTGACTTATGGTGTGAAGCTGAGAAGGGACCGCAGAAAGCGGCACATGCCTCACCATTCGCCATGAAGGAGTTAGCAAAGAACACACTCGCCTCGGCTGTAAAACCGTTAGTGATCTGACAAGCCTCACCCACAAAGCACTCCTGCATCTTCACTGAGTTCGTAATGGAACAACCGTTCGAGATAATGGAGTTCTCACAGATGACACCTGTACCGATATAGACTGAGGCATCTTTTGACGACATGATGGTACAGTCGCTCAGGCGAGCGGCACCATTTATCTCACAGTCGTCCTTGATGACGGTATTGGTAATCTCCTTCGTATTGATCATTGCCAATCGTACCACGCTCGGGCAGGGTGAAGCGGATCTCCTCGTTAATCAGTCGGGTGATATTGTCTTTCAGCACCTTATCCCTAAAATGCTTCACCATAAAGGCGGCAAGCTGGGAGTTCAGGTCGTGGAAGAGGATGACATTGCCATCACCCATCTCGTTCAGCACGGAGACCAGATGTCCCTCACCAAAGGTCGCGCCCTCTGTGGTCTCCATCGTCGAGATATTGGAGATATAGCAGTCGTCACCGATGGTATAGTTATTAATGAAATTGCCGATTTTCTCTATCAGACAGTTGTCACCCACAGTGACGTTACGCAAGGTAGCGTCATTGATTCCAGCATGCTTGGTGAACCCTTTGGTCACCTCCACTTGCTTGTCGAAGGAACCCAGACGGATATCCCCATAGAACACCACACGATGGAACCCATAGGGCTTAAAAGTATCTGCCACCTTCACCTGGTCCCAGTTCTCTGCCCAGCAGCTATTGCGCTCGAGCACCTCAATTTCCTCTTGAGTCAGTTGTCTATAATCTCTCATAAGTATTATGTGTTGTGTAAGTTATTCTTCTACGTTATACAGGAAATCATTATAAGGATATTTCTGTACATGAAGCTCACGTACCTTCTTATAAAGCACTTCACGCAACTCGTCGATATTCTCTTTCTCACGTGCCGAGATAAAGAGACAGTCACCTTGCATCTTCGCCATCCATGTCTTCTTCAACTCATCCAGCGACACATTCTCCTTGGTAGGAGCCGTGAGGTCGTCCTCGTCCTGGGGTGTCCACGTATAGGCGTCTATCTTGTTGAATACCAGCATCGAGGGCTTGTCGGCACATCCCAGGTCGGCAAGCGTTTTCTCCACCACACTGATCTGTTCCTCGAAGTCGGGATGCGAGATATCCACCACATGCACCAGCAGGTCTGCCTCCCTGACCTCGTCAAGGGTCGACTTGAAGGAGTCCACCAAGTCGGTAGGCAGTTTACGGATAAACCCTACCGTATCGGCAAGCAGGAAGGGCAGGTTGTCTATCACCATCTTACGAACCGTCGTGTCGAGAGTGGCGAAGAGTTTGTTCTCCGCAAAGACATCACTCTTGGCAAGCAGGTTCATCATCGTCGACTTTCCCACATTGGTATACCCCACGAGGGCGACACGGATCAGACGACCACGGTTCTTACGCTGGGTGGTCTTCTGCTTGTCTATCTCCAGCAAGCGTTCCTTGAGCAGGGTGATACGGTGCAGAATGATACGACGGTCCATCTCCAACTGTGTCTCACCTGGTCCGCGAAGTCCCACACTACCCTTTCCGCCACCAGAGCCAGAGCCACCGCCCTGACGCTCCAAGTGAGTCCATAGTCGTTGCAGACGGGGCAGCATGTAACGATACTGTGCCAGCTCCACCTGTGTCTTTGCCTCGGCTGTCTGGGCTCGCATGGCAAAGATGTCGAGAATTAAGGAGGTGCGGTCCAGTATCTTCACTTTCAGTTCCGCCTCGATATTACGGATTTGCTTTGCTGACAGCTCATCGTCAAAGATGACCATACCCACTGGTTGAGGACATTGAACATTGGACATTGAAGATGGAACATTGAACATTGAAGATTGTCCATTATCCAGCCAATCTTCATAAGCGTCTTCCTGCTGTTTGATATATTGTTTGATCTCCTCGAGCTTTCCCTTGCCGACATAGGTCACCTGACTGGGTCCCTGTACCTTCTGCGTGAAACGCTTCACTGTCACGGCACCAGCGGTATCGGCAAGAAACTCCAGCTCGTCGAGGTATTCCTTCGTCTTCGCCTCGTCCTGCTCCTGGGTGATCAGTCCCACCAGTACAGCAGTCTCAGCCTTGACCTCAGAAATCACAAATTCTTTCATACCTTATTTATAAATATGGGGCAAAGGTACAAAAAAAATACATATAACATACTTATTTTGTCAGATTTTTATTATCTTTGCCTCGCAAACAGACACAACTAAAATTTTTGAACTTATGAGAGTAATTATCGAATCTGATTATCAGAAAATGTCGCAATGGGCTGCTGAACACGTGATTGAGCGTATCAATGCTTTCCAGCCCACCAAAGAGAAACCGTTTGTACTGGGTCTTCCTACCGGCTCGTCACCTGAGGGTATGTATGCCTGCTTGGTAAAGGCTAACAAGGAGGGACGTGTATCGTTCAAGAACGTGCTGACGTTCAACATGGACGAGTATGTCAATCTTCCTGAGGAGCACCCTGAGAGCTACCACTCTTTCATGGCTCGCAACCTGTTCGACCATATCGACTGCCCCAAGGAGAACATCCACATCCTCAACGGTAACGCCAAGGATCTCGCCGCTGAGTGTGCTCATTATGAGGAGATGATCAAGGAGGCTGGTGGCATCGACCTCTTCATCGGTGGTATCGGTCCTGACGGACATATCGCTTTCAACGAGCCATATTCCAGTCTGACCAGTCGTACTCGTGTGAAGACACTGACCACTGACACGATTATCGCCAACTCTCGTTTCTTTGACAACGACGTGAATAAGGTGCCCAAGCTCGCACTGACCGTTGGTGTGGGTACCGTGATGGATGCCAAGGAGGTGATGATTCTCGTCAACGGACATCACAAGGCTCGTGCCCTGAAGGCTGCCATTGAGGGTGCCGTCACTCACGAGTGGACCATCTCTGCGCTCCAGATGCACCAGCATGGCATCATCGTTGCCGACGAGCCTGCCACTGACGAGCTGAAGGTCGCCACCTACAAGTACTTCAAGGATATCGAGAAGGACAACCTGCTGTAAGAAAAAGGATCCCGACAAAAACTATAATCGCTTCCAATCTTGATGACTGGAAGCGATTATTATTTCAAGAGTATATGCATAAGGGTCTATTGAGGGTCAACAGTAAAATATTACATGTGATTTTTCATGCTATTGAGGTACTTTGAGCATGCATAACCTAGGGGGTATAAACCTCATCGCCTTATTCTTTTGGTTCTGTTCGATGCCTGGGACGACTGTAAACCCTGTGGGCAACCGATGGGTTCCTTCGGGGAAACCATCGGTTTCCTTACTGGAACCCATCGGTTTCCTACGTGGGAACCAGCCTTTTACTCCATTCGGACTACTCTTTAGCCCCACCCTGACTACTCTTGACACCCATCCTAACAACTCTCGATACCCATCCTTACAACTCATGAGCCCTTGCTTAGCATGGCAAGAAGATAAAGGACGGCATCTCACCGTCCTTTCTTCTTACATTATTCACTATTGTTTTAATTTAAAAGAATTCTCAATACTACTTAGCTCTGCCGAGAACGACTTGTCGACCTTCAGCCGCTGCTCGACGGTGGAGCAACTGTGTATCACTGTCGAGTGGTCGCGCCCTCCTATCAGCTGTCCGATACGGGAGGCTGGCATCTTCGTGTACTTCTGAGCCAGATACATGGACACCTGACGCACGATGACATAGTCACGCTTACGGGACTTGCTGAACACATTCTGCGGTGACACGTTATAGTGCTCACAGACACGCTCCAGAATATCATCAACGGTCAGCGGTTTGTTGTCCACCTTCACGGCACGCTTGATGACACGCTCGGCAAGACGCATATCCACATGACTGTTATAAACAATCGAGTAAGCCATCAATGAGTTCACCACACCCTCCAGGTCACGGACAGAGCCATTGGCGGTCTCAGCGATAAACTGGATGACATCCTCCGGGATGCGCAATCCGTCACGCTTACACTTCGCATGCAGGATATCCACACACAACTGAACGTTAGGTTTCTCCAACTCCGCAATCAGTCCACAGGCGAAACGTGTCAGCAGACGGTCTTTCATACCCTGCAGGTCCACCGGGGGACGGTCGCTGGCAAGGATGATCTGCTTGCCGTTACGGAACAGATGGTTGAAGATATGGAAGAAGGTGTCCAGCGTCTTAGGTGCTGTCGCCCACTCCTGGATATCATCGACTATCAATACATCGATGGTCTGATAGAAGTGGATAAAGTCATTGACGGTATTCTGACGAGTGGCATCGGAGTACTGCACCTGGAAGAGACGAGCCGACACATACAGCACACGCTTCTGCGGATACATCTCCTTGCACTTCACACCTATCGCGTTAATCAGGTGCGTCTTACCACAGCCAGAGGGTCCAAACACGAAGAAGGGATTGAACGTCGACTTACCCGGATGCTCCGCGATGGAGAGTCCTACGGTACGTGGCAGCTTATTACTATCACCCTCGATGAAGGTCTGGAAGGTCTTGTGGATATCCAACTGGGGATTCAGGTCCTGTGGAACGGCGGCATCCAGCGTTGTGGGTGCTTTATTACCACGAGTGGTCGCTTGAGGACGCTCGATATTGACAGGCTCACTACCCTCTTCCTCCACTGTCAGCTTATGCGCCTTGTCCACTACGATGCGATAGTTCAGCTGGATATTCTTACCAAAGCAACGGCATAACACCTTACTTAATAAGGTCACATAGTACTGCTCCAAATACTCATACACGTAGCGGCTGGGCACCTGTATGAGAAGCGTCTGCTTTTCCTCATCGTATTTCTCGAATACGATGGGCGCAAACCATGTTTTATATTGCTGCTCTGTGACGTTCTCCTTAATGAGATGAAGGCAGTCGCCCCAAAGCGCCTTTGGAGTTTTTTCCATGCGGCGTTATACTTTTTTAATCATTAAAACTAACCTTGATAAGGAATATAGTTTCCGTTTCCGATTGCAAAGTTCGTACTTTTTTTTGAGATATGCAAATCTGTATTTATTCACCAAAAATATTCAACCCATCGTAACTTACTTATTTATCGGAGTTTAGGACTCCTTTCCAATAATTTAAGACTTTTCGCCCTTGCAGAATTACAAGTTTCTGCATTTCAATTACTTAACGAAAATCGCACACAGGGGATACTGTGTGCGGTCTTATCCTTATTTATACTCCGAACTTTATTAATATCAAGCAGTTCCGAAGTCTTCGTTGAATCTTATTGATTACCCCTTGACTATTTAGACAAAATAAAAATTATACACTATTTTACTTGTCTTTTTTACCGAAAACGGAGAAGTGTACGTAACGTTTTGGATGTGCCTTCAAATCTCTCACTAAGGAGTCTGCGTCAGCGGCTGTGGCACTCAGATTCCAATAGAGGCTGGCGTCACGCATCAGCAAGCCCAGGGTACCCTCGTTGCTATTGAGTTTACGGGTCATCTCCTCCACATTGGCAAGGGTCTGGTTCACCTTTGCCGTCATCGATGCCACGTCGATAGCAGAGAGGTTAGCCGTCAGCTGCTGGGTATTATCCAGTACGCCATCGGCCTTTTTCATCATCGACGGCACCTCATGCCCCAGACTTGCAGAGAGTCTGCGCAGGTCGACACTCGTCTGATTCAGGTTTGCCGTCATCCCCTCCACATTATGTAAGGTATTACGGAGAGCCGGGTCAGCCAGCAACAGGTTCAGACTGGTCAGGATAGAGTCCAGTTTCGGCATCATCTTCTCGACGGCAGGGATCAGCTCTGCTGCCCTACCCATCATCCCCTTCTCTATCATACCGGGGATGGTGTCACCCAAAGCAATGAACTGCAGGGGATTGTCCGACAGTATCAGATTGATTCTGATATTACCCAGGAGGTCACTCGACAGTTCCGCATGAGAGCCTACGGGAATACGCATCGCCTTGTCAACACCGATCTTCGCCACGATCTTCTTGGGATTCTCGTAATCATAGACGATACCCTCTACCACACCCACCTTATAGCCGTTAGCATAGACGGGTGAGGAGTTAGACATACCACTGACATCCTCAAAGGCAAGACAATAGGTACTGCTTGAGGAGAAGATACTTAAACCCTTCAGGAAACCCAAGCCGAAATAAAGCACGACCAGTGCGATGATGGCAACAATGGCTATCTGTATTTCTTTCGTAAATTTCATATCTCTTTACTCTTTTGTTTTCTTTTTAGCTCTGAACTCACGGATGGCAGCCCTGATGTCTACTTTCTGACTACCTCTGAAAGCGATGATGAAAGCCTCCGGGAAATGACCCACCAGACTCTCACGGATTCTGGCTATCTCGTCATAATCCTCCGAACTGCCGACGGTATACTTATAGAACCCACCTTCCTCATAGCACTCGGGTGCCGGCTGTCCGTTCAGCTTCGACTTACTGACTTTCTGACGGGAAGCGCTTGCCATGATCTGAACCTTAAAGATCAAGGTGGAGTCTTGTACCTGTTCCTCCTTTTCCTTCACCTCCTCTTTGACCACCTCCACGGTTTGGAGAGTGACTGCCGGCTCCTTTTGTATCTTTGCCGGGGCGGTCACCTTAGCCGTCTCCTCCTTTTTCTCACTGGGAGGAACTACTGAGGGGATATTGACGTCTTCCTTCTGCTCCGCTTGATAGGGGACGGTGATGCGACCGTCATACTTCTGCTTATAGTCCAGGAATGCTTTGTAGATACCATATCCCAGACGGTCAATACCGTCCTTGCTGTTCAGGAACCGCTCCTCGTCGGGGGTTGTGATGAACCCTAACTCTATCAAGCAACTGGGCATCGATGTCTCACGCAGCACCAGGAAACCTGCCTGCTTCACCCCTTTGTTCTGGCGGTTTGCCGACGAGCATGCGTGTTTCTGCACGAACCTGGCAAGTTCCACACTCTGTGCCATGTTCTTGTCCTGCATGAACTCGAACATGATATAACTCTCGCTGGAGTTGGGATCGAAGCCCTCATAATGCTGCTTATAGTCCTTCTCTATCAGAATAACGGAGTTCTCTCGCTTTGCCACTTCCAGATTGGTACCGGCACGGTGCATTCCCAAGGTGTAGGTCTCCAGTCCCCTGATGGTCTTACCCCGAGGTACCGCATTGGTATGCACGGAGATAAACAGGTCTGCTTTGTTCCTGTTGGCGATGTCGGCACGGGTATGCAGGGGGATGAACACATCTGTCTTGCGGGTATAGATGACTTTCACGTCCGGACAGTTATTCTCCACATAACGTCCGAAAGCAAGAGCAACGTTCAGGTTGATGTTCTTCTCCTTGGAGAATGCTCCCAAAGCCCCTGCGTCATGTCCGCCATGACCAGGGTCAATGACCAGCGTGAACTTCTTGTTTGCAGCCATGGAGACGACCGCAAACAGCAGCGTTACCCATATTAAAACTAATATCCTATTCTTCTTCATTTCTTTTCAAGGTGCAAAATTACGCATTTTCCACGTAAAAAGCCTTCGTTACTCCGGAGTTTTATCATTTATTAAATGTAACTCCACACCGGCTCCCTCACAGTCAGCCCCCATCGGAGGGTTCTGTTTCATCAGTTCGAGATCGATACTTTGGACATCAGGAAACTGTCTGAGGACAGCGTCGGCAATACGTCCTGCCACATGCTCTAAGAGTGCCGATGGTTTCTCCATCTCCTCTTGGACGACACGATAGACTTCCGCATAGTTGAGGGTATCGCTTACGTCATCTGTCTGCATCGCCCTCGTAAGGTCATAACCCAGACGAAGGGTGACGAGGAAGTCTGCCCCTACCCTTCTCTCTTGGGGCATCACCCCGTGGAAAGCATGGAAACGGAGTCTCTTCAACACGATATGTCCTGACTCGACACGCATCATCTGTTATTCTTGGGACTCCTCCAGGTCGTCATGATTGCCTGGCAAGTATTTCTTCAAGGCACGTTCCACACCCACCTTCCAGGTGTTGATGCTCTCGTCTTTCAGTGACAACGATGCCACCAGACGGATGACATGCTCCAAAGGCATCCGATAACGCAACACACCAGAGATCAGCTTGGCATAGTTCCAATACTCGGGGTTGAACTTCTCGGAGAGTCCCTCCACCGTCGTCTTATACCCTCGTTTGTTCTCAAACTGGAAGTCATAACGCTTGGTACCGTCGGGATTCACCTGCTTGATAATCTTACCATGGGTAACGGTCTTGGGTAAGACAATACCCTCCTCGTCATCCTGCAATCCCGTGAATATCTCATAAGGATAACCGTCAAGCAAGCCGACGAAGGCAACCCATTTCTCCTTGTTGTTCTGGAAACGTACCACATCGCACTCCAATACCTGAGGACGTACCTCCACCACTTCCGGGCGTTGGTCCTGTAATGACTCTTTTTTGTTATTTCCTTCCATATCTTCAACATTTTGCAGGCAAAGGTACGATTAAACGAGCACAAAAACAAAGAATTTCATTCTTTTTTTTGTCGAGTGCAAGTACTTTCGGCATTTTTAATGCCAAAGGTACGAAAAGTTTTCTTTTCAGACAACTTTTTCAGAGAAAACCGCTCGAAAGTTTTCCTTTTTGGAAAATTCTTCGTATCTTCGCAGCATGAAGAATCTATCAACACGGCGAACAATTCGCCAATACAGCAACAAGGAAGTGAGCCAAGAGCTCCTTAATCGTCTCTTGTCAGAGGCAAGTCGTACACAGACCATGGGTAACCTCCAACTATATAGTGTGGTGGTCACCCGCTCGGAGGAAATGAAACAGAAACTGGCACCTGCCCATTTCAACCAACCGATGGTGACACAGGCTCCAGTAGTGTTGACGATATGCGCTGACTTCAACCGCACGTCGACATGGGCTCATTGCAGAAAAGCAGAACCTGGTTACGACAACTTCCTCAGTTTCATCAATGCGGCAACGGATGCCCTGCTCTATACGCAGACGCTCTGTAACCTGATGGACGAGGAGGGACTGGGGTATTGCTATCTGGGGACTACGGTCTATATGCCCCAGCAGATCATCGACATCCTGGAACTGCCCCGACTGACGATGCCAGTAGCTACGCTGACGGTGGGATGGCCTGCCGAGGAACCGCCACAGAGTGACCGTCTGCCACTGGAGAGTTTTGTCCATGAGGAGACGTATACCGACTACTTGGCGATGGACATCGACAAATACTACGAGGAGAAGGAGCATCGTCCCGAGAACCTGGAGTTTGTCCGTATCAACAATAAAGAGACCCTCGCTCAGATCTTCACCGACATCCGTTATACACGGAAGGATAATGAAGCCATGAGCGAGGGACTTATCGATACCCTCAAACGGCAGGGATTCCTGCCTTGGACGGTCAGAGGGTATTAGTCTGAGGATTTTTAGTCATGAATAATCGCTTCCAGTCATCAAGATTGGAAGCGATTATAGATTTGTCGGGATCCTTTTTCTTATAGCAGATAGCATCGAACAGAACCAAAAGAATAAGGCGATGAGGTTTATACCCCCTAGGTTATGCATGCTCAAAGTACCTCAATAGACCCTTATTTTGTATTTGTCATAATGCGAGGAAGCATGAATACCTTCTTCATGGTGAGTTTAAAAGTTACTATGAATATGACGATTTTATGTAAATAATTCGCAAACAATTATCAAATTTGCGAATTATTATTTACCTTTGCATCGTCAAACGATGTAAAGATGAATATTGAATTTGGAAATGCGGCATTAGAAGAACTCTACACAAAAGGTTCGACAACGGACAGCAAATACAAGAAACTGCCAAAAGACATAGTGAAGCGCTATGCAAAGGTAGTCAATTATATGAAGGCTGTTAGGCGTATTGAAGATCTTTTCCTTATCAAATCTCTTCACTATGAAAAAAAGAAAGGTGATTTGAAAGGTGTGGAAGCCGTGTGGATCAATGACCAATATAGGTTACTCTTTCACAGTTCTCCTGATGAGAACGGTATAGTTATAGACATACTACTTCAAGAAATATCAAAGCATTATGAGTAAGAAAAACATGACACCTTTTGTTGCCACACATCCTGGTGATATGATAAAGGACGAACTGAAGGAAAGAAAGATGACACAGAAGCAACTTGCCATAGAGACAGGCATCAAGCCATCTGTCCTTAGCGAGACAATTAACGGTAAACGATCTGTTTCTCTTAATGTTGCCATTGCCTTAGAGAAAGGGCTTGGTATACCAGCAGATATCTGGATGAATCTCCAAACACAATATGATATTGATACTGCTAATTTAGGAGAGCGAGATTCGCAACGAGAGACAGTCGCAGTGACTATTCCTGTCCGGGACAGGAATTTATTGAAAGAACTTGTCCACAAGTTTGGGTGGGCTTGTGTGTTTTAGAAGCAATAATCGCTTCCAGTCATCAAGATTGGAAGCGATTTTTTTGATTACTCCACGATGATGGGCTTGTACTTTGGAACAAGTGCCTTCATGATACACCAGCCAATCAGGTAGGCAACGGCACAGAT
>CAJONQ010000082.1 GCA_905235835.1 uncultured Prevotella sp.
GGTACGCATTTCAAAAGTGCGACAAGGTTTTCTGAACTTATTATGTTGTGCATGAGAGAGTTATGTTTCAATTTAACGGAATTTAATAGACACTAGTGAAATTAAATTTAAAACATGATGAAGAACAAAACTACACCACGGGGGCTCCGTAACAACAACCCCCTCAATATCATTAAAAGCAAGACGGTGAGATGGCTCGGTGAGACACACTGCGAAGCAGAACAAACCTTCTGCCACTTCTCCACCATGACCTACGGACTCCGTGCCGCCCTTAAACTTCTCCGCACCTACTACCAGCGACACGGCTGCGTCACCCTCCGGCAGATTATCCGGCGGTGGGCGCCAGAGACGGAGAACAAGACGGCAGCGTATATCCAGACCGTCAGCCGCATGACCGGCTGGCATCCTGACGCGCCCCTGCCCCCGATGAAACAGGAGACACAGGTCGTATGGCATGACATCGTCCTCGCCATGGCTACCGTGGAGTGCGGACTCGACCAACAGGGGCGTGACCATCTCACACCCTATCTGGAGAACGCGTGGAGCCTGCTCTGACCTGTTAACCTCACTCCCTGCGTCTCCCGACGTAGGGATTTTTTATAGCAAATTTGTTTCAATGTACGTTTTTTGCTAGTTTTTGTATCAAAATTTACACGATGGAATGGGAATCATGTAATTTTGCAGCAAAATCATTAACTAAAAACAGAAACGCAATGAAGAAAATGTTATGGATCATGATGGTGATGCTGCTTGCCGTGACAGGTGTCAAGGCACAACAGAAACCACAAGTATTGGGAAAGAGTCATGCCATGCAGCGAGTGGAGGTGAGGAGCCACTATCTGTTGTTGCCTGTGCAGGAGAGAGAGGATAATGCCAATATCCGTGTGTTGGTAAAGGGACAACAGGTGCAGTCGATGAATATCAGACTTGCCGTCGATAAGGTGGACTACTACGTGCCCCTGGATATCCAACGTTTCGGTACGAAAGACCTGCTGCTGGACATCACGTTCTATGGTGATCGTCGCTTTACTGGTGCCATGAAGGACTTCCTCTGCTGGCAGGAGATGAAGCAGAGCAACACTTTTGATACCGCCAATCGTGAGAAATTCCGTCCACAGTATCATCATACACCCGCATACGGTTGGATGAACGACCCCAATGGTATGTTCTATAAAGATGGTGTCTACCACCTCTTTTATCAGTGGAACCCCTACGGATCGATGTGGGAGAATATGACATGGGGACACTCTACCAGTCGTGATCTGATTCACTGGGAGGCTCAGCCGACGGCAATCGAGCCGGATGCACTGGGTGACATCTTCAGTGGCTCATGTGTGGTGGATCAGAAGAACAACCAGGTTGTCGCTTTCTATACCTCGGCAGGAAAGAGCCAGGTGCAGTCGATGGCTGTCTCCAAGGATAACGGCAAGACCTTTGAGAAATATGCGGGTAACCCCATCCTCGTCAGTCAGGAGGAGGACTTCCGTGACCCGAAGGCGTTCTGGAATGCTGATATCCAGAAATGGAACCTCATCCTTGCTGTCGGACAGGAGATGCGTATCTACTCTTCTGACAACCTGAGAGACTGGACATATGAGAGTTCCTTTGGTAAGGAGTATGGTTGTCATGACGGTGTGTGGGAGTGTCCTGACCTGATGAAACTGCCCGTACGTGGCACCAACAAGCAGAAATGGATGCTAATCTGTAATATCAACCCCGGTGGTCCCTTCGGCGGCTCCGCTACTCAGTATTTCATCGGTGACTTCGACGGAAAGAAGTTCACCTGTGAGCATACGGACACCCGTTGGATGGACTATGGCAAGGACCATTATGCCACCGTTACTTTCGATAATGCACCCGAGGGGCGACATATCGCTCTGGCGTGGATGTCGAACTGGCAGTATGCCAATCAGGTACCCACCAAGCAGTTCCGTAGTGCCAACAGTATTCCCCGTGACCTCGACCTCTTCGAGTATAACGGACAGACCTATTGTGGTGTGACACCCTCCAAGGAGATGCTTGCCCTGCGTGGTAAGACCACTAACAAACTGCCACAGACTGGTGAGCTGGTCATCGACCTGAAAGGCTCCACGGAGATCACCTTCTCCAACTCATTAGGTGAGCAGGTGGTGATGGAGTATGACGCTGTCAAGAACACGTTCTCGATGGACCGTACCCGTAGTTATGCCAGTTTCAGTGAGGCATTCCCCTGCAAGACCGTCGCACCCACCTATGGTGCCGTCAAGCAACTGCGTATCTTCATCGACCACTGCTCTATCGAGGCTTTCGACGCTGAGGGACGCATGGCAATGACGAACCTCTTGTTCCCCACAGAGCCTTATACGCAGATCAAAGTGACCAATCAAGCAAAAGTAACTATTTATTCTTTCTAGAATTATGGCAAACAATACCAACAAATCGATTTATCTGATTCCTGTGATGCTCTGCTTCTTCTGTATGGGCTTCGTAGACCTTGTGGGCATCGCGTCAAACTATGTGAAGGAAGACCTTGGGTTGTCTGACTCTGTCGCCAATATCTTCCCCTCACTGGTGTTCTTCTGGTTCCTCATCTTCTCCGTGCCAACGGGTATGCTGATGAACAAGATAGGACGTAAGAACACCGTGTTGCTCTCACTCGTCGTGACGGTGGTGTCCCTGTTGATACCCCTCTTCGGCAACTCCTTCAGTGTGATGCTCGTCGCCTTCTCACTGCTGGGTATCGGTAATGCGTTGATGCAGACCAGTATCAATCCCCTTGCCATGTTGATTATCGGTGACAAGAACCTTGCCTCGACCCTGACTTTCGGACAGTTTGTAAAGGCGATAGCCTCCTTCCTTGCCCCTTATCTCGCTATGTGGGGTGCCACACAGGTCATTCCCTCTTTCGGCTATGACTGGCGAGTATTGTTTATGATTTATTTCATCGTAGGACTGTTGTCTGCCGCTTTGTTATGGGCAACACCTATCCAGGAGGAACTCCCCACTGGAAAGTCATCCTCGTTCGTTGACTGCCTGCACCTGTTGAGCAAACCCATCGTATTGCTGTCGTTCCTTGCCATCATGTGCCATGTAGGAATTGACGTGGGTACCAATACGACGGCTCCGAAATTGTTGATGGAGCGTGTCGGTATGACCCTTAACGAGGCAGCCTTTGCTACCTCCCTGTATTTCATCTTCCGTACCATTGGTGCGCTGACAGGCTCTTTCTTCCTGCGTGTGATGAAGACCCGCTGGTTCTTCATGATCAGTGTCGTGCTGATGGCTGCAAGTATGATTCTTATGTTCAGCGGACAGACGAAGATGGTGCTCTATGTGGCTATCGCCCTGGTAGGTTATGGTAACTCCAATATCTTCTCCATGGCATTCTCCGAGGCACTCCTTTCCGTACCCGACAAGCAGAACGAGGTCTCTGGTCTGATGATTATGGGACTGTTCGGCGGAACGGTGTTCCCCCTCATCATGGGCTTTATGAGTGATGCCATGGGACAGGCTGGTGCCGTTGCTGTGATGGCAGTAGGTGTCATCTATCTATTTACCTATATCAAGCAAGTAAAGAACTAAAAATATCAAGAAAACTATGAAGAATCTGATTATCGGACTGGGCGAGGCATTATGGGATATGCTGCCCGAGGGAAAGAAACTGGGTGGCGCTCCTGCTAACTTCGCCTATCACGCAGGACAGTTTGGACTCGACACCGTAGCTATCAGTGCACTGGGTGAGGACAAGCTCGCTGACGAGACAATAGAGGCACTGGAGCAGAACGGACTGAAATACCTGATGCCACGAGTACCGTATGCTACTGGTACCGTACAGGTGACCCTGACAGGTGAGGGTATCCCCACCTATGAGATTAAGGAGAATGTCGCATGGGATAATATCCCCTTCAATGACGACATCAAGGAGGCAGCAAAGAACTGCCGTGCCGTATGCTTCGGCTCTCTTGCCCAGCGTAACATCGTCAGTCGTCAGACCATCCAGCAGTTCCTCGATGCTACTCCCAAGGACTGCATCAAGATCTGTGATATCAACCTGCGTCAGCAGTTCTTTTCCAAGGAGATACTCGAAGAGTCGTTCAAGCGTTGTAATATCTTGAAGATCAATGACGAGGAACTGGTAGTCGTTACCCGTATGTTCGGCTATCAGGAGTTGGACGATGCCAAGATCTGCGAGAAAATGGTGAAGGAATACAATCTGCAGATGCTCGTCCTGACCTGTGGTACCAACGGCAGTCATGTGTTCACAGCCGACGGCAAGCACTCCTTCCAGTTCACCCCGAAAGTAGAGGTTGCTGATACCGTAGGTGCCGGTGACTCCTTCACAGGTTCCTTTTGTGCCGCCATCCTGAACGGCAAACCCGTTGAGGAGGCACACCGCATAGCCGTAGAGGTAAGTGCCTATGTATGTACCCAGAATGGTGCCATGCCGAAATATCCCGCAGAATTGGTGGCGAAAGTGAAATAGGATCAGTTACGTAAGTCGTGGTCTGTCATCGCACAGACACAGGAGTCACTCCATACGTTAACTGCTGTCTCCACCATATCGATAATGGTATAGATGGGGAGGATGATGCCGAGGACGGCGATGGGGGCATGGATGCCTGACATCAGGGAGAGAGTCAGGAAGTAACAGCCCATCGGCACCCCGGCATTACCTATTGCCGATACCACGGAGATGAGCAGCCACGACAGCATGGTAGTCCATGTGAGTGGGATGCCTCCCTGTTGCATTACAAACAGACTGGTGACGAGGATAAAGGCGGCACACCCGTTCATATTAATCGTCGTACAGATAGGCAGTACGAAACGGGCTACTTTCGACTGTACCCCTAACCGCCGCTCTGCCGTCCCCATCGTGACAGGTAGGGTAGCGGCACTGCTTTTGGTGAAGAGTGCTATCAAGACCGCTGGCATCATCTTCGACAAAGTACGGACAGGATTCAACCCACGTAGCAACAGGAACAAGGGCAGTACCACAAAGAACTGTAGCAGATTACCTCCCAAGACCACTGCGACATATTTTCCTAACGAGTCTGCGATGGCTCCTGCACTGAGTTGTGCTGACAGCTGGGCGGCAAAGGCAACAATACCTACCGGCAGGGTCCAGATCAGTCCACGAATCATCATAAACAACAAGTCTTGCAAGCCATGCAGGAACTTCACAACCACAGCCTTCTGTTCTGTCTCGGGCAATCGTGCCAAGGCGATACCAATGGCTGCAGCCAATAACAATAGCGACAGGACATTCCCCTCCAAGAACGGTTTGACGATGTTGTTAGGGATGACAGATAACAGATGGTCGATATAGGTGAGTTGTGGCTGGTTATCAGCAATAGACTGTTGGCTGATAGTCTCTGTGGGGAGATTTCCCGGTGCGATGACGACATAGAGCAACAGTCCTACTGCCGCAGCGACAATCGTGGTCAACAGGGTATAGGTGATGGTATGGGCGAAGATACGTCCTGCCTCCTGTCCCTTTCCCAGCGAGGCGAGTGTCGTCGTGACGGCAAGCACGATAGTAGGGACGGCAAGTAGTTGGAACAACCGTACATAGATGGTGGCGACGAAGTCTGCGACATCCCCAATCCACCCGATTTGTAATAAACCAAGGATGGCACCTATGATGAGCGCTCCTATCCATACGATGATATTTTTCATAATTCGTTATGTTATAAATGAAACTTATAATTGTAATGTGAAATTAGCGTAAATATTACGTCCCTTCTGCGGGATATGATTCCAGTCGGCATAGGTGGAGTAGCGCTTGTCAAGGAGATTCTCAACACCCACATGAATATGGGCTACAACATAACCTAAAGTCAGTCGGTAGCCCATGCTCAGATGCCACACGGCATAGCCCGACGTCGGAGTCTCGCCATACTTTTTGCTGTAGTCGCGGTGTCGGTCCACCAACTCTACGCCACCCTCTGCCTCCACGTCCGTGAACTGCATCTTGAGCGTGGAGGTGACGCTGAACGGCGCTATCATCGGCAGACGGTCGCCGGCACTCTCCTTGCCGTAGCTGTAGGATATGCGGTTCTCCCAACGGAGCCACGGCAGTATCTGCCCGTTCAGCCTGGCGCTGACATTCACAATCCGCGCGTCGCTCAGGTTCTGATACACTTTGACACCTGCCGCCCCGATGGTCATGGGTGAGAGCCGGCTGTCTGGGATGCCGATAATGTAATTACTGAAAAAGAACGTGTTCGCCTCGATGGAGGCATCCAATGCGCCATGATGCCACTCGGCGGAGGCATTCAGTTCTATGGCACACTCATTCTTCAGATGGGGGTTGCCGATATAATCATAACTGTCGAACGTGTTGTTCAGGAAATAGCCGTCGCTTTCCGTTACAGACGGTGTGCGACTGCCTATGCCTGTACCTATGGCAAGTTTCCAGTCTTTGTTCCGATAGGCATAACTGACTGCCATACGTCCCGTAGTTCTTGTGTCGTTCCGCTCCATGTCAGGGAAATAGATGGTCAGCGCGCGAAGCCCTTCGTCACTGCGGATGCGCCGCTGCTGCCAGGTCACCTTGGCGGAGACGTGCAGGTGATGGTGAGTGGCAAGGGCGATGTCATCTGAGAGAGCGATGCTGTTGTTGAACGTTCCTACATCGGGCCATGTTAACATATACATCGGCGCGACACCCTTCACATACATCGTCATGTCGGCAAACAGCGTGTTGTAGTAAGCGTCGTAGTTCAATTGATACTGATGGATGCCTCTTGCCCCTTGCAGCAGGCTGTAGATACCAACCGTGCTGCTCTTACCCGGCATATCCATGTGTACCAGTACGTCTGGACGGGTTGTGTCGTCCATATTATGCTTGATATGATTGTAATATGCTTTCGTCTCCCAGCGATAGAACCATCCGTGAAGATGCTCCCGCCGATAGGATAGTGAGGTGATGATGCCGGTAGCGTCACTTACGTCCATGTTAAGGGCGGGATAGCCCACATCGGTGGCGCGGTCGAAGATGACCGTTCCCTCAATAATATGGTCTTCAACTGGCTTCCAGCCAAGATTCAGGAAAGTGTTCACCTTGCTGAACTGTGAGAACTCGACTTCCTCATGTCCTCCCGCCTTATAGTTGTCCGCATGACGGTAGAACACGCCGAGATTGCTGTAGAACTTCTGTGTGGAGAATGCCGCATCCGCACCATACACCTGCAAATGTCCATTGCCCTCATAGCCGATGTTAGCATTGTACTCCTGCCTCGAGGGACCGAACCCCACCTTGCGGAGTTTCAGGTCAATGCTACCACCGATGTTTCCCGTGGCTTGCGGATTGCCGTCAAGTCCGGCGTTCAGACTGATGCGCTGCAGATTGCCGCTCTCCACATAGGATGTCACGGGATCCATCCTGTCGGTACAGGCATAGAAGATCTTCATTCCATCAATGGTGGTCGAGAGCCGTTCCGTAGCCATATTGTTCACCACGGGTTCCCATGCATAAGAGCCACGCCTCACCATGTTAACATGACTCAGTTGCAACAAATGCTCGTCAATGCTTGCCGACCGTCCCTTGCCAGCCACTTTCTGGCGGTTGCCGACTGTAGAAGTGACGGTCACCTCGCGCAGGGTGGCTTCGCTGTCAATGGAGTCAGCGGGAATTTGTGAGAAAGAGTAGGAGGGCATCAGAAAAAGCCCCCCTACCACTACTAACATTTTAAACTTATGAGTGAGGATATTCCGTGACATTTACCTAATCTGTCCGCTGTCATATTATAATGCTCCAATACAGATCGCTGTATCCGCTGTTGTCGTTGTCGCCACCCGCTATTGTGTTGCCGTCCTTGTCTTTCACCACCAAGTGGATGTTCCAGAGTCCAGTCATGGACAGGTTCAGCTTTCCTTCATAGACTCCAGACGCATGCTTTACCAACGGCTCGTTGTTAGGCGAGGTGTGGTCACCCATGTCGGGCATCGTGGGCACATGCTCTATGGTGAACGTCTCGGTAGCCTCCGGATAAGGCTTTGTCCGGTCGGAACCTTGCTTCGACACATACGCCTGTAAGGTGTTGATGCCAACTGTCAGGAGCTGCGGGTTTACAATGGACAGATAATAGGTGGAGCCTTCGTATTTGAACGACTTCAGCCAGTTGGTACCGTCGGGGGCAGCCTGCACGGTGGCAGGAACATTGCTGCGTACTCCCGAAAAGTCCTTGACGCGATAGCGGAACGGCAGTTCCCATGTGTCGCCGTTGGCGGTGTCGGATGCCATCAGGAACGATACCCAAGTATGATAGATGGGGTAGGTCAATACCTGTGTGAATCCGGCAGCCAGTGGCGTACTATGTTGCATCGGCATTCCACCCATGTTCATTGTCATCAGTGGCGAGAGCTCGCTGAACTCGATGTCCTTCACATGACGACCGTTGGCTCTCTTCTCGACAGCGAAATAGAGGTCGTTATAGCCGACGTACAGTTTGGGGCGCGTAGAATACACCTTGATAATATAGTCACCGATATTTTGTGAGAGCTCCTCCACCTCACTCAGCTTATCGAGAAAGGTATTCGTCTCCGCCTCTTCTATCAGGCTACAGCATTCCTCATCGTTATCTGTTGGGATATTTAACTCACCGCCCGTATCATTATTTGACGATGAACAGGAAAATAATGATAATAGTAACGCTGTGGAAAACAACCCTCGCACTATCAGCAACTGATATTTTGTTATTGTCGTCATATTATTGATGGGTTTGATGGGTTTGACGCCATGAATGTACATAGTCAACAATGGCACGGAGCCGCTCACTGGAAGTGGAGTCTGGCACGGTGCAGTTGGCTCCTAAAATGAGATTCTGTGGACCTTTGGCAAGTACACTGTCTATCTGTGTATAGACATCCTCAAGAGTTCCGTTGATCAGTACTCCATGATGATCGAGACCACCCAGGATGGGACGCTTGAACACCTCTTGCGCATGACGCAGTTTCTCTACCTCAAACTCTGGTAAGTTGATGATAGTACCAGGGTAATCAGCCCATGCGTCAAGATTCTTATACTTACCGCCACAGATATGGAGGATGTTGAGAGGGGCAACAGAGTCTGCAACCTCGGAAATATATTTGTCCCACTTGCGCAGATACTTTGTCCATACTTCAGAATCCTGACCAAAGAACTCTACGTTGCCGCCGTGTGACGATACATAGAATCCGTCGGCACCACGCTTGCGGGCTGCCCGGATATAATTCTCGATACTCTTTGCCAGCTTCTCAAATGCAGGCTCAGCGGCTTGGGGATATTTCTTGATGACTTCATCCACTCCCTCACCGGCAGCCTGATGCAGGATAAGCAGGGGAGAATAGACCGTGGGGATAATCAGTGCGGAGTCCTTCAGTTGTTTTGCCAACTCCTCTATCACCTGTAATTGCGGCTCAAAATACTCTGTGGGGAGAATTTCTACTTTCTCGAAATCCTTAGCAGTCTTGATCTCCCATTGAGGTGGCAGAGTCTCATACTGTACTTTCAAGATGTCGTTGTTTGTCGCACGAAAGAAAGCGATGTGCTCTTCTACTGCTTTAGGACCGAATTTATCGGGAAAGTGATGGAAGAATGCAGAAGGGATGATATCGGGAGCTTTCGACTGGTCGAGTACACGCTCAATGAGGTCTCTCTTGTTGGGCTGCTCATCGGCTTGCTGTGTGGTGCATGCCGTCAGCGTAATCACTGAGAATAACACTAACTTGATGATATTTTTATCCATATTACACCTTTTTTAAAATGTTGTTATTTATGTGTCTGACGCCAAGTGTGGGCATAGTCGATGACGGCACGCAGTTTCTCCCAGTCGGTCTCGCCTGGTACGGTACAGTCGGCACCGAGGATGAAGTTGTTAGGTGCATTCTCCAAGACCTTATCGACGGCTTTCTTGGCTTCCTCAACGCTACCTGTTGCGATGATTCCCAAACGCTCAAGTCCACCGAAGATAGGACGACCGAAACGCTGCTGTGCCTCCTTGAGGTTGAGTGCAGAGCCGTCAGAGAAGTTCAGGGGCACGTTGATGATGCTGGCAGGATAGTCGGTAAAGGCATAGAGTGCCTCGGCATTTTTGAACGGTGTGCCATAGTCGCAGATATGCAGGATATTGATTTCACCAATCTCGTTTGCCACCTCGGAGACATGCTTGTCCCACTGGCGTACCTGTTCTTTCCATATCTTCGGGGAGAGAGAGTTACCGTCACCACCCTGACTGGACACATAGAATCCGTCGGCACCGTGCTTACGGGCAGAGCGCAGGTAGTTCTCGATGGAGATCGAGAGATTCTTGATAGCCTTACCGAAAGCGACGGGGTCTTCCTCAGCCAGCTTCTTCAAGTCTTTGCCCTGTCCTAAAGTCTGATTAGCCAGCGCGAGTGGAGAGTAAACAGTGGGCAGGATGAATGCCTCCTTGCCAAACTCGCGGGCAAGATCCTCAATGACGGCAATTTGGGGAGCGAAGAACTCCTCGCCATAGACGGGCACCTTCTCCCAGTCCTTACCACTCTTGATGTCAATCTTTGGCACGCTGATTTCGTAGAATACCTTCACGAAGTCCATGTTGGTTGCCTTATAGAACGCCTTGTGGTCCTCTACTGCCTTACGTCCCAGCTTGTTCTCAAAATGGAGGAAGAAACCGGCAGGCACGTACTCGTTAGGACGGCTCTGGTCGAGCACCTGTCTCTGCGGTTGTTTGCAACTTGCTGCTGTGCGCTGATTGTCTGTATGCCTGCAGCAGCGAGTGCCAAGGTAATAACCGATGTCTGAAACTTTTTCATTTGTTTTCTTTCTTATTTTTTATTGTTATTATTGTTGTTGCTTATTTAGAGTGAGTCTGGCGCCAAGAGTGAACATAGTCTACCAGTGCACGAACACGCTCAGGATCTGAGTCGTTGGGGATAGAGTCGTCGGCACCCAGAATGAAGTTGGCAGGGGCATTCTTCAGAATCTCGTCAACCTCGGCCTTGGCCTCTTCCAGAGTTCCTGTGTAGAGCTTGCCCTGACGAGCCAGTCCGCCGAGAACAGGACGGTTGAACAGTTTGGCTACCTGCTGGGTGGTGAGCGACTTACCCTTGAACTCGTGATAAGGTACATTGATAACGCTGCCAGGGTAGTCAACATAATCGTTGAAAGATTCTGCCGAGAAGTGTCCGCCACCCTCACATACGTGTAGAATATTGAATGGAGCTACCTCGTTGGCTGCATCGGCCAGCTGCTTGTCGTATGGCTTGATAAGATCACGGAAGAGCTTGCCGCCGAATGAGTCGATGTCGCCACCCTGACTTGAGATATAGAAACCATCAGCACCAGCCTTACGAGCCTCGCGGATGTAGTAAATCAAGCTCTTGGTAAGTGCCTCGAGAGCAGGCTTTACAGCTTCTGGATTCTTCTTTACCAAGTCGAAGAGCTTCTGCTTTGCAGCCTGTGGGTCGCTGGCAGTCCAGGTGCCTGCTGCTTGACTGAGAAGAGCCAGTGGCGAGTAGACGGTAGGAATAATGAAAGCCTCATTCTTCAGCTCGCGAGCCAGTTGGCGCACTACTTCTATCTGCTCCACCCACTCCTGAGGTGTCACCTCCTTGATTTTCTTGAAGTCGGCAGCACTGTTTATTTCAACCTGTTGGGGTACATATTCATATTTTACGTTTACGAAATCAACGTGTGTGGTTCGGAACCAGTCGATGTGGGCTTTAACAGCCTTATAACCGAACTTGTCGGGGAAGTGAACATTAAAGAACACGGGTACATAGTCGTTAGGACGGCTTTGGTCGAGTACCTGCAGCAACAATTCACGCTTGTTGTAGTTGTCATAACTCTGTGCTGCTACTGTTTGGAAACTTGTGGCAGCAACCAGTGCCACACCGAAAAGCTTTATAATATTCTTATTCATAATCTGTTAATGTTTTAATGATTGATTTGTATATTTATTCAAACTCTGCTCCGTAAGGACCGTCGCCAGTCTCGCCGCTGTAGCCCCAGTTCTGAGACAGGTTAGGGTTCAGTATCAGCTGTTCCTGTGGCAGTGGTAGCAGATAATTCTTCTTCGACACGTTCTGTATTTTGGTGGTCTTAGTGCCTTTTTCGTCAGCTCCTGTTGGAGTGTTCTCCTTCACATATTTTACAAGAATGTGCCAACGAATCAAGTCAAACCAGCGTTTTCCTTCAAGAACAAACTCCAGTCGGCGTTCCTCTCGCAGACGCTCACGGAATTCTTCCTGTGTCAGTCCGCTCAGTTCCAAGTCTGAGCCATCACTTGGGGTGTTCTGTACGTTGAAGTATGGACTCCAGTAAGCACGTCGGCGCACTTGGTTGATAGCATCGTAGGCCGCAGCGGTAGGACCATTCAATTCATTCTCAGCCTCAGCTTTGATAAGCAATATCTCTGCATAGCGGATTATAGAGGTATTGGTCGATTGTCCTGCTGCATTGCCTGATGAGGCAGGATTGGCATAGTTGAGTGAGTCAATATATTTCCGGAAAAGGGGAATGTTATAAACGAAATCTGTACCTGTATTGGGGTCGTAGAGACGTTTTGCCCAAGAGCCGTCACGGCGCTGATCGCGTGGGTCGGTCTGTTCGTAATATTTGTCACTGGTAGTGATAAGTACTGGCTCAGCATTACTCCAGTTAGTGGCAAAGGTGCAGTGTCCTGACACATTCGCATTGATGGTACGATCATGCTCAATAGAGAA
>CAJONQ010000083.1 GCA_905235835.1 uncultured Prevotella sp.
AAAAGGGAATTATCATCTTACTTCTGAATGTACTTCTTACCTCCTTGAATAACCAGTCCCTTATAGTTGCTGTCTACCTGTTGTCCCTTGACATTGTAGTGTGGCATGTCAGAACGCTGGTTGGTCTTGATAGTATTGATACCAGAAGAAGAGGTAAACTGCAGGGTGGGACCAGCACCATTGTTTGCATTGCTTACAGTACTTTGTACTAAACTGGCATCGTAACTATCGTAGGTATATTGGGCGGAGGGAACGAAATAGTCGATGCTGCCTGAGCGTTCTTGCTTGTCGGAGGCTCCATCACAACCTGTGATGGTAACATTGTAGTCCGTTTTGCCAGAACTGGTAGCATAGTTTTTCCATGGAGTCTTCTTCGCCTTGTCACTGGTGAAGGCACATTTCTCAATGTAGACATTACTTTTATAACCACCCCCCACGCAGTAGTTGGCATTCTCACTGCTATAGAGGCAGTTGAGGGTATGTACCTTACCGAAGCGGACACGGGGCATGCGCTCCTTACAACCGTTGTCCCACCAGCAGTTGGCGAAGGTAATGTTCAGTTTGCCTTGGTCTTCCGTCCGGCTATCGCTGTTGCCTATCAGGTTGGTGAAACGGTGATCCTCAGAACTGCCGCCATAGCCCTTACCACGTGCAGGAAGTAAGTAGCGGAAGCGGCACCATGAGACACAGATGTTATCGGCGGCAAGACAGATGTCAAGGTTGCCGTCGACACCATCCTGGAAATCGCAATGGTCAACCCATATATTGGTACTGCCTTGCAGATACAGATTGTCGTTGGCATTGAAGTCGCAGGCTCCCGCACTCTTGAAGGTGAGGTTTCGGATGGCGATATTGTCACACTCTCTGACGAGCAGAATACCCGTCTTATTGATGGCGGTCTTTTTGGCAGCATCGGTATCTTCAGCAGGAATGTCCTCATTCATATTCTCGAACGTAGCCCCTGGGAGTCCGATGATGGTCTTGTTCTTAACGCCACGCATCTCATATTGTCCGTCAAAAGTGATGGTGCCTTTGACGTAGATAATGGTCTCTGTCGTGCTAAAGGCTGATAACTGTGCTTTCAGTTGTGAAAAGTTCTCCACAGTAACAGTTGTTCCTCCTTCGCCACCAGTGACACTGGCTCCGAATCCAAAGGGAGCGTTCTTGTCGTATGCAGAGAGTTTGCTCACATCAATCGTTTGTGCGATGCTTACAGTTGCTGACATCAGCAGCACCATGATTCCTAATAATTTTTTCATCATCTTTATTTGTTTTAGTCGCTGCAAAGGTAATCATTATTCTGAAAGAAACAAAATAATTGGGTTTCTTATTTCTGTATAAACTTCTTTCCGTTCTTAATGACGATACCTTTATATGAGCTGTCTACTTTCTGCCCACATAGGTTGTAGATAGAGCCGGCCGTCGCCTTTGATCATCACTGGAGTGGTGATGCCGGTGGAGTTGTCTGTGACCGTGCCTTTGATTAGAATTTGAGCAAAGCCTACATCTTTAAAGTTGTCCGATCCGTTATTGAAACTTAATTCGTAGATGTTGATAACTAAAGAGCAGGTGCCTTCTGTCGCCCCTGAATTACTGGATACGTTATATGAATAATTGGTATATGGAGTGGAGGCATTGTTTCTGTTAGGAGTAACGCCATTTGCTAGTGAAAGTTCTCCATTAACATCAACCCATTTAATGTCTAATTTTCCTCTGTCTGTTCCCATGCGAGTGGCAAAAAAGGAGAGTTCTGTGGCTTTAAACTTATAACCGCTCTTTGTCGTGACAGAAAATCTAATGGCATTATATTCAGAAGCAGACGTCGCATTAACATTATTCTGTTTAATCTTGGTTTCTATACCAACTCCAGATATGTTTTGTGTGCCATCCAGTTCAAGTTCACTGCCCAAAGTCATAGTCGTTGAGGCTAAAAAATCGCTGATAGCACTACTTACCTCAGCATCGGTATTTGATGACATCGCCCATAATACGCTTCCCGTCTTACCAGTCGTCTCTTCGCTGCCACTATTCTCACCATAGGGCAGGGTGGCTCCGGCACCATTCTGTACCGCATCGGGTACGTCAGCAGCAGGAGCTACGGTGTAAGAGTAGGGGACGGTGACGGTAGTGCCAAAGGAAGAAGGCTTCGAGACACTGGTATTGGCGATGGTGTTGTTGTCTGCCCATGTCACCGCCGTGGCATCGTTATTCTTATAGCAGTTCTTCACGCTGGAAGCGAAATTGTTGCCTTCGATGAGGAATTCCGAGTTCTTTCTGGGATTCATGCAGAGGCTGGCACCGCCACAGTTGTAGTAGTTATTCAGCATGTGAATCTTTCCCACGCGTCCCATCGGCATACGCTGGTTGCAACCGGGTGCCCGCCAGTTGAAGGCAAAGGTGGTGTTGAGTTTGCCAGTCGTTTCACTGTCACTGCTACCGATCAGGTTGGTGTTTTGGTGCATATACGAATTGGATGTATAACGGAAGATACACCAGCTGACGGTGTTGAAGTCGGCACTCTGCGTAATATCGAAGTTGCCGTCCATACCGTCTATAAACTCACAATGGTCTACCCAGCAGTTCTTGGCACCTGTGCAAGATATCAGGTCAGTACCGCCCACGTCAACAGAGCCAGGACCTACGAAGGTAATGTTACGGATGATGACATTCTGACAACTGCTCAGAGAAAGACAACCTGATTTGCGGTAGTCCTCTTTGGTGTCACCCGTCAGGTTGATAATAATCTGACGGGTATTGAACTCGGCTTCCTCACTTACTGTTTGTCCGTTGGATAGTTTTCCTCCACCACCACTGGTACTCATGCTTGGTACACCGGCATTGTCAAGGGCAGCCTTGATCTCGTCAGTCATCTTCCATTTGGTACTGATACGTGCATTGTTGATACCTATGAGTGTCTTGTTTGAGGCGGTAATTCCTATATTGCTTGACACGATGAACTCCCCATCAGCACCATCGAGAATAACGACATCATTATTTTTGATGGCTTTCTGAATGTTATCTTTCATGTCCAGTCCATTAGACTTTAGAGTGGTTACTTTACCAGTAAATCCGTCAGGAACAGGATAGGTGTAGCAACCGCCGCCAGTAATATCGTAAGTACTGGTGGCATCTGTTCGTGAAGATACGGTACAGAAGCCGAAGGGCTTGTTGAGGTCGTAGTCAGTAGCCAATGCTGACAGCGATAATGCAAGAAGCAAAGAAGTCAATAGATTTTTCTTCATAGTTATTTTATTTATCAAGATTATTTGTAGTGTAACCAAGCATTTCCATTTCGATGGAAGCCCAGATGAACGGACCGACACCTTTGGCGTCATTGTCACGGATGGGTTCGCTGAGGTAATAGTCGTAACTGCCGTCACGCTTTCTGTTCTCCTTGACACTGCCCTTCGGATTGATCTTCTTCATGGCAGCCTCTACCTCCGGGGTGGCAGCTGGACCAAGACCAGCGACAGAGCAGCAGTTCGTCAGGGAGATCGTCTTGTCGGGATGCACCTTGATGAAGTTGTTGATGATTCCCTTGTATGCCTTGATACCTGCGTCACGGTATTTCTCTCCGACATATCCCATACGATATGCCTTTAATAGAGCATAGGTGAACATCGCGGAGCAGGTGCTTTCCAGATAATTGCCTTTGCGGTCGGGGGAATCCATCACCTGATACCACACACCACTCTTCTTGTCCTGCCATTTCAGGATAGCGTCGAAGTCTTTCGTCAACAAGTCTATCAACTCACCACGACGGGCATAATCCTCTGGCAGAGCGTCAAGAACCTCGATGAGTGCCATGGTATACCAGCCCTGGGCACGTCCCCAGCAATGCTGGCTGAGTCCTGTATCCTTGTCTGCCCAGAATGTCTTACGTGTCTCGTCATAGGCATGACGGTTAAGACCGGTCTTGGGGTCGAGCGTACGGTTATAGGTAATCTTCAACTGATTGACGGCATCATCGTAGATTGCCGTGACAGCACCCTTCTTTGCTTCCTTGGCGGAAGTGGTGATGGGAGCGGTCAGACAACGGAAAGGAAGACCCATGAAGATACCGTCGAGCCATACCTGATAGGCATAGATCGCCTTGTGCCAGAAGACCTTGTCGGCAATGGTGCGTGGCTGGTCTTGCAACTGCTTCATCATGAGTTGCATGGCAAGCAGGTTCTTAGGCTCGGGCCACTTCTGGTACATACGGGTCACAAAATGACCGGTACGGATATTGTCGAGATTATAGTCCAGGATATTATAGCCAGTGATATTGCCCTGCTGGTCTATCATCTTGTCGGTATACATCTTACAGTATTTCAGGATGTCCTCACCACCATAGCACAGATAGGTGTCGAGCATGCCCTCCAGTTCGATGCCCATCACATAACTCCACTTGGGCTTGGTTGCGAAGTCGAGCATATACGACTCCGGCACACGCTTCATCTCAGAGTAGGTAAGCCACTCACTGTAATGTTTGTAAGGCTTCTCCTGTAATACGAGTGATCCGTTAATCATCAGGTTCTCGTATTTGATGTCCTGGGCGAGTCCTATCTGATGGACGGGTTTGTTGTTGTTGTAAACACCATCAAACTGGCAGTTGCGAACGGTGATGTTATTAACCGTATAGGCAAGTTTCGGATCCTCATAACCGACAATCATCACACCGTATTTTGACTTCTTACAGGTGACATTCTCCATCAACACATTGCGAACGATGGGGTAAAATCCTCGGCAACAGATTTCCTTCGGCTCATAGTCGGTGTTGATTTTCAACACAGCCTCACCACACTGTCCAACGGTGACATTGCGCATGTTGATATTCTCGATGATACCACCACGGCAGGAGTTGGTCTTGATACGCAGAACACGGTCCAGGTTAGGAGAGTCCATCTCACAGTTCTCGGCATAGACATTCTGGCAACCGCCAGATATCTCAGAACCGATAACCACACCACCATGACCGTTCTGCATCTTACAGTTGCGGATGATGATATTCTTGGACGGCTGTCCTGCAAACTTTCCCTGACCACCTTGGCGACCGTCATTGTTACGGGCACTCTTGATGGCAATGCAGTCATCACCCGTATTGAAATAGCAGTTCTCTATCAGTACTCTGTCGCATGACTCCGGGTCACAGCCGTCACCATTAGGACCGTCGTTGTTGATATGCACGCCACGAACGGTGATGTCTTTTGACAACAGGGGATGGATCACCCAGAAAGGAGAGCGTAGCAAAGTGACATCCTCAATCAGGATACCTTCGCACTGGTTCAGGTTAATCATCTGTGGGCGAAGACCGTCCTTTGGACCGAAGCGGCGTTCGTCCATGGGTACACCGTCTTCGGCAAATTTGAGCAGACGGGCACGAGAGCCGTTCCACTGGTGAACGGTATCACCTTCCTTCATACCGAAACGCTTGTTACCGCACCAGGGCCACCAGGTCTCGGTAGAACCGCCACCGTCGATGGTACCCTTACCTGTGATGGCGATGTTCTTTGCCTGATAAGCATAAATCAGCGGAGAGAGGTTCCAGCAGTCCAGTCCCTCCCAGCGAGTAGGTACGATAGGATATAACTCGGGCTCAAAAGCGAACTCCAGCACGGCATTCTCCTCCACCACGAGGTTGACACCGCTCTTCAGTTCGATAGCGGCAGTGAGGAATTTCTGTCCGGCAGGAACGATAACTCGTCCACCTCCCTTTTTGGAACAGGTGGCAATCGCCTTGTTGATAGCCTTCTGGTTCTGGGCTGCGGTATTGGTCGTCTTTGCCCCATACTTGGTAATCAGGAAATCTTTCTGAGGGAATGTCGGCATCTTGATGCTCTGCTCGATACGCTTGTACTCTTCCTCGTCCCAAGTCTTTGCCTGTGCCATAACAGGGATTAACAGGCATACTAATAGTAGTTGTAGGATTCTTCTCATTTCTCTTTGTTTTAGTAGTTTGTGCAAAGGTAACAAAAAAAGAGCGAAAACTCGCTCTTCTTTTACATTATTTATTATATTTATTGTGCTAAAGCATCGAAGAGCTTGTCCAAAGCCTCGTCGGCATTCTTGCTCTCACTGAGTAAGGTGACGAATTTCGAGCCGATAATGGCTCCGGCGGCATTCTGCTGGGCTGCCTCTAAAGTCTGTTTGTTGGAGATACCGAAACCAATCATGCGGGGATTGCGTAAGTTCATCGCATTGATACGTCGGAAATATTCCTGTTTTACCTCATCGAAACTCTTCTGTGCTCCAGTGATGGCAGCGGAGGATACCATATAGATGAAGCCATCGGTATGCTCGTCAATAAAACGGATGCGCTCCTCTGAGGTCTCTGGAGTGATGAGCATGATGACACGGATGTCGTAACGGTCGGCAACAGGCTTGACGATGTCTTGATAATCCTTAAACGGCAGGTCGGGGATGATGACTCCACTCACGCCACTTTCCACACAACTCTGGCAAAAAGCCTCAATGCCGTATTGCATGATGGGATTCAGGTAACCCATGAGGACTAAAGGTATATTGACTTCATCTTTTATGTCCTGCAATTGGGAAAAGAGTGTACGAAGAGTCATACCGTTCTTCAAAGCAGTAGTGGCAGCGTCTTGAATAACGGGACCGTCAGCCATCGGGTCGCTGAACGGGATTCCTACCTCAATCATGGCAATGCCCCTGCGTTCAAGTGTCTTAATCACATCGGCGGTGCCGTCAAGGGTTGGGCAGCCTGCACAGAAATAGAGAGATAATAACTTGTTGTCTTTGTTCTCGGAGAACAGCTTATTGATTTTGTTCATAAATGAAATGTTTTAATTTTTCAATGTCTTTGAGCCCTGGGGCTATCTCGAAACGGGAATTGAGATCAATACCGGCAAGCATAGGATGATGGAATGCTTTCACTTTCTCTGCATCATCTGGACCGATACCTCCACTAAGGATAAACGGGGTGTTTCCTTTGTAGGTGGAGAGAACTGACCAGTCAAACTGTGTGCCATTACCTCCCACTTTTTGAGCTTTCGTATCAAAGAGGAAGTAATCAATCTTGCCATTGTAAGGAAATGTCTGTTCTAAGTCTTCCTCGGTAGCGATGTTCAGTGCCTTGATGACGGCGATATGTTCACCGCATAGGTGACGGAGTTTCTGAATGTAGGCAGGACTTTCCTTACCATGCAGTTGGATGATGTTGAGAGCGTATTCCCTTACTTTCTCCATGACATCCTTGATGTCGGCATCGACGAATACACCGACCCGCTTCTGCTTAGTGGGGAGATAAGCAGGTGGAACACTCACGTAGCGACTGCTTTTCTCCCAGAAGATAAAACCTATCCATTGGATGTCCAGTTTCTCTGCCATGCGGATGTTCTCGGGGTCACGCATCCCGCATACTTTTATCATCATAGTCGTGCGATAAAGTCCTTTAATGTGCTACCAGGATGGGGAGTCTTCATAAAGGTCTCCCCCATAAGGAATCCTTGGAAACCGGCAAGACGTAAGTCGCGGATAGTTTGAGGATTTGATATGCCACTCTCACTGACCTTCACGGCATCCTTGGGGAGTTGGGCAGCAAGACGGAAACTGTTCTGTACATCGGTGATGAAAGAACCGAGATTGCGGTTGTTAATACCGCACATATCAGGTTCCAGTTCCGCATACGCTAACTCTTCCTCCTGATGCATTCTCCAACAGGACTTCCAGTCCCAGTTCATGTGCCGTATGGAGCAAAGACCTGCATTCCTGCTTAGTTAAATCGGCAGCAATCAACAAGACAGCAGAGGCACCGCAGAGACGAGCTTGAAAGAGTTGGTACTCATCAATGATGAAATTCTTGTACAGAATAGGGATGTGTACCCCAGCATGTCTCGCCACACGAATAAATTCGTCCCTTCCTCCAAAATACTTCTCGTCAGTGAGAATCGACAGTGCCGTGGCTCCATTCTCCTGATAGGAAAGGGGAATCTCTTCTGCCTTGCCTTCCTCCTTGATCCATCCCTTGGAGGGAGAGCGTCGCTTGAACTCTGCGATAATTCCTGTCTCGGACTCCTTCAGTGCCTTTGACATGGAAGGTACGCAGAAATCAAGGATGGCTTCGACTCTTCTGTGAATCTCTTGTTCGGAGAGTGCTTGCTTGAAATGCTCTACCTCAATGCGCTTATGGGCTACTATTTCTTGTAATATATCCATAAAATTATGAATTCAGTTCTGCGAATTTCTTGAAGGTGGCGAGTGCCTTACCACTGTCAATAGACTCCCGTGCAATCTGAATGCACTCCTCAATGGGCTTCTGTCCTTTTTCCAATACTTGAATGCCAAAGGCAGCATTAGCAAGGACAATGTTCTTCTGGGCAGGGAGAGCACGGTTTTCCAGAACAGCATCGAAGATGGCGGCAGCCTCTTCCTCGGTGGCACCACCAACTAACTCCTCTGGCTTGGCAATCTCAAAGCCTAAGTCCTGTGGCTTGAAGATACGCTCGTACTGCTTGGTCGTCACTTTGAAGTCGCTGGTCAGGGAAATCTCGTCATAGCCATCAATGCTGTTGACGATACCATAGTCAATACCGATTTTCTGATACACATTATTATATAAGCGCATCTGATCGAGGTTTGCCACACCCAATAACTGACATTGTGGTTGGCTGGGGTTCACCAGCGGACCTAACAGGTTGAAGATCGTTGGGAATTGTAACGCCTTACGGATAGGACCTACAAACTTCATCGCCTTGGCAAAGAGTTGGGCATGGAGATAGACGATACCTGCTTCGTTGAGGCTACGATTCAGTTTGTCGATATCATCAGTGAACTTGATGCCGTGATGCTGAATAACATTAGAAGCGCCAGATACAGACGTAGCAGCGTAGTTGCCATGTTTCGCCACCTTATAACCCGCGCCAGCAATGACAAAGCATGACGTGGTGGAGATATTAAAGGTGTTCTTACGGTCCCCACCTGTACCGACAACATCGATATAGCGGTCTGCATTGAGGATGGCGGGGACGCCAGTCTCTAAGATGCCATCACGGAAACCAAGTAGCTCGTCAACGGTAACCCCTCGCATCTGTAATGCTGTCAGCAGGGCTGTAATCTGTTCTGTCGGGAACTCACTCTGGGTGATTCCAATCAAGATGTTCTTCATTTCTTCACGGGATAGTTCCTCGTGGTTAAGCATCCTATTGAGGATGTCTTTCATTGTTTGTTTCATATTTTCGTTGTTTTTATGTTGTTCCGATATTCCAATATTTCGAGATAATGTTAGAGATAGAGCCAGTTCTGCAGCATCTTGCGTCCGTCGGGGGTGAGGACGCTTTCTGGGTGAAACTGGATGCCTCTGACGTTTAGTGTCTTGTGCTTGAGTGCCATAATCTGCCCCTCATCACTCTCAGCCGTTGTCTCCAGACAATCAGGGAAACCTTCTCTGCTGACAATCCAAGAATGATAACGTCCCATCGTAATGCGAGTGGGTAGACCGTAGAATATCTCGTCGTTTCCCAACTGGGTTCCTTCTGTCGCCACACCATGGAAGACCTCGCTCAGATTCTCCAACTTACCACCAAAAGCCTCTCCAATAGCTTGGTGCCCTAAACAAATACCGAGGATAGGCTTCTTGTCTGCATAGGTTTTGATGACATCCAATAAGAGTCCTGCCTCAGAGGGAATGCCAGGTCCGGGCGAAAGGATGATCTTACTGAAAGGCTCTATTTGGGATAACTCAAACTGGTCGTTTCTGAATACTGTCACCTCGGCACCCAGTTCTTTCACTAAATGGGCGAGATTATAGGTGAACGAGTCGTAATTGTCGATGATAACTACCTTAATCATATCTTACATCCTTTCTGCCATTAATATTGCACGGCGTAAAGCACCGAGCTTGTTGTTAACTTCTTGTAATTCATATTCCTCATTACTCTTTGCCACGATGCCGCCACCAGCCTGAAACCATAGCTCACCATTGCGGGATACAAAGGTACGGATAGTGATTGCCTGATTGAGACTCCCATTCAGTCCGATATAACCGATACATCCGCCATAGGCACCTCGGTTATGTGGCTCATACTCACTGATAAGTTGCATGGCACGAACCTTAGGGGCTCCACTTAGGGTTCCTGCTGGGAAAGTATCAATGAAAGCCTTGATGGGGTCTGCTCCCTCATCGAGTTCTCCACTCACACGAGATACCAGATGAATCACATGAGAATAGTATTGGAGGTCTTTGTAAAAGTCTACTTTCACCCCGTGACAATTACGTGAGAGATCATTACGGGCAAGGTCAACCAGCATAACATGCTCGGCATTTTCCTTGGGGTCGTTGCGGAGATACTCAGCTCCCTCACGGTCTTTCTCCGCATCACCAGTACGCTTGGTGGTACCAGCTATAGGGTCGATATAGGCTTTTTGTCCTTCAATGCGGCAATGTGTCTCTGGTGAGGACCCGAAGATGCGGAATCCACCAAAGTCAAAGTAGAAGAGATAGGGTGAGGGGTTGATGCTCCTGAGGGCGCGATAGAGTTTGAAGTCATCCCCCTCATATTTCTGTATGAAACGGCGAGAGAGGACTATCTGGAAGACATCACCCCGCAGACAGTGCTTGATACCGCGGCGGATATTCGCCTTGTGCTCCTCATCTGTCAGCGGACTGGTTACCTCACCAATGGGATGGAAGTCGTAAGCATGGATGTTCGCCTTGTTGATTGCCTTATAGATATCAGAGATCTCTGATGACTCCGAACTCTCGGAAAGATGAATAATCGTCAGTTGGTTGTTGAAGTGGTCGAAGACAATAATATCCTTATATAATATATATAGCATGTCCGGGGCGTCGTTCTTCTCCTGTGTCTCGTCTTTAACGGCAATATTCTCAAAATAGCGCACGGCATTGAATGAGGTATAGCCATAGAGACCGCAATACTCCGCATAGTCGCCTTCGACTTGAATATGGTCAATGAGGGCGTGAATTGCGTCTGCCGTGTCAAAGTCGATGCCAATAGTATGTTTCTGACTACTGCCATCAGGGAAGAGGATGGTAGCTTCTCCATGCCCGATAGCCACAGAGGCAATCGGGTTGATGCCGATAAAAGAGCGGGAATTATCTTTGTCGTGATAATCAGAACTCTCCATCAAAGCACTTTGTGGATAGATGTCACGCAACCGCATGTATACTCCGACGGGGGTGTATAAGTCGGCGAGTATAGTTCGGGTAGTTGTTATATACTTAAAAGTCTCCATATTCTCCAGCCATTTCTTTATGTGATAAATAGGTTTCCACGTCTTTGTCGCCACGACCGCTGACGGTCAATACCACGACATCGTCTTTCTTAAATGTTATCTTGCTCAAGGCGGCAATAGCGTGGGCACTCTCCAAAGCGGGGATGATGCCCTCCATGCGTGTCAGCTCATAGGCTGCTTTCACCGCCTCGTCATCATTGATAGAATAAACGGTGGCACGATGCTGGGATGCAAGATTAGCATGCATCGGTCCAATGCCAGGATAATCAAGACCTGCTGAAATGGACTCCGCTTCGATGATTTGTCCATCAGGGGTCTGCATGACGAGTGTCTTAGCACCATGTAAAATACCGAGTCTGCCAGCATGGATTGTTGCTGCTGTATGACCAGTGTCGGCTCCAAGTCCGCCAGCCTCTGCAAGAATGATTTTCACTCGTTCGTCATCAATATAATGGTAGATGGTCCCTGCGGCATTACTACCTCCACCAACACATGCCATCAGAATGTCGGGATAGTCTCTGCCAATCTTCTCTTGCAGTTGCTCCTTTATCTCTGCGGAGATGACACTCTGCAGACGAGCCACCATGTCTGGGTAAGGATGTGGTCCTACTGTGCTACCTATAATATAAAAGGTATCAGCAGGGTGGCAGCACCAGTCGCGGATTGCCTCGTTAGTGGCGTCTTTTAGTGTCCAGTTACCCGTCTTCACTGGGCGTACCTCTGCCCCTAGCATCTTCATGCGCTCCACATTGACATGCTGACGCTCTACGTCCAATGCTCCCTGATAAACGACGCAAGGCATATCCATCAAAGCACATACCGTTGCGGTTGCTACACCATGCTGTCCAGCTCCTGTCTCTGCAATGATACGCTTTTTCCCCATCTTCTTTGCCAGCAGGATTTGTCCGATGGTGTTGTTGATCTTATGGGCACCAGTATGGTTCAGGTCCTCCCGTTTCAGGTAAAGTTGACAACCGTACTTCTCGCTCATACGCTTTGCGTAATAGAGTGGGGAGGGGCGTCCCACGTAATCACGAAGGAGTTCCATGTACTCTTTCTTAAAAGCTTCCGATTCGATAATCGGCAGGTATTCCTCTTGCAACTTCTGAACAGTAGCATAAAGAATCTCTGGAACATAAGCCCCACCGAATTCTCCATAGAATCCTTTCTCGTCTACTAAAAATGATTTTTCCATAATGTTATTTGTTAAGTTCTTGTTTCTGACGTAAAAAAGGCTCGTCGCGTTAACGACGAGCCCCCTTGATATCTTTATGAAAGTATATACGGCATCGTACCCCGCGACTATTTGAATCTCGAGTTACGCCACCACCATACATTCGTCAAATTCGCCATACTATATCTTAAAGTTTTTATGTTTACGGTTGCAAATGTATACATAATTCTTCTATCCTGCAAACTTTTTTGTTGTTTTTTTTACGAATTGAAATAAAAAGTGTAATTTTGTAGTCAGAACATAAAGAATCTGAGGATGGATATACAACAATTCCTAAATGCGAACGATCATTTTGCGGCTGGTGCAGGGTGTCGTATTATTGAGATGACTGAAGGTAGAGCTGTTGCTACTATGACAGTAACTAAAGATCATTTGAATGCGGGAGGTGTCTGTCAGGGTGGAGCACTCTTTACCCTTGCTGATTTAGCCCTTGCCGCCGTGATGAATAGTCGGGGTCAGTTGACTTTCGGTATTCAGAATAACATAATGTATCTCTCATCCGCTCGTGAGGGGGATGTCCTGACGGCTGAGGCGATAGAGATAGTGGATCATCATAAGATTCCTGCGGTGGAGGTGCGGATTACTAATCAGCAAGGAAAATTGTTATGTCACGTGACAGGTATGGCTTATCGAAAGGCAGAGTCTTTGAAATAGAATTATTAGGTAAAATGCAAAAAAACTTAGTTAAAAATTTGCATTTATGACGATTAAGTACTATATTTGCCCCCGATAAGTCGTTGTTGGCAATTGCCTACTATCTTATCATTATATTATGAAGTGAGGTTGGTAGCGTCCTGCACCAACCTCTTTTCATAATATGTATTTATATGTATTTAAGTTTATTGAATCTCCCAGCCAATGGCGGATGCACCAAGAACGGCAGCGGAAGCACCGTCCAGTCCGCTTATCAGGAACTGTGCTTTGTTGCGGAAAATAGAGAGAACATGCTCGTTATATGCCTTCTTGATAGGCTCCATGATTAAATCACCGGCTTTTACCATACCACCGAAGAAGATGAATGCCTCAGGGGAAGAGAATGTGGCAAAGTCGGCACATGCCTCTCCAAGCATGTGACCAGTGAACTCATAAATCTCTTTAGCAAGCTCATCACCTTTACCTGCCGCGATGCTGACATCAAGAGAGGTGATATCGGCGGGATTCATCTCGCGAAGGAGGGAGGGACGGTCAGTCTTTTCCAATAACTCCCGTGCAGTACGAGCGACACCTGTAGCGGAGCAGTAAGCCTCTAAGCAACCAGTGCGTCCGCAACCACAAGAGCGACCTTCGGCACCACGTACCATGGTGACATGTCCTAACTCACCTGCAAAACCATCGTGACCATAAAGCAACTGTCCATTCACCACGATGCCAGAGCCAACACCTGTACCCAATGTGATAACAATAAAGTTCTTCATACCACGAGCTACACCGTAAACCATCTCACCGATAGCGGCGGCGTTTGCGTCGTTTGTCAATGCAACGGGAATACCCAGTTGGTCACTGAACAGTTTTGCCAATGGTACAATACCGTCGTGTGCCCAAGGGAGGTTTGGAGCAAACTCAATAGTACCATTATAGTAGTTTCCATTAGGAGCGCCGATACCCATAGCCTTTATCTTATCGATACCGCCAACTTGCTCGATAACAGGTTGAAGTGCCTCCACCGATGCTTTGACATAATCTTCTACTTTCTCATAACCGCCAGTTTTAATGGCTGTTGTTGCCTTGATATCACCACGGGCATCAACAATACCGAAGACGGAATTGGTGCCTCCTAAGTCTAAGCCGATCACATACGGCTTGATTCCTTGTTGTTCATTCATAATAATATATATGTTTTAAGTTATAGAATATTTTGCTTATCAGTTTGCAAAGATAATAAATAAACTGCAGAAAACGCAGATATGTGGATTAAAAAATATAAAAACTAATAAAACTGTGCTCTCTGTGGTTATTTTTTCGTATCTTTGCAACCGATATGCCGTTTCACGTACCTATTAATATATTAGATTTCATCTTCAAGGGCATGCTGATAGGTATGATAGCCTCAGCCCCGATGGGTCCTGTTGGCATCCTTTGTGTGCAGCGAACGTTGAACAAAGGACGCTGGTATGGCTTCGCTACTGGTTTGGGAGCGGCTATCAGTGATATCATCTATGCTGGTATCGCGGGATTTGGTATGTCGTTTGTGATGGACTTTATCACCAATGACCGGAATCGTTTTTACTTACAGCTGGTTGGTAGTGTGATGTTGTTATGTTTTGGTCTCTATACCTATCACACTGATCCGACAAGGAAGATGCGCCAGTCCGGGCAGCAAAAAGGATCCTTATGGTATAACACGTGGACCGCATTCCTGGTGACATTCTCCAATCCGCTCATCGTGTTCCTCTTCTTGGCGATGTACGCACAATTCGCCTTTGTCCTGCCTAACCATCCTTTCGAGATGCTGGTAGGTTTTATGAGTATAGTGGGCGGTGCTCTTCTATGGTGGTGGGGACTGACCTGGCTGGTGGACAAGATACGAACGAAGTTTGATGAGTTTGGCATTCGTCTGATCAATCAGATTATCGGTGTCGTGGTGATTATCGGCTCCATTATCATGTTATTAGGTACAACAACCAACTTGTTGAGATTTTAGTGATGTTAATAGCGCAAGAGTTAAGACGTAAGAACATAGCGGAATATCTGCTTTATATGTGGCAGGTGGAAGACACTATTCGTGCCTTTGGCTGTTCTCTGAGTCGTATTCGTCGGGAGTATATCGACCGTTTCGATTATACGGACGAGCAGAAAGAGGATGAGGCTGACTGGTTTGGTAATCTGATCCGGATGATGAACGAGGAAGGCTGTCGGGAAAAGGGACATATCCAAATTAATAAGGTAGTGCTTCAGCAGTTGGAGGAGTTACATGCCCAGTTGTTGGGAAGCTCGAAGTTCCCTTTCTATAACTCTGAGTATTATAAGGTGTTGCCCTATATCGTGGAGTTGCGTAACCATGGAGCCAATAAGGAAGAGAACGAGATAGAGACCTGTTTCAACTCCTTGTACGGTGTCATGATGCTGCGTCTGCAGAAAAAGGACATCTCGTTAGAGACCCAACATGCCGTCAAGGAGATATCCACTTTTATCGGAATGCTGAACGATTATTATTTGAAAGACAAGCAAGAACCGTTAGAATTCGAGTAAGATGAATATATTGATAACAGGCTGTAATGGTCAGTTGGGTAATGAGATGCAGTTGCTGGAGAGGGAGAATCCCCGGCATCAGTGGTTTAATACCGATGTGCAGGAGTTGGATATCACCAATGTGGATGCCGTCAGACTCTTTGTCCAAGAGCATCAGATAGACGGTATTGTCAATTGTGCCGCCTATACAGCCGTTGACAAGGCGGAGGACAATGAGGAGCTGTGTACTAAGCTGAATGGGGAGGCTCCTGCTTATCTTGCTAGGGCGATTGGGGATCGTGGAGGATGGATGATACAAATATCTACCGACTATGTCTTTGACGGAACGCATCATACCCCCTATGTGGAGGATGACGACACTTGTCCAGATAGCGTCTATGGTCGTACTAAGTTAGTTGGTGAACTGAATGTCCAGAAGTTCTGCGAACAGTCAGTGATTATCCGTACGGCATGGCTCTATAGCGCTTTTGGCAATAACTTTGTGAAGACAATGATTCGTTTGGGAAAAGAGCGACCTGAATTGGGTGTTATCTTTGACCAGATAGGTACTCCTACCTATGCCCGTGACCTTGCTGTTGCAATTATGACAGTCATCAACAAAGGAATTGTTCCGGGTGTTTACCATTTCTCCAATGAAGGCGTTATCTCGTGGTATGACTTCACTAAGGCTATTCATCGATTGGCTGGAATCACCACTTGTCATGTGAAGCCTTTGCATACGGCAGAGTACCCTACGCCAGCCAATCGTCCTCATTATTCTGTGTTGGACAAGACAAAGATTAAAAAGGTTTACGGTATTGAGATTCCGTATTGGGAAGAGAGTTTGAAATATTGTATAGAGAAATTATGAATCAAGAGATAGAAAGAAGACGAACGTTTGCGATTATTTCGCACCCTGATGCTGGTAAGACGACCTTGACAGAGAAATTCCTGTTGTTCGGTGGTCAGATACAGGTAGCGGGTGCAGTCAAGAATAACAAGATCAAGAAGACGGCAACCTCCGACTGGATGGACATTGAGAAACAACGTGGTATCTCTGTGTCTACGTCGGTGATGGAGTTTGACTATACGCCCGACGGCTCGGATGTGGAGTATAAGGTGAATATCCTGGATACACCAGGTCACCAGGATTTCGCCGAGGATACTTATCGCACACTGACAGCGGTGGATTCTGCTATCATTGTGGTGGATGGCGCAAAGGGTGTGGAGACTCAGACCCGTAAACTGATGTCTGTCTGTCGTATGCGAAACACCCCGGTGATTATCTTCATTAACAAGATGGACCGTGAGGGTCGTGACCCGTTTGATTTGTTGGATGAACTCGAGCAGGAACTGGAGATCAAGGTACGTCCATTGTCATGGCCTATCAACCAAGGGGCGAAGTTCAAGGGTGTCTATAATATCTATGAACAGAAACTGGACCTGTTTACTCCCGATAAACAACGGGTAACGGAGAAGGTGGAGGTGGATATCAACAGTGCTGTTTTGGACGAGCGGGTAGGAGAGCAGGATGCTGCTAAACTCCGTGAGGACTTGGAGTTGGTCGATGGTGTCTATCCAGAGTTTGAGGTGGATACCTATCGTTCCGCAGAGGTTGCCCCAGTGTTCTTTGGCTCTGCACTGAACAACTTTGGTGTGCAGGAGCTGCTGAACTGTTTCGTGGAGATTGCCCCCAGTCCTCGTGACACCAAGGCAGAGGAGCGTATGGTAAAGCCCGAGGAGCCGAAGTTTACGGGTTTTATCTTCAAGATTACTGCGAATATCGACCCGAATCACCGTTCTTGTATCGCGTTCATGCAGTGGAAAGTTCCAGCGTAACCAGCCTTATCTGCATGTCCGTCAAGGGAAGACATTGCGTTTCTCCAGTCCTACCCAGTTTATGGCTCAACGCAAATCGACGATTGATGAGGCATGGCCAGGTGATATTGTGGGATTGCCCGATAATGGTATCTTCAAGATTGGTGATACACTGACAGAGGGAGAGCAGTTGCATTTCCGTGGTCTGCCCTCGTTCTCCCCGGAGCTCTTTAAGTATATTGAGAATGACGACCCCATGAAGTCGAAGCAACTACAGAAGGGTATCGACCAGTTGATGGACGAGGGTGTCGCCCAGTTGTTTGTCAACCAGTTCAACGGTCGTAAGATCATCGGTACTGTGGGACAGTTGCAGTTCGAGGTCATCCAATATCGCTTGGAGAATGAGTATAATGCCAAGTGCCGCTGGGAGCCCGTCCATCTCTACAAGGCTTGCTGGATAGAGAGCGACGATGCCGCTGAATTGGAGAATTTCAAGAAGCGTAAGTACCAGTATATGGCGAAAGACAAGGAGGGGCGTGATGTGTTCCTTGCCGACTCTGGTTATGTGCTTTCGATGGCGCAAGAGGACTTCAAGCATATCAAGTTCCATTTCACCAGTGAGTTCTAATGACAACACTTTACTCCACTTCCGATAATACTCCTGTGCAAGACAATGGTATCCGATGCCTCCGATCGATGATGAAGATGCCTTCCGTAAGGGTAACGGATTACTGTTGATGGGGTATTAGTGCCGTCCTTCGAGGGGATTAGAAGCATCCTTTCAACCGTTCGCCTATATCCAAACAACTGAACGGCTCCAGCCAAACGATTGAACGCCTATAGCCGAAAGCAAACCGCTCAAAAAACAGTTGCTGTCTGAGGTGTAGGGTTGTTGCAGGATTGTAGCACCATTGTAGCAGGATAAATCACAATCGTGCTACAGGCTCCGCCTTTTATTTATCGGCATTTCAGCCACATTGTAGCAGGGATAGCAGGATTTTTTGTTTTTGTAGCAATGAAGATAGGAAAACGGCTGGCAGACTCATTACTCTGCCAGTCGTAAGTAAAATATTCAAATGAATGGATCAATAGGTTTTCGGACTGAGCCCCAAATATTTATTTGAGAAATATCGAGCGAGCGTATTAAAATAGACAGAAAAGTAGTAACTTTGCAGACGATATGACGAGAGAAGAAGATATACGAAAAGCAGTGGAGGTGCTGCGAAAGGGTGGGGTAATCCTTTATCCTACCGATACCATCTGGGGCATTGGTTGTGATGCCACCAACGAGGAGGCAGTGAAACGGGTTTATGAGATTAAACAGCGTGATGACTCCAAGGCACTCATCTGTCTGGTAGACAGTGATGCCCGTTTGCAACGTTATGTCAGGAATGTGCCGGAAGTAGCTTGGCAGTTGATAGACAGCCTGAAAGAGAGTGACAGCAGACCGACCACCCTGATTTTGGACGGAGCGATCAATCTGGCTCCGAATCTGATTGCGGAGGATGGCAGTATTGGAATGCGCATCACACAAGAGTCTTTCTCCAAAGAACTCTGCTATCGCTTCCAGAAAGCATTGGTGTCCACCTCTGCGAATATCAGCGGGGAGCCTGCTGCCCAGAACTATTGTGATATTGACCCTCGTATTATCGAGGCGGTCGACTATGTGTGTTGGAGTCGCCGTCAAGAGCATAAACCCCATCAGCCATCCAGTATCATCCGTCTGAAAGAGAATGGGGAAGTAACGATTATCCGAAAATAACTAATCCGTCATTTCGCAGTGATGAAGAGAGTATGGTCGCTATGCCTGGCAGTCTTGCTGAGTATGATGGCAGCTGCCCAAACCGCGGTGGACTCTGTTCGACCAGCTCGCCCGTGGCGTGCCGCTGCCGAGGTGGTGGGAATCAATGCCTTCGTGCATTGTTTTGACCGTTTTGTCCTTCGTGAGGACTTTGCCAAGACCACGCTGAACAGTATTAGCAATAATTTCAAGAGAGGCTTTGTATGGGATAACGACAATTTCAACACCAACATGTTTGCACATCCCTATCATGGAAGCCTGTATTTCAGTGCAGCCCGTTCGAACGGTATGAATTTCTGGCAGTCTTATCCCTATGCCCTGGGTGGCTCGTTGATGTGGGAGTTCTTTGGTGAGAATACGCCCCCCTCTGTCAATGATCTCTTAGCTACCAGCATCGGAGGAACGGCTATCGGTGAGACAACCTACCGTATCTCGTCTATAGTACTTGATGACAGTAAAACGGGCTGGCAACGTGTTTGGCGTGAAGTGCTGGGAGGTGTTGTCAATCCGGTACGTCTTATCAACCGTCTAATCACTGGTGATGCTTGGAGGGTACGTGGTACCAAACACCGTTATCATGACTTTAACGCGATTCCACTCGACTTTGAGGTGTCTACCGGAGTTCGGTATTTAGCAGAGAAAGGATCGTTTGAACATGGAACCTTTAATCCTTATATCAACCTTCAGTTTCACTATGGTGACCCACTGGGTGAGGTGAATGAGCCTTACGACTTCTTTTCTGCCGAGGCTACTTTCGGACTGTCAAGCCGTCAACCTTTAGTCAACGCCGTTCACTTGGTCGGACAGTTATGGGACACCCCCATTCTGTTCAACAAGAAAGTGCAGATGAATTTGGGCTTCTACCAACACTTTAATTTCTACAATTCCGAAGCAGTAAGGAAGGATATCATCCCTTATCGTATCGGAGAGACTGCCTCTGTCGGAGCAGGTCTCGTTTACCGCATTCCACAGATAGGCAGGAAAGTGTCCTTGGAGCAACGTCTTTTCCTTAATGGCATCATCTTAGGCGGCTCACTAAGTGACCATTACCATGTGCAAGAGCGTGATTATAGTCTGGGAAGTGGATTCTCAGCAAAATTACATACTTTTATGGAATTTGGACGTTACGGTAGGTTGTCGCTTTTTGCGGATTATTACAGATTGTTTACTTGGAAGGGATTTGATGAAGAACAGGTTGCTAAATTGGATAATCTGGATTTCATAAACGCTCAAGGCGATGCAGGAAATGCCACTTTGGTCGTTCTTAATCCACGGCTTCAACTGAATATCACCCGTCATTTATTACTTGACCTTTATGGCAGTTATTTTTATAGGCGTTCTATCTATCGCGATCATGACAATGTAAGCGTGAAAACTTTTGAGTTACGTGCAGGACTGACCTATAACTTGTAGTGAATACCATTAGAATAAATAAGAAATGAGTGAAGAAATTTGGTTTTTCTCTCACTAATTTGTACCTTTGTGTCTGCGAATGGATAAAGTATTGGAAACGGGGAAACCGACATGGATACAACGATTGCATGAATGGCGGGTAGAACATGTGAGCGACAGGATGTTCTTACTTGTTTTCGCTTTTTGGTAAGTCTCTATTTCATCCGGACGATGAATGCCTGTGAGGATATGTTTGCCCGTTTTAAGAACAAGCCTTATGTACGTCTGATCATTGGAGGTGCCATCTTGAGTACGTTGATATTCCTCTCCCCTTCACTATACGGAGAAGGTTATCATGCCATCAATCTGGCTCCGAATCTGATTGCGGAGGATGGGAGTATTGGTATGCGCATCACACAAGAGCCTTTCTCAAAAGAATTATGTTACCGTTTTCAGAAAGTGTTAGTCTCTACGTCGGCGAATATCAGCGGTGAGCCTGCCGCTCAGAACTACTGTGATATTGATCCCCGTATCATTGAGGCGGTCGATTATGTGTGCTGGAGCCGCAGACAGGAGCATAAGCCCCACCGGCCTTCAAGCATCATCCGTCTGAAGGAGAACGGCGAGGTCACCATTATCCGGAAATAATTTTATCTCGAGTTATGTCCTGTCAAACAGAGGCAATGAGCATCCTGCCTCTTCCTGCGACTGGAGCCTCGATACGTAAACCACGGGTGCGGAGGAGTATTTCCATACCGGTTGCACCATAAGGAAGGTGACAATAAGTGCTCTTTGGAACCAATACACGACCGCCTTCACATGCTTTGCCCAAGAACATGAAAATCTGCTGGATGATACTCTCCGTATCGGCAAAGGTCTCAGGGCAGGTGAGGTCAAGAAGGAGGTTATTGTAACAATCATACGCGGAGGAAAGACCTTTGCTGTTGACAACGACAGCACCAGGAAACTCCGTCTTGGTATCGCTGAACACCAGTGTAGAACCATGACAGTCGGCTTCCTGCATGAGTTCTTCAAGCGGAATACGTGAGGCATGGGGTGGTCTTGCAGTCCTGATCTGGTTAAAGAGCATCTCAGGATATTGCATCTCCAGCATGTGCAGGAAGGCACAGTCTTCCTGTACTACACGTTCATCATCATGAACCAGATAGACCGCCCCACCAGTGGTCTCCAAGTCACGGGTACAGGTCAGGAAAGGCTCACGCCCCAGTCGCTCAAAAACACCAAAGCAGTAACTGGGCAACTGGCGCACCAGTTGTAGGACGGGAGCCGACTCCAGCGTGACGTCGTTAGGCAGGATAAACCATTTGATGATACCCTTACGCGGCGGACGGTACGGCTTCAAGCGTTCCTGCTCGAACTTGACGGGGTCGAGGTAAGAGTCGAGGGCAGAGTCCGTCTCATGCTGACCATAAATCTTCTCCAGAAACTGGCGCGTCTGACCAGCCCCCATAGGACGGCAGTTAATCTCAATGAGTACCGGTCCCTTCTCATCTACCATAAACTCCCCATGTACGGGACCATACTGGATACCGATGGCATCCAGCACGTCGTAGGCATAGCGCACGATGGCAGACTCACCTACACCCAGACGTGTCACCGTCTCCATGTAGTTATAGATATTACTGCCGTTCATATGTAACTTGTCATAGAAGCCCATCGACACCAGGCGATGCTTGCCTGCACACGACACAGTATTGACAATATACTCTTTGCCGATGATACGTTCCTGCATAAGAATGTCACCCACATGCTCGTCACTGGCGGAATTCGCAAGCTCCTTACGCACGGCCTCCATCAGTTCGTCATACCCATCACAGAGATGCACACCCAGTGTGCCGGCACCTCGTACACGTTTGATGACGGTATTGGTCGTGTTCAGTTCCTTGTAGAAGGCCTCAGCCTCTTCCACACTATGGACAACCCTTCCGCGTATGGAGCGAATACCATAATCAGCGAGTGCCTGCTGCATCTCATTCTTCCGCGTCATCTTACTGATAATCGACCAAGGGTTGCTCGGAAGACCAAGGTCGGAGCCCAGATGGGTAGCCAGCTCGACACCGAACTCACTACCTGCTACAACGATAATAGGATTGTATTTCCGTACCTGTTCCAAAATAACATTATAATCCTTATTGGCCCTGATACATGGTGTTCCCTCTGGAAGTCGCTGACGCGCTATCTCCTGTGCTTCAAGGAACGGAGCACGATCCTCTTCTGTTCCTGGATATAAAGCCTCTACCACTACGGGCTGATATCCGCGAGCCAACACATCCTCCACATAATTAAATCCCGTGGAAACGATTTCTACTATAACAATATTCCTTTTCATTATACTAAATTTTTGTTGCAAAGATAATAAATAAAGTAAAAAAACAAGTTTTTTCTTCTGTTTTTCGTTTACTTATTGAATATATTTCTATGACCTAAAGGTACAAGGCGTGTTAAAGATACGATTTCTCACACTCGACAGAAGAAAATATTTTCTTCTTTACTCGTTTAATCGAAATTTTTGTACCTTTGTACCTGCGAATGGATAAAGTTTCAGAAACGAAAAGACCGACGTGGTTGCAACGACTGCATGAATGGCGCGTGGAACATGTGAGCGACAGGATGTTCTTGCTTGTCCTCGCTTTCTTCGTAGGTTTGTTTGCTGCTGTCGCAGCCTATGTCCTGCACGGCATGATCAATCAGATTGTCGCGTTGTTGACAGGACAGTTCTCTGTCACGAGTTACAACTGGCTGTATTTGGTCTATCCCGTTATCGGTATCTATCTAACCTCTCTCTTTGTCCGCCATATCGTGAAGGACAATATCTCGCATGGTATTACCCGTATTCTCTATGCCATCTCCTCAAAGAAGTCGCGGTTAAAAGCACACAATACATGGTCGTCGGTCATCGCATCGGCAATCACCATCGGCTTTGGAGGTTCTGTGGGTGCCGAGGCACCTATTGTACTGACAGGTTCAGCCATCGGCTCGAATTTAGGACAGTTGTTCAAACTTGACAGCAAGACACTGATGACCTTGGTTGGATGTGGTGCTGCAGGTGCTATTGCTGGTATCTTTAAAGCTCCGATAGCAGGACTGGTATTTACATTGGAGGTACTGATGATCGACTTGACGATGGCATCTCTGTTGCCAATCCTGATATCTTGTGTGACGGCGACATGTTTCACTTATATCTTCAGTGGCAACGCGGTACTGTTCACCTTTCATCTTGACAGCGACTGGACGGTACAGCGAGTTCCTGCCACGATATTGTTGGGTATCTGCTGCGGACTGGTAAGTCTCTATTTCATCCGAACGATGAATGCCTGTGAGGATATGTTCGCCCGTTTCAAGGATAAACCCTATGTGCGACTGTTGATAGGTGGTGTCATCTTGAGTATGCTCATCTTCCTTTTTCCGTCACTTTACGGAGAAGGCTATCATTCCATCAATCTTCTTCTGAATGGTAAGACAGAGGCAGACTGGAACCAGATACTGGACAACTCGCTCTTCTACGGGCATCATGAATTCCTGATAGGCTACCTTGCCTTGGTGCTCTTCACGAAGGTCTTTGCTACCAGTGCAACGAATGGTGGCGGCGGATGCGGTGGTACATTTGCCCCCTCCTTGTTCATAGGATGCTTTACAGGTTTTCTGTTCTCCCGTTTGTGGAACATACATCAGATAGGAGTATATGTACCAGAGAAGAACTTCGCTTTGCTGGGAATGGCTGGTGTGATGTCTGGTGTGATGCATGCCCCATTGACGGGTATCTTCCTGATAGCGGAGATAACCAGTGGATATAATCTCTTTGTGCCATTGATGATCGTATCGGTATTTGCCTATCTCACGATTATTATCTTTGAGCCTCATAGTATCTATGGTATGCGACTGGCACGACAAGGGAAACTCATTACCCATCATACCGACCATGCCGTACTGACCTTGATGAGTCTCGACTCCGTCATTGACCGTGACTATCAGGGTGTGGATGCGGATATGGAACTGGGACAGATGGTACATAAGATCAGCCGTTCACGTCATAGTGTCCTGCCTGTCGTGGATGCCGCTGGTAGCCTGTTGGGAGAGATCAATATCGTCAAGATACGCCATGTCGTGTTCCGTACGGAGTTATACCATCATTTCAAGGCGAGTCAGTTGATGACGGCTCCCGCCGCGGTATTGGATGACGGTACTTCGATGACAGAGGTGATGCGTACCTTTGAGCGGACACAGGCAGACTGGCTTCCTGTGTTGGATGGGGACAGACATCTGAAAGGGTATATCTCCCGTAAACGAATGTATAGTGCCTATCGAAAGATGGTGCATGATTTTAGTCAGGATTAAGGATTGGTTAGTATGAAGAAAGAAGATTTACGAATCATATTTATGGGAACGCCGGAGTTTGCGGTTGAGACGCTGAAGACTTTGGTGGAGAATGGGTATCATGTGGTGGCGGTGGTGACACAACCAGACAAACCCGTGGGGCGTCATGGGTCGGTATTACAGCCGTCTGCCGTTAAGCAGTATGCCTTGGAGAAAGGACTCCCCGTGTTACAACCCGAGAAGATGAAAGACCCGGAGTTCATAGAGCAGTTACGCGCTTATCAGGCAAACCTGCAAGTGGTGGTGGCTTTCCGTATGCTGCCGGAAATTGTATGGGCAATGCCTGAATATGGCACATTCAATGTGCATGCCGCTTTGCTACCGCAGTATCGTGGTGCGGCTCCCATCAATTGGGCGGTGATTAACGGGGAGACACAGACGGGCGTGACCACCTTCTTCCTCGACCATGACATTGATACAGGGCGTATCATCATGCAACTACCTTTCGATATTCCTGACGATGCCGATGTGGAGTATGTCTATGACGGTCTGATGCATCTTGGTGCGGATATCTGTCTGAAAACATTAGAGCGTATCATCGCTGCTGACGGTCATCCCGAAACGGTTTCTCAGGAAGACATATCTCTCACCTCTCACCTCTCACCTCTCACCACTTTGAATCCTGCTCCTAAAATCTTCAAAGAGACTTGTGAGATAGACTGGGCGAAGACGGCAAAACATGTGTATGACTTCGTTCGCGGACTGAGTCCCTATCCTGGCGCATGGACCACATTGGTCGCCACTGACGGTAAAGAGACCATCTTGAAAATCTTCAAGACCCGTAAGACAGGAATCAAGACAACGGCAGAGCAAGGGTGTATTTCCATAGATGGGAAAACACTGATGGTGGCTGTCGCAGACGAGTGGCTTGCCATTGAAGAATTACAACTGGCAGGCAAGAAACGAATGGCGGCACGTGATTTCCTCAATGGGATGAAAGACATGGAGTCGTATACTATTAAATAAATAATGTTAATAGCAAAATAAAACAATTTGGCTGTACGTTTCAAAAGTAGGAACATTTAAATATATTGCCTATGCATATTTCTACTCAAGAAAACTTAATTCAGCCCCGTGAGTCAACCATCTTGTTTATCAAGCAGATGGCGCGTATGTACAGAACAGTTAA
>CAJONQ010000084.1 GCA_905235835.1 uncultured Prevotella sp.
AGACTTGCTCAAGCCTCTCAGGGAGGCTGCCAAGCCGGATGATGGACAACTCTATTTTGACTTCAAATATAATTAACATATATTAAGAGACACTAGTGATGCCCGATATGTCTGGAAATGATAGACGAAACGGCGGAAGTGTGCCCATATTGTGATGAGCCAACTTTCTTCAAGCATAGTCATAAAAAAGAAACCGTGGTGTCTCATACCACGGATTATCAACCAGCCAAAAAGGGCATGAGCCTTTGGAAAAAAGTCTTGATAGGTGTTGCGTGTATCTGGGCTGCTCTGCTTGTAATCAGTTTGCTCATACCTGATGATGAAAGTGAGGATGCTGTAGCTGTTGATACAGAGCAACTCATTGATAGTGTTTCCGCAGAAAATCCATTGGAAGATATGGAAAGCATAAATACACCATATGGAATATTATCGGTAGATGATGCTATAACTTTGAGGCAATTGGAAGGGCTTCCAGATAAGAAACAGCGTTTTCTCGTAGAACATGGATATGAATACGTCGGCACAGATCGTGGAACAATAGAGTTCTCTGATTCCGTAGGGACTTACGAACATGATGAATATTGGGCTAAAAATTGTAAGTTAGGTCGTATCAAAGATGGATATGAAGTCATGTCCAAGTCCGCCCAAAGCAGTTATATTTACATTAGTGATAATGGCTATTTTTATATCAATGCCTTTGACGAATCAGTATTCAAGGCATGGTATTCACAACTTACCTCTAAAGGTTATAAACTAATAAATCACCGAGGCAATAGCGGTCAAGACTGGTCTGATGAGGATAAATATGGTATTGTTATATGGAATGACTATGGCGATGAATACGTTCTATCAATAGATGAGCAATTTGATTGATTTTTTGGGACACTAGTGTTATTAGAAAGGAAATACCGCAATGAATAAGTTATTGTTATGGGCAGCATTGACTGCTGTCTTCGTGTCCTGTAAGGATAGCGAAATGGCAAAACTGTTGGATGGTGCTTGGACAGGTGGTTACAACGTGTCGTATGATGACGGCTCAAAGGAGCATGTCAATGAGACGTTGGAATTTAGTTATAATGAAAATAGCGAAAATGACAACGGCACTTTTACCGAAGTTTTGGATGGGAAGATGCACATCTCAGATGATGATGGGACGATGGTTTGTAAGTATCGCAGTCGCATTGAGGGGCGCTATGAGGTCTTGGCAGGTGACCTTTACCTTTATTATAATATGAGCACCCTTGCAGTGGATGTTGACGAAAACGACATCGACATTTCATTTGACCACGCTCTCGACCAACTAGAATATGAAGCGGCGTCGATGGAGTATATCACATCGACCCTACGCAGTCCAAAGGAAGAAATGGCAAAGGAAGCGAAGAAAGAAATCCTTCAGAACTTGTTTCACCAATACAAACAGACAGACGAAGATACGGGCTTCTTGGATCTAAAAGTGTCTGACTCCGAAATGAGTTTCGAGACAGAAGATATGGGACGCTTCACGTTCCATAAAAATGTACCGTAACATACAGAACGGCTGCTACTCGCTCCATTGCCCACTTGCCTTCCACAGTTCACGCCGTTCGCTCATTATCTTTTGGGCAGCGGCGTGAGCGTGTTTTATATAGGTGGAGTAGAAGGGGGAGTCTTTGCCTACGAAGTGCTCCACTTGCCGTTCCATGTCAGTTAAGACTTCCTTCTCGTTGGTCGTAGAAGGACCGGTGTCGGCTAAGTTGGTTATCCTATAAAGAAATGGAACCATCTCCTCTGCATACTTATCGATGCGATGCAGAATCTCCTTGTTAGGAGTATTCCCACCGCTTGCCGATTGACTAAGATACTCTTGACGATAGTCTTCTGCTATAATTTGTGTCAACACGTCAAGGTATCGCAGGTATTTGTCGGCTAAATCCTTGTCGTTTCCCATCGTTTTGTCGATTTCCTTCTTCACATAGCCGAAGGCCTCCCGTTCCGCATTGGCATTGATACTTTGCGTTTTCATAAAGTGCATGGTGATGGAATATGCGTATTCTGCCAAGTGAACGAAGCGAGGCTCGTGCTGTATATCTTTTGGAATGTCAGTCTGCGACAGGAAGAAAGCCACATCGGGAGATACTGCAGAAGCCAGTGGTAATCCATTAATCTTCTCATGGCTGACGTCAGACGATGTCGCAGCATCCCTTCCCATAGTTGATGTGTCTTGAGGTTTGCGTGAAAACAGCAGCCATATTGACAATAGCACTGTTGCAAAAAGGATAACAAACAGTATTGGCAATAAAAGGAACCGTCTTTGCTGTACGATTGCTGTAGTCACCGCGTCCGCTGTCTGGTAACGATCTTCAGGAAGATGTTTACAGCAGCGTCTTGCCACACGCTTCATATTAAGTGAAAGATTTGGCAACTCTTGCATCAGTATCCCCAGTGCATAGATATCTGTACATGGACTGTATTTCCCAGTGTCTGTCAGTAACTCCGGTGCCGTGTATCTCAGAGTGCCAGCCCGTTGCTTTAAGATGGCATATTCATCGGCATCACTCAATCCGAAATCAATGAGTTTAACATCATTACCATTGTATGTTAACATGACGTTCTCCAACTTTAGGTCACGATGGAAAATTTGTCGCTGGTGAATGTAACTCAGCGCCTGACACAACTGAAGGACTATTTTCTGACTCTGTTTCTTTGTCAATCCCTGTTCTGTAGCATGGCGTAGAGTTCGTCCATCAACGTATTCCATCACGATGCATGTACCCAAAGGTACTACCTCCTCCATGCCGAGCGTGCGAACTATGTTTGGATGATTCAGGTGGTAGCTCAATTCAAACTCTTTCTGCAACAAGGTGCGATATTCTTTTTTGTCAGAATATTCTGGTTTAAGGCATTTCAGAATGTGCCATTTACCCATGCGCAGAGCCTGATACACTACGCTATAGCCATTTACAGAACTTGAAATCTGCTTGATTTCTTGGAAATCATTCGATAGACTCACTTCTCCTCCAGAGAAGAACTCTGAGTCAGAAAAGTCTTGTGGATACTTTCCTCTGCCAGTCATCAAATTCTGTCGAGAACTTTCTGGATTAATGTATCAATGGAGTTCTTGTACTCCGTATTCATCTCTGTGGTATAGCGGTTGGCAATCACCATACAGCATGTCATGGCACGATGTCCGAGGAGGGAAGCCATACCAGCGAGAGCAGAGGACTCCATCTCGAAGTTACAGATCTTCATGCCATCGTATTCGAACGACTCCACTTTGGCATTCTGGTCAGGATCCTCGATCTCTGCACGGAGTCGTCGACCTTGTGGTCCGTAGAAACCGCCACAAGCAATGGTATAGCCACGTACCATATCGTCTTTGGCAATCTGGTCGATGAGGTTTGGGTTGGCGACAGCGACATAAGGAGCACCTTTGATGGGATTCCATTTCATGTGTTGTTTGAAAGCCTCTTCGAGTCTCAGGTCACACACCATATTCCGTCCAGCATAATAATTGAGTAGTCCATCGAAGCCAATGCTCTTGACAGAGGCAACGAAACACCCCGTAGGGGTGAAAGGCTGCAATCCTCCACAAGTACCAATACGTACAATTGTCAGGCTGCGATGCTCGTCTTTCTCCTCACGAGTCTCATAGTCAACATTTACCAGCGTGTCGAGTTCGTTCATAACGATATCGATGTTGTCACAACCGATCCCCGTCGACTGGACGGTGATGCGCTTACCTTGATACATACCAGTGATAGCATGGAACTCACGACTGCTGACCTCACACTCACGACTATCGAAATGTGAGGCAACCGTCTCTACACGTCCTGGGTCACCTACGAGGATGACACGGTCGGCAAGTTGTTCAGGACGCAGATGCAGATGGAAGCATGATCCATCGTTGTTGATGATGAGTTCGGATTCTGGAAAATGTCTTTTAGTCATAAGGCTTTATTTCTGTTTCGTTAAATATTCATTCTCTTTTTGTCGGATTACTTTCTCTTGTTGGTGAATGGCAAGATATAACTGGTGCTGTGCCTGTTCGTTTTCACGAATCTCACGAGTAAGTGCCACATGCTCATCCCCCTTAGTCTTGAGGTAATAGTTGCGGGCTTTCTCCAATGCCGTGATGATCGTATTGTAACGCTGACGCATTTTGACCAGTTCCTGATACCGTCCTTGATTACCACTAGCCTTGAAATCTTTTAGCTGATGATAAGTCAGACGGTCGTTGATGACAAAATCAAAGTCAGCCACCACTATTTTATCAGTTCTCTTTGCTTGTTTTAGTCTTTTGAGAGCATCCAGTCGTACCTTCTTATTATCCCATGTCATTCTGATGCTGTCGATACGGGCGAAAGAAGCTATCTGCTCAGGTGTATATTGTGACTCGTCATACGTCTGGTATTTATCCGCAGGAATAAAAGTATAGACACATACCAGACTATCCGGTTGGTTGCGGTCAGAGGCGAAGAACCCCAGTTGGTTATATTCATCAATGGCAAACAGATAGTCGTTGGCTGTTGAGTTAAACGGCATCCCGATGTTCTCTGGTTTCAGGTAGTGTCCTTCTGCCGCATCGTAGGTTGTCATGAAGATATCATACCCTCCGATACTCTCAGGACCCTTTGCCGCCAGATAGAGTGTCGTCCCATCCGGCATCATAAAAGGATAATTAATCTGTTGCAACTGTCTGTCGCTATTAATACCAGATAGAGAGTCGGTACTGGTCCATTGATGTTGTAATTGTTCTTGTGTAGACATCGTACTGTCATTCTCCGCAAAGAAACAACGGTTACCCAGTGCATTCATAAAAGTGAGCGCTTGCGAAGACTGATGGGGAAAAAAGGTAGAGTAGGGAGCTATCCGTCCTGCCTCTGGCGACAGGTGGTAGGCTTTCAGGAAATCCTTCTTCTCCACGACGATGCTATCGATGAACATGATATGCTGTGTCGCCATCGTCATCCGTTTGATACGCTCCGTCTGTTCCGTTGGTTGCTCCACCTTTGGTTTCGCTTTCTTACTACGTTGTGCGGAGACAGAAATGGAAAGTGTCAATAACAGAAGGATAAGGACAGATGTCTTAAAGACCGACTCCAAGGCGTTCCAGATGGAATAGCGTGCCTTGGGATTCAGTTGTTGCATCTGTACAAACAATCCCTGTACGGAAGTACGATTGGTGTCGTGCTCATAAGGACACTGTTTCAATTGCTTCTGATAACCCTGCTGAGCGGCATATTCAATGATGTCCGCTTCCTCGCAGAGACAAAGCGGTCGGATGATCGTTAATGGCATCTTATCCATCTTCAGCGATGGGGACATGGACGAGAAATGTCCTTGGAACGTAAGGTTCATCAGTGCTGTATGGATCATGTCATCTTGATGATGTCCGAGAGCAATCTTTTTACAACCTATCTCTTGTGCAAGGTTAAACAATTGTTTGCGACGTTGCCATGAACAGAGAAAGCAAGCAGGTTTAGACTTTTTGCCTTCCTTCTCCGTCTCAAACCGTGTAGTGATGATATGGAGGGGGACATCAAGGTTGTCGCAAAACTGCTGGAGGTAGGTAGTGTCCGTCTCATACTGGATATTCTCCATGCGGACATGTACTGCCTCGACAGAGAACTTGGGAAAGAATATCTTAGACTGACGTGCCAATAACTCCAATAGGCAGAGAGAGTCTTTTCCCCCTGACAACCCTACCAGAATCTTGTCTCCATCATCAATCAAACGATAGTCTCGCAGGGCTTTTCGAAATCTTTCTTGAAGTCGTTGCCCTACGTTCATTTCATAAATACGAGATAGACCGCACAGATAATCAGGAAGAATGCAAGGATATGGTTCCATTGTAAGTTCTGTCCTTGGAACATGATATTAGCGATGACGGCAAAGACCCCCAGTGAGATACATTCCTGAATCACTTTCAGTTGTACCAAGGTGAAGGGACCGCCGTTGCCCTCAAAGCCCATGCGGTTGGCTGGTACCTGACAGCAATACTCAAAGAAGGCAATCATCCATGAGAAGGCGATGACACCGATGAGGGGCCAGTTGCTGCTGACACCCGTTTCCGATAATTTTAAATGCCCATACCAAGCAAGTGTCATAAACACATTACTTAGTATGAGCAGAATAATCGTATAAAGTCCGTTCATGACTACTGAGCTTGCAGGTATTCATCCATGTTGGCAGCGGCACGACGACCGTCGCCCATAGCCAGAATCACGGTAGCACCGCCACGAACGATATCGCCACCGGCGAAAATCTCGCTGCGGGCTGACTGCATACCCTCGTTGACCACGATGGTATTCTTGCGACCCAGCTCCAATCCTTCGATAGACTTCGGAACGAGTGGGTTGGGGGATACACCAACGGCGACGATGACCTGATCGACATCCAGTGTCACTGTCTTACCCTCTACAGGAACAGGACTGCGGCGACCAGAAGCATCAGGCTCACCCAGTTCCATCACTTGAAGGACAGCAGCCTTGACGGCACCGTTCTCATCGGCAAGATACTCGATGGGATTGTGCAAGGTCAGGAAGTTGATACCCTCCTCCTTGGCATGCTTCACCTCCTCCAGACGTGCTGGCATCTCCTGTTCGGAACGACGATATACGAGGGTGACATTACCACCCAGGCGCTTTGCCGTACGACAAGAGTCCATGGCTGTATTACCACCACCGACTACCAACACGTTCTTACCAAGGTTGATAGGTGTGTCTGTCGTTGGGTTAGCGGCATCCATCAGGTTGACACGAGTCAGATACTCGTTTGACGACATGATATTAATAGCGTTCTCACCCGGAATATTCATGAAGTTAGGAAGACCTGCGCCAGAGCCTACGAAGATACCCTTGAAGCCCTGTTTCTCCAACTGCTCTACGCTGATCGTCTTACCCACGATGACATCGGTCTGGAAGTGAACACCCATCTTAGCGAGGTTCTCAATCTCCACGTCTACGATCTTATTGGGCAGACGGAACTCTGGAATACCATATTTCAATACACCACCAATCTCATGCAGTGCCTCAAAGACATAGACATCGTAACCCTTCTTCACCATGTCGCCAGCAAACGACAGTCCGGCAGGACCAGAACCAACGACGGCAATCTTGATACCGTTGGCAGGAGCAATCTCTGGCAGACTGATGTTGCCACTCTCACGCTCGTAGTCGGCAGCAAAACGCTCCAGATAGCCAATGGCTACAGCTGGCTCGTTCATCTTCAGGTGGATACACTTGCTCTCACACTGTTTCTCCTGCGGACAAACACGACCACAGACGGCAGGCAGTGCCGAGGTGTTCTTCAGCACCTTGGCAGCGGCGAGGAACTGTCCACGCTCGATATTCTTGATGAAAGAAGGAATATTAATATTGACAGGACATCCCTCCACACAAGTAGGCTTCGCACAGTCGAGACAACGCTTAGCCTCCGTCATTGCCATTTCCTTGGTCAGTCCGATGTTCACCTCCTCTGTACGAGTCGTAGCACGATAGACAGGATCCAACTCAGGCATGATGACACGCTCGATAGCCGTGCGCTCCTTGGGTTTCATGCTCTTGCGAATCTCCTCACGCCATGGGGCGTTGCGGTCGGTGAGAACTTCGATGGGGTCGGTGGTCTTTTTAGTTTCTATAGTGCCTATAGTTTCTTTAGTTTCTATAGTGGCTATAGTGTTATCGGAGGATAGGTGCTCCTCGTAATGTTCTAACTCCTCTTGCTCGGCACGCTTGAAGGTTCCCATACGCTTGAACATCTCGTCCCAGTCAACCAAAGCACCGTCGAACTCAGGACCGTCGATGCAGACGAACTTCGTCTTGCCGCCAATCGTCAGACGACAAGCACCGCACATTCCTGTACCGTCAACCATGATGGTGTTGAGGCTCACCTCACAAGGGATATTGTATTTCTGGGCTGTCAGATTGGAGAATTTCATCATGATAGGAGGGCCGATGGCAAAAACCTTGTCGACATGTGGCTCCTGCTGGATGAATTTCTCAATACCGACGGTCACTACACCCTTCTCACCATAGCTACCGTCATCGGTCATGATGATCACCTCGTCAGACGACTCACGCACCTTGTCCTCTAAAATAATGAGGTCCTTGGAGCGACCTGCCATCACGGAGAGCACTCGGTTGCCTGCAGCTTTCAGTGCCTGGATGATAGGCAGCATAGGTGCGACACCCAGTCCACCACCGGCACATACGACGGTACCATATTTCTCGATATGAGTGGGATTACCCAATGGTCCTACCACGTCAGCGACAAAGTCGCCCACATTCAACGCACACAACTTCTTAGATGACAGTCCGACCATCTGTACCACCAGTGTGATGGTACCTTTGTCGATATCGGCACCGGCAATGGTCAGCGGCATGCGCTCACCTTTCTTGTCAACACGTACGATGACGAAGTTACCAGCCTTGCGGCTCTTGGCAATCAGAGGAGCTTCCATTTCGAAGAGGAACACTTTCTCTGAGAATTGCTCTTTTCTTACAATTTTATTCATTTTAACCTATATATGAGAGGATCAAGTCAACGGCTTCATCCTCTGTTTTTCCTTCCATATTGATGACCAGGTCATAATTGTGGGTGTCGTAACGAGAAGTTCCAGTGTATTTCTTCACGTATGTCTCGCGCATGTCGTCAACCTTTTTGATAGCCTTCTCAGCTTCTTCCATACTAAGTTCCTGCTTCTGCATGATACGCTCTACACGATGCTTCATGGGGGCTTGAATTAAAACGTTCAGATGGTTAGGATGGTTGGCAAATACGAAGAAACCTGAACGGCCGGCAATGATGCATGACTCCTCATCTGCAATTTTCAAAAGGATTTCCTTCTCTGCCTCAAACATGTCGTCAGTGGTCACGAAGTCAATCTCAGAACCGGTAGTCATCATCTGGTAATACCAAAGCTCATTCTGATTTTGAGCTGTAGCAGCAAACACCTTCTTGAACTCAGTCCACCACTGGTGCTTGTCGGCCTTCATCTTCTCAATCTCGTCAACAGAGAGATTAAATTTCTTCTGCAGTTCACGGATTAACAACTTGTCATAAAAAGATACGTTGAGCTTTTCTGCTAATTTCCTGCCTACGGTACGACCACCGCTGCCTAGTTCACGATTAATCGTGATTACAAACTTTTGTTTCTTGTCCATATTACTAGTTTTTAAGTTAATAATTAATCGATGATTTCAAATCCGGTATAAGGAACCAGTGCTGCAGGAATCTTGATACCGTTCTCCGTCTGGTTGTTCTCCAGGATAGCTGCTACGATACGTGGCAAGGCAAGGGCAGAACCGTTCAGCGTATGACACAGCTCTATCTTCTTGTTGTCGGCACGACGGTAACGGCACTTCAGGCGGTTAGCCTGATAGGTGTCGAAGTTAGAGACAGACGATACCTCCAACCAGCGTTTCTGAGCCTCAGAGAACACCTCGAAGTCATAGCAGATAGAAGAGGTGAACGACTGGTCGCCGCCACAGAGCAACAGAATGCGGTAGGGGAGCTCCAGTTTCTTCAGCAGTCCCTCCACATGCTCCAGCATCTCCTTATGGCTCTCCTTGGAGTGCTCAGGTTTGTCGATGCGTACGATCTCAATCTTCGAGAACTCATGCAAACGGTTCAGACCACGTACATCCTTGCCATAGGAACCAGCCTCACGACGGAAACACTCTGTGTATGCGCAGTTCTTAATCGGCAGTTGTGCCTCGTCGAGGATCACGTCACGATAGATATTGGTGACAGGCACCTCAGCGGTAGGGATGAGATAGAAGTCATCCACCTCACAGTGGTACATCTGTCCC
>CAJONQ010000085.1 GCA_905235835.1 uncultured Prevotella sp.
TTTTTCGTAACTTTGCCCCCACTATGAAGAAAATACTGACTATTGTGGCACTGGCAATGACACTCATGCCTACCACGAGCAAGGCACAAGAAGAAGTGAGAATAGGAAAGAGTAGTATTAAACTAACCAGTCGCATGATGACCCCAGAGGCTCTTTGGGCTATGGGACGTATCGGCACCGTGAAGGCATCACCTGACGGAAAACAGGTGGTGTACCAGGTGGGCTATTATAGTGTCAAGGAAAATAAAAGTCAACAGGTGATTTGTCTGATGGATGCTGACGGCAAGCACAACAAGCAGTTGACGAATGGCTCGAAGAGTGAGACAGACCCGACATGGCTGGATGCCAATACTATTGCCTACCTCTCTGGTGGAGAGATATGGTCCATGAAGGCTGACGGCTCAGAGCGCAAGCAGTTGTCAAAGACCGACGGACAGGTCGAGGGGTTTAAGTTCTCTCCCGACCGTCAGCATGTGATCATCATCAAGAGTATTCCCTTCCATGAGATTATCAAGGAGAATCCCGACGACCTGCCCAAGGCTACCGGTCGTCGTGTCACCGACTTGATGTACCGCCACTGGGACCACTATGTGGAGAGCATCCAGCACCCCTATCTGGCAAAATTAGAAATTAGAAATGAGAAATTAGAAATGATTTCCTCGGAGATGACTGACATCCTTGAGGGAGAGCCTTTCGAATGCCCCATGGAACCGTTTGGCGGTATTGAGCAACTTGCCTGGAGTCCTGACTCCAAGACCATCGCCTATACTTGTCGCAAGAAGATAGGACTGGAGTATTCTATCTCCACCGACTCAGATATCTACTTATATAATATAGGTACGCGTAAGACTACCAATCTCTGCAAGCCTGCCGACTATAAGGCTCCTGCCAATGATCCCACCCGTACTTTGAAGATTCAGGCAGTCAATGCGCCGGAGAACCTGAAGAATAATGTGGGCTACGACCAGAACCCGCAGTTCTCTCCTGACGGTAAGTATATCGCCTGGCAGTCGATGGAGCGTGACGGTTACGAGGCAGACCTCAACCGCCTGTGTATCTATGAGATGGCGACAGGCATCAAGCGTTATGTCAACTGGAAGAGTGATGTAGAGGCGTTCTGCTGGGCATCACAGAAGGATAAGATGGCACAGATATATTTCATCAGTGTATGGCATGGCTGCAATAATATGTACTGTGTCAACTGGAAGGGTGAGGTGAAACAACTCACGGAGAGCTGGGGCGACTGGACCAGTCTGCAACTGGCGAATGACGGTAAGCACCTTATTGCCACCCGTCAGAGTCTTTCCGCTCCCACCGATATTTACAGGGTTACCCCATTTAAAGTGGCAAAACAGCCTTTGGACGGAACACCCGGTACCCACCATATCGTAGAGAGTGCCATCGAACAGATCTCTTATGAGAACAAGCATATCCTCGACCAGCTGACCTTCGGTGAGGTACGGCAGCGTTGGGTCAAGACCTCCGACGGTAAGGAGGAACTGGTATGGATCGTACTGCCTGCCAATTATGAGGAAGGCAAGAAATACCCCACCCTGCTCTTCTGTGAGGGAGGACCACAGACTCCTGTCTCCCAGTTCTGGAGCTATCGCTGGAACTTCCAGATGATGGCGGCAAACGGCTATGTCGTGGTGGCTCCTAACCGCCACGGACTGTCTGGCTTCGGACAGGAATGGAAAGAGGAGGTCAGTGGCGACTGGACAGGACAGTGTATGAGCGACTATCTTGCCGCCATCGATGATGCCGCAGAGAACCTGCCCTTCGTGGACAAAGACCGCCTTGGTGCTGTGGGTGCCTCCTTCGGAGGTTTCAGTGTCTACTATCTCGCCGGTCATCACGACAAGCGTTTCAAGGCGTTCATCTCCCATGACGGAGCCTTTAACCTTGCCGCCATGTACTTAGAGACTGAGGAGAACTGGTTCTCCAACTGGGAGTATGACGAGGCTTACTGGCACCGTCCACAGATGCCGAACGCCAAGAAGACGTACCATGACTCCCCACATAAATATGTCGAGAACTGGGACACGCCGATCCTCTGTATCCATGGTGAGAAAGACTATCGCATCAACTACACACAGGGTATGGCTGCTTTCAATGCGGCACGTATGAAAGGGATTCCTGCCGAGTTATTGATATTCCCTGATGAGAACCACTGGGTATTGAAACCACAGAACGGTATTCTGTGGCAGCGTACCTTCTTTAACTGGCTGGATCGATGGCTGAAAGACTAAAGTTCCTGTTTCTCTTCTTATCAGTTAGCATACCCTTGTGGTCACAGGGGCTGCCTACGGACGGTCCCCTGACGCTTCGTCCTATGTTGCAGCAATTGGGTGAGCGACTGTTACAGGGAAAGACGGGCAGTATCGTTGCCATCAATCCTGCCAATGGGGAGATATTGTGTATCGCCACCAACACCCCTAACGGACATGACGTCCGACAGGCTATCGCCAAGCCTCAGGCTCCCGGCTCTACCATCAAACCCGCCCAGGCACTGACCCTGCTGTCGGAGGGGATTGTGACGGCAGAGACAACGGTAGACTGCAACAAAGGATTCATCGACGGAAATATCCGCGTGGGCTGTCACCAGCACCGTTCCCCCCTCAAGTTAAAAGATGCCATTGCCCAGAGTTGCAACTCGTGGTTTCTCGTCACCTTCGCACAGATGATTAATGACAACTTCGTCTACGAGGACAAGAACGAGGCGATTACCACCTGGCGCAGTTATATGCAGAGCATGGGACTGGGCGGTCCGATGCATATCGACATACAAGGAGAGCAAGGCGGACTACTTGCCGGTGCCGACTACCTGAACCGCCGTTATAAGAACGGATGGGACGGTAAGACCATCTGGTGGGCTGGTATGGGACAGGGGGATATCACCCTTACCCCCTTGCAACTCTGCAACCTTGCCGTGACGATAGCCAACCGCGGGTGGTACTATGTCCCTCATATCCATAAGGACACGAAGAACAAACGGTACCTGACCAAGCGACATACCAAGGTGGATGCCAGTGTCTATGCTCCTGTCATAGAAGGTATGCGTCTTGCCGTCGAGAAAGGGACGGCGACCAGTCTGCGTACCACCTACCCTGTCTGTGGCAAGACGGGAACGGTGGAGAACCCTGGTGCCGACCACTCTGCCTTCATCGGTTTCGCTCCCATGAACGACCCGAAGATAGCCATCAGTGTCTATGTGGAGCATGGTGGCTTCGGTGCGGATATGGCTGCTCCCATCGCAGGACTGATCATGGAGCAATACCTGAAAGGGAAACTCTCCCCCCAGTCGGAGACGAAAGCCGCCAAACTGACAAAGACCAAACTCTCGAAATAACAACCCGTCGAGATATCGCCATGTCGAGATATCGAGATAACGAGATAACGAATATCGAAACAACAAAAAAATAATAAAAGAAATTATGTCACAAGCAATTGAAAAAACTTTGAGAGACTCCGCCGCCATGCGGTGGACCGCGTTGCTGCTGTTGGCACTCGCCATGTTCTGCAGTTACATCTTCATGGACATCCTCTCGCCTATCAAGGACCTGATGCAGGATACCCGTGGCTGGGACTCCACCGCCTTTGGTACCATGCAGGGCTCTGAGGTGTTCCTTAACGTATTCGTGTTCTTCCTCATCTTCGCCGGTATCATCCTTGACAAGATGACTCTCCGCATCCGTCATGTTCATCGGTGCCTGCGTGAAGTGGTACGCTGTCAGCGAGGGCTTTATGGGCAGTGGACTGGAGACTTGGTTTACCAACAACCTCAACTACATCCCCGTCTTCGACGAGTTAGGAGTATCCCCCTTCTATCAGGGCATGCCTGCCTCCGCCAAGTTTGCCGCCTGCGGTTTCATGATCTTCGGCTGTGGTTGTGAGATGGCTGGTATCACCGTCAGCCGTGGTATCGTGAAATGGTTTAAGGGTCGTGAGATGGCACTTGCCATGGGTTCCGAGATGGCACTGGCTCGCTTAGGTGTCGCCACCTGTATGATCTTTTCCCCGTTCTTCGCTAAGTTAGGTGGTGAGGTGAGTGTCAGCCGTAGTGTAGCCTTTGGCGTGGTCCTGATGTGTATCGCCCTCATCATGACGATTGTCTATTTCTTCATGGATAAGGAACTCGACGCCCAGACGGGTGAGGCTGAGGAGAAAGACGATCCCTTCAAGGTCAGCGACATCGGTAAGATCCTCAGCGACAGCGGTTTCTGGCTCGTTGCTTTGTTGTGTGTACTCTACTACTCCGCTATCTTCCCCTTCCAGAAGTATGCCGTGAACATGCTGCAGTGTAACCTGACCCTGACAGAGCCGGGTGCCGACTCCTTCTGGGCAAATCCCTCTGTCACCATCGTACAGTATTTCATCATGCTGTTGGTGGCTGCCGCAGGTTTTGCCTCTAACTTCCAGAAGAAGACCAACATGAAGTATACCCTGTTAGGCATCTCTATCCTTGCCCTCATTACCTATTGCTATATGGGCTTCATGCGGCAGACGGCAGAGAGTATCTTTGCTGTATTCCCCTTGCTTGCCGTGCTCATCACCCCCATTTTGGGCAACTATCTCGACAATCACGGCAAGGCAGTATCCATGCTAATCTTAGGTTCCTTGCTGTTGATTGGCTGTCACCTGACCTTCGCCTTCATCCTGCCGTTGTTCAAGGGCAGTGCTGTTGGCGGTGTCATCGTAGCCTATGCCACTATCCTGGTATTAGGAGCCTCCTTCTCTTTGGTACCGGCATCATTGTGGCCCTCCGTTCCTAAGTTGGTTGATGCCAAGGTGATTGGTTCCGCCTACGCCCTGATTTTCTGGATTCAGAACATCGGTCTCTGGTTGTTCCCACTGCTGATTGGTAAGGTATTGGATGCCACCAACCCCGAGGGAGCCAGTGCTACGGAGTTAGACTATACCGCTCCCTTGGTGATGCTCGCCTGCTTAGGTGTTGCCGCCCTTATCCTCGGTTTCATCCTGAAGGTCGTTGACAAGAAGAAGGGTATCGGTCTGGAGGAGCCGAATATCAAGTAAGATCAACAAACCTGCCGACTCTAAGTCGACAGGTGATTTCAGAACTGGAAACGGACAACTAAAGGCAGATGATCACTGAAACCATGCCGGTAACGCGGTCCTTGATAGGTACGGAGGGGTTTGACCCCTCCGTATTTCGTATCCTCTTCCAACAGGAAGGGTGCATCGTTGATATATGCTTGCTCGATATGGTCGAGCAACACAGGACTGACAAAGACATGGTCGATACTCCCCCACTCACCCAGATAGCGGTAGGTAGCCTCAGCGCCATGCGTTCCTTTTGCCCCACGAGTGATGTTCCGCAACGCATGACTCTCCAGATAGCGCAAGGCTGGAGCCTCAGCGTCATCGTTGAAGTCACCCACCACGATGACCTTCGCATCAGGTGGTAACTGCCGGATGGTCTGCACCAACCTATCGGCAACTAACTGACGATTGGGTCGTGTCGCCCTCTCTCCCCCAAAGCGACTGGGGGCATGAACCACGAAGACATGCAGGGTGTCACCAGTGATATACTCCCCTTCGACATAGAGGATATCACGGGTAGGACGCATCCCTTCCAAAGGCTCAACAGTCAAATAGTCGTAGCAAAGGGGACGAAACTTAAAAGGCTGATAGAGCAAGGCGACATCGATGCCACGCACATCGGGTGACTCCGTCATCAGATACTGATACCCCGCATGGCGCAGCAGCGACTTACGGGTGAGGTCGAAGAGACAGGAGTCGTTCTCCACCTCGACCAAAGCGACGAGGTCGGGCACACCCTCCTCCTGACAAGAGAGAATGGTCTGTCCAATACCGTTGACCTTCCGCCAGTAACGGGAGGGGGTCCAATGACGTGTTGAAGCAGGCAACCACTCGGTATCCTGCTTCAACGTATCGTGACGACAATCAAAGAGATTCTCGCAATTCAGTTCTACTAACGTGAGGAATGATGCTAACAGAAGATTTAACATACCTTCTCCAAACGCTTCATCATGACGAACATGAATACAGCGGCGAGCAGACAGACGGCAAGGAACACACTCCAGCAGAGCCAGAGGGGAACGGCACCCCACAGCAGACCACCGACAACTACGAGCTGGTTACCGATTGCGGTAGCAACAAACCAGCCACCCATCATCATTCCTTTGTATTTGGGAGGAGCTACCTTCGACACGAAAGAGATACCCATGGGCGACAACAGCAATTCCCCAAAGGTCAGAACGAGGTAAACGGTAATCAACAGGTTAGGTGTCACATCAGCCACATGCACGGCAACAGGATTACCATCGGCACCCATCTCTGTCTGCGGCATGGGCAAGCCGAGAGAGCCGAATGCCATCAGGGCATAGGCAATAGCGGCGACAATCATACCGTATGCGATCTTACGAGGAGCAGAAGGCTCCTTACCCTTCGTCGCCAACACACCGAAGATAGCCATCGACACTGGGGTCAACGCCACGACATAGAAGGGATTGAACTGCTGGAAGATAGGTGCTGACACCTTCACGATCGTCTCGCTGTCATACTGCAAGCAGAGGAAGCAGACGGCAAGGGCGATAACAACAAGGGAGGTGAGACGACCTTTGCCGGTATTCGAATGGAAGGCAGAGAACAAGCCATAGACGATGAAGATGACAGCAACGAGGTTCCATACGTCAAAACACATCGCCTGCAAGCCAGAGGCAGAGTTTGCCGTGAACTCGTCAGCGAAATATGTCAGTGACAGACCGTTCTGATGGAAAGCCATCCAGAAGAAGATGACCACAGCGTAAACGAGACACAAAGCGACGATACGCTGCTTGGTCTCCTCCTTTGACAACTCCTCGACAGCGGTATCTGCAACCCGCGCCGTTTTCTTCGTACCACCCTCGGCATGACGGAAGGTAGAGCGGAAGATACAATAGATAGCGATAGACAGGATCAGTGACGCACAAGCAACGGCAAAGGAGAAGTGATAGGCATCGTTACTGCTATAACCTAACGTGGTCTCCGCATACTCCTTGACCTTAATGGCGGCAGTAGGAGCGAACAACGCACCAACATTAATCGCCATGTAGAAGATCGAGAAACCAGCGTCACGCTTGTACTTATACTGCGGATCATTATACAGGTCACCCACCATCACCTGAAGGTTACCCTTGAAGAGTCCGGTGCCAAAACCAATCAGCAACAGGGCAGCAAGCATCACCACAAGGGCAAAGGTGTCACCACCCAAGGGGACACTCAGCAGCAGATAACCTGCGAACATGATGATGATACCCGTGGTCACCATCTTGCCGAAGCCAAACTTGTCGGCAAGCATACCACCAAACAGGGGGAAGAAATACACAAACATGAGGAATGCACTGTAAATCGTACCGGCAAGAGCAGGTGACAATCCATAGTTAGCCCTCAGAAACAGTGCGAACACTGCGAGCATGGTGTAATAACCAAAGCGCTCTCCCGTATTGGCGAGAGCCAGCGCGAATAATCCTTTCGGTTGTCCTTCAAACATAGTATTATTTTATTTTATCGTTTTTAGTCTTCACAATATCAAAGAGATAGGTCGCCTTGATGACTATCTGTCCGAAGTTCGACTTTCCGAAATAGTCGCTCTTCGAGTTGCCGTAGATATTTCCCAATCCATAGTAGTAACGCCCCTCCAGCATGAAATGTCCTACCTTGGGGACGGAGAACTCGATACCGGCACCACCAGCGATACCGTAGTCGAACTTCTTCTCGACTGGCATCGACTCCTGTTCTACGATATTCGAGCTACGCTGCTCTGTGGGCTCTGCCCCATCCACCAGGTTGGTATTCGTCGACTCACTGAGGAAGATACCCAACTGGGGACCTACCTGGAAGAAGCCCTGCAAGCCCTTGCGCTCCCTACCCCAGCCCAGTCGCGCAAAGAGGGGAATCTGCAGATACGTCATCTTACGCTCATAATGCAATGCGGTAGCGTCACCTTCATAATACAGGGGTTGATTCTCCAATCCCAGTATCTTCTCCTTCCATCCCACCTGTGCGATGTTCACCTCGGCGACAATGGCGCAAATGCTCTTGAAATATTTCTCACAGGTATAACGGAACGTGACACCTGCCGTCATACCACCCAGCATATTCTGCGGTACGTCAGGAGTGAATCCGACATTACTCAAGACATAGCCGCCATTCACACCTATGGCAAAGTCTGTACGGTATTCTCCTACTTGTGCCCTCATCACTATAGGAGTCAACAACAAAAATATGATACCCAACAGTTTACGCATGACTATCAAAAGTATATCGTTTCCGTACTACGCTCTGGTTGATAATGTATGAACATCATGCTCCTGTTCTTCAACCCACCATTACCAATGCGCTCGAAATGCAGGGGAGTCTGGATAGGTGTATAGCCTACCATACCCGATCCACCTGTGAAATTCTTACCATACATATGAATACCCTTCAGCAGGAAATAAGCATGGTCGAAACCTGTAATGGCGAAACGTGGCAACGCACTCATCATGTCCGTATGGAAGTTCCAGCGATACTTCTGCATGATACGCTCTGTACGGGGTGATGACAGATTGGTATAGAAAGGTGCCGGGATATACGTGTCGAACTTATAAAAGTTCTCTAACTGATGACGGGTATAGAGCATCCAGTCTGTGTAGCCGAACACGCTGATGCGCAGTTCCGGATGCGACAGACGCAGTCCGTTGAGCTTTGCCATCGCAGCATTAAGCTCCTTGGAACGTCCTGTATTCAGGATCACCATATTACGCTTGGTAGGACTGAATGATTTGAAGAACATCGCGTCACTGGAGTTCAGATTGGTAATCTTATAGGCAATCCCCTTCGCATCCAGTTTACGACGTAGCCCAAAGGTGAAGGTACCCTTCTGACTCGTCGTATCGTTACAATCAATAAAGACGGGATGACTGTCGCTGAAACGCTCCATGAAATGGTCGATAACCGTCTCATTCTGCTCCGTCTGGGACTGGTATACCTGCATAAGATTGCGGTTAACAAGTATCTCATGGCTATTGATCGAGAAGGGGATGAACACCTTGATATCATGCTCCGTGGCGAAATCAGCAAGGGGTTTCACCATCTTTGAATACAACGGACCGATGATCACGTCACACTCAGCAGCCTTCGAGTCTTGCAGGAAGGTACGGATGTCCGTATCCTCTGCCACGTTCCAAGCACGGATATCGGTAGAGATATGATTAGCACGCAGACTGTCGCAAGCCATCAGAATACCCCGATAGTACTCCAGCATACGCTTACCGTCACCATTGACCTTATGCAGTGGTAACATCACACCCACACGAACCTCACGGTTGCGCACATCCACCACCTCGTTCTTAAGCTTGGCGGGGGCTACGGGTTGCTGACTACTGGCTGTCGGCTGGTCACCAGCAGGTGCCTGCGGCTGGTTCTTCGACCAAGGGATATTGATGACAGCACCTTTCTTCAACTCATAACCTGGTGCGTTCATCTCCGGGTTGGCATCAATGAGTTCCTGAATGGTGATACCATACATACGGGAAATACCGAAGATGGTCTCCTTTCGTTTCACCTCGTGTTGCTGCCGTATCTTAGGCTGCTGGGCAAGTGCCGTCTCCGTCGTCAAAGCCATCAATAGCAACAATGTCACATATCTGAATAATCGCTTCATAAATTACTTTTTAACTATTTTGCCTACAAAATTACAAAAAATCGAGGGCAGAACAAAAGAAAATTCGTAATTTTGCAGTATGAAAACAATTTTATATGCTTTTCTTCTGCTTTTAGCCCTCGTGGCAATGCCCTCTTTCGCAGTTATTGACGATGACGACGATGAGGAGGAGACGGTTGACAGCACCACGTTGCAGGCAAGTAAACTGGAGATGCCCAATGCGTTCTCACCTAATGGTGACGGTATCAATGAAAGGTATCAGGCAAAATCCACCTATCAGAACATCGTGGAGTTCAAAGGGATGATCTTCAATCGTTGGGGAACATGCCTCTATACATGGACTGACTGGACCGATCCGGAAAAGGGATGGGACGGCACCTACAAGGGGAGCCCCGTGAAGGATGGTGTTTATTTCGTCCGTGTCCGTGCCAAAGGGGGCGATGGAAAAGAATATGACATCAAGAAAGATGTCAATCTACTACGTAAATATAATACGGTAACTGGCAGCAATGAGCAATGACCAGAAAATCAATGTCTGGGGTGCCAGAGTCCACAATCTGAAGAATGTGGACGTGGAGATCCCCCGTCAGTCACTGACCGTCATCACCGGTCTCAGTGGCTCGGGTAAGTCATCTCTTGCTTTCGACACCATCTTTGCCGAGGGACAACGCCGTTATATCGAGACTTTCTCTGCCTATGCCCGTAATTTCTTAGGGGGCATGGAGCGTCCTGATGTGGATAAGATTACTGGACTCTCACCTGTCATCAGTATTGAGCAGAAGACGACCAATAAGAATCCGCGTTCTACAGTAGGTACTACGACGGAGGTCTACGACTATATGCGACTGCTCTATGCCCGTGCCGGGAAGGCTTACAGTTATATGACGGGGGAGCCGATGGTGAAGTATACGGAGGAGAAAGTGATGGACATGGTGACCCACGACTATACGGGTAAGAAGATTCTGATTCTTGCTCCTGTAGTCAGAAGTCGTAAGGGGCATTATCGGGAACTCTTCGAGAGTATGCGTCGCAAAGGCTATCTCCATGTCCGTGTCGATGGCGAGGTGAAGGAGATTACCCGTGGCATGAAGGTCGACCGCTATAAGAACCACGATATTGAGGTGGTCATCGACCGGCTTGCCGTCAAGGATACTGTTGACGATCGTCTCAAGAAGAGCATCCAGATTGCCATGAAACAAGGGGAGGGACTGCTGATGATCATGGATTATGAGACGGGTGCCGTAAAGCATTTCTCCAAGCGACTGATGTGTCCTACCACAGGTATCTCGTATAGCGACCCGGCACCCAACACTTTCTCGTTCAACTCCCCACAGGGAGCCTGTCCTCGTTGTAAGGGTTTGGGCTATATCAACGAGATAGACTTGGAGAAGGTGATTCCTAATCGTAAGCTGAGCATCCATGACGGTGCCGTCGTTCCGTTGGGAAAATACAAGAACCAGATGATATTCTGGCAGATTGACGCCATCCTACAAAAGTATGAGTGTACCATCAAGACACCTGTCAACGATATCCCTGAGGAAGCTCTCAATGAGATTCTGTATGGCTCGCTGGAGACCATCCGCATCGACAAGGAGCTGGTACACACGTCCAGTGACTATTTTGTGAGCTTTGACGGTGTGGTGAAATACTTGCGGAATGTGATGGAGAACGATGAGAGCACCAGCGGACAGAAATGGGCTGACCAATTCCTTGCTGAGTGTGAGTGCCCTGAGTGCCATGGGCAACGGCTCCATCGCGAGGCTCTGTCATATCGTATCTGGGATAAGAACATCTCGGAACTTGCCAGTATGGACCTGACGGAACTGCGTGAATGGCTGGACAAGGTGGAGGAGCACATGGACCACCAGCAACAGCAGATTGCCGCAGAGATACTGAAGGAGATACGTACCCGACTGGACTTCCTGTTGGAGGTAGGTCTTGACTACCTTGCCCTCAACCGCCAGTCGGCATCCCTCTCTGGTGGTGAGAGTCAGCGTATCCGCCTTGCTACGCAGATTGGTTCACAGCTCGTCAACGTGCTGTATATCCTCGATGAACCCAGTATCGGACTGCATCAGCGGGATAATGACCGACTGATCCGTTCCCTCAAAGAACTGCGTGACCTCGGCAATACCGTTATTGTGGTGGAGCACGACCGTGACATGATGCTCAATGCCGACTATATCGTGGATATTGGTCCTAAGGCTGGACGAAAAGGTGGTGAAGTGGTGTTCCAAGGTACGGTGGAGGAAATGCTGAAAGCAAACACCATTACCGCACAATATCTGAGTGGAGAACGGAGAGTGGAGATTCCCCCATCACGGTGCACCGGCAACGGCAAGAGTCTGTGGCTGCGTGGCTGTCGTGGTAATAACCTGAAGAATATCGATGTGGAGTTTCCGTTGGGAAAACTGATTCTCGTCACGGGAGTCAGCGGCTCTGGTAAGTCGACCCTCATCAACGAGACACTCTACCCCATCCTCTCCAAACATTTCTATCGGTCGCTGCAGGCTCCGATGCCCTATGACAGCATCGAGGGACTTGAATATATAGATAAGGTGGTGAATGTCGACCAGAGTCCTATCGGTCGTACCCCACGCTCTAACCCTGCCACCTATACAGGTGTCTTCTCGGATATCCGCTCGCTATTTGTCAATTTGCCCGAGGCACAGATTCGTGGTTACAAGCCCGGACGCTTCTCGTTCAATGTGAAAGGGGGGCGTTGTGAGACCTGCGGTGGTAACGGGTATAAGACGATAGAGATGAATTTCCTGCCTGACATACAGGTTCCTTGCGAGGAGTGTCATGGTAAACGGTATAATCGGGAGACACTGGAGGTGCGTTTCAAGGGTAAGTCGATAGCTGATGTACTCGACATGACGATCAACCAAGCGGTGGAGTTCTTCGAGAACGTACCTGATATCCTACGTAAGATCAAGACTATCCAGGAAGTGGGACTGGGTTATATCAAACTAGGACAACCCTCCACGACCCTCAGTGGTGGTGAGAGCCAACGTGTGAAACTTGCCACCGAACTATCAAAGAGAGATACCGGAAATACCCTTTATATCCTTGACGAGCCCACTACTGGTCTGCATTTCGAGGACATCCGTATCCTCATGGATGTACTACAGAAACTCGTAGACCGTGGCAATACCGTCATCATCATCGAGCATAACCTCGATGTCATCAAACTCGCCGACTATATCATTGATATGGGACCAGAGGGCGGTCGCAATGGTGGTACCGTCCTTTCCACTGGTACTCCCGAAGATATCGCCAAGAGTAAAAAGGGTTACACTCCCAAGTTCCTGAAAGAAGAGTTAAAGAGAAGCAAATGAAAGAGGCACATCCGAAGATGTGCCCCCACTTAGGAAATTTATTTAAATATAATGCTTTTCCTTTTTAATTAGAGGTTGAAGCCGAAGTCAACTGTTGCAAGGTCTACACCAAGAGCTACAGACTGTACAGACTTAGCGTTCTTAGCCTTTGCAGAAGCCCAGCCGAACTCACCGATATGAGCTACGAAGCTAACCTTGTCGTTGAGGTTTACAGCAACACCTGGTTTGATATTGATACCAAAGCCGTTAGCCTTCTCGTCACCTACCTTAACATAGTTGTACTCAAAACCACCATCAGCGAAGAAACTTACCTTGTCAAGTTTTGCGAAAGTGTAACGAGCGTAAGGATTTACAACAAACTCATGAGCCTTATCGTCAGCAACCTTTGTATAAGCATAACCGATTTTCACACCTACAGCCCATTTCTCATTCAGGTTGTAACCAACCTCAGGAACGAGTTTGAAAGTGTTAGAGGTTACATCAGTGTTCTTGTCCTTAGTATAGTTGTAACCTACGGTACCACCAACATACCACTGAGCGTTCATTGTTGTTGCCATTGCTACTGCAACGAGTGTCATCAAAATCTTTTTCATAATTCTTTTTACCTTTTTAAATTAATAATTATCCTAATTTCTTGTTCCATGCAACTCTTTCTG
>CAJONQ010000086.1 GCA_905235835.1 uncultured Prevotella sp.
ATCGAACGGGAACGAATTCGACGAAGTCAAATTCGTGAATAAGTGAGAATAAAGCTGAATAAGTAAACCTACACCTTATTAATCATATAAAGCGGAGTCACTGTTGAGCGGCTCCGCTATATTTTATTCTGTTCAGTTTAGCAGGGACGTTTCTTAGGTAGTTTGAACACGTCCTGCACTTCCTTCATCTGCTCCTCCGTCATGCCGTCAGGCTCTGAGCCCACGGAGCGGGCACACATATAGATGTTGGCAGCCTTACAGAGCACGTCCGTCTGGTCGAAGGCATCCATGATGTCCTGTCCGACAGCGACAGTACCGTGTTTCTCCCACATCACCACATCATGGGTCTTGATCTGCTCCAAGGTAGCCTCGGCAAGAGCCACTGACGATGGCAGGGCGTAAGGTACGATACCAATACCCAGAGGAGCGAAGGCTAAGGTCTCTGGAATCATCGACCACAGCACACGGGTCATCTCGTCACCCTTCAGGAAGCGCTGGATATGACTCATTGCCACCAGTTCGATGGGGTGTGTATGCAGGGTTGCCTTATAGCACGAGCCCGTCTCCAACAGGTAGTTCTGCAGAGCAAGATGCGTAGGAAGCTCAGAGGTTGGCACCACATTGACATCAGCAATCACCACGTAAGAGGCACAATCGTCGCAGATACGGATGATACTGCCGTTCTGCATCGGCTCTCTGGCAAGGTCACGCATACGTTTTCCCGTTCCCTTGCAATAGAAATACTTGCCTTTCAACTGGGGCAGCGTCAAGCCAATCGCCTTCACTTCCGAGATAGCCGGCATCGCCTTGCACTCGTCATCCATAAACTCTGTGACGTTCACAGTGATATTACCACCATTACGCTCAGCCCATCCTTTCTGCCAAAGGTAGCCCGTCACCTCCGCAATCTGATCAATCACCGCTTTCAGTTCAGGGCGGTTTTCTAATATACTTTTCATTGTTATTTCTTATTTCTATTTTCGAGATTTCAACTATTAATCAATAATTATCACCATAGCGTTCCTTCGTGATGTCATCCAAAGAGCGACCACGTGTGTTGGGAGCACCAATGACTCCTACTACCAACGAGATGAGCAGCAGGGCTATCATACAATAGGCGGCGATGGTGAAGCCCTCACCATTCTCTCCATAGATATAGGTGAAGACGAGTCCCCACAATGCTGACAAGCCACGAACCACAAAGAACATAAAGCCCTGGGCACCAGCACGGAACTTGGCAGGGAACAGCTCTGAGCCCCATAATGCATAGAATATCTGAGGAGAGGCACCACCTTGTATTCCCCACAGAATAGCGAATGCCCATAAGCCGGCAGGACCATTGACGCCAATCGTCACGATAACCAGCCATGCACAAAGGGCGGCAACGAGTCCGAAGACATAGATTGCCTTATGACTGGTCTTGTCGATGAGTTTAGAGGTACAGAATGTCACACTGACGATGATTGCCCACTGGATGAAGTTCATCCAGTTTGCCTGCTCGTTGCTGACCCCACCTGCCGTCTCATAGATATGCGGCTGGAAGAATCCCATCACAGAGGCAACGAGGTTCCATGTCAGATAGATCGTTGCCAAGAAACATACTGTCTTGACAGCAATACTGTTGGAGAACAGCACCTTGATATTGTCCAGCAGACCAGCTTTCTTCTCACCGCTCTCCTGCCCTTTCGTAAACTCTGCGCTCTCCTGCAGTTGACGCTGCAGGTTCCAAGCGATGAAGGCGACGATGAATAGCGACAGGAACACCAGTCTCGAACTGAAGGCATTGACGGCATGCTCTGACAGGTCGGCACCACCTACGGCATGTGCTACCGTCTCCACCCATCCAAACAGATAGCCACCTGGGGCAAAGAACATACCCAACAGAAGGATGACCATAGGACCGATGCCCCACGACATCTGTGAGATACAGATGTTACGACCACGGTTGTTGTTCTCCGACGACTCAGAGATATACGTCCATGAGGCTGGCACACCCACACCGACGGAGATTCCCGTGATGAGGAAGCCACACAGCAACATGGGGAAATTGACACTCAGCATGATGGTCAGTACACCCAGCATATATACCAGCAGGTTATAGGTGAAGATAAACTTACGACCATACTTATCGGCAAGGAAGCCTCCGATAATAGCACCTAACGCAGCACCTAAGCAGTTGGCACTGATGAAATTCAACCAACCCAGATGCACCTCCGACAGCCCAAGGTAGTTCTGCCACAGCGTCAGTCCACTGGCACCTGCGACGATGGCACCGGCATCGAGATAATTAGTGAGAGACACGGCTATCGTGCTCTTCAATGAACCATTGTATTTTCCCATAACCTTTATCTGCAAACCACGTCACACTCAATATTGAAAATCTTAGCCACCTTCAGGATGGTGTCGATATGATGTCCCACAGCGGCAGCCATGTGATGGGTAGGACCAGCCTCGCTCCACTTGTTCACGAACTCACGACAAGGCAGTGAGAACTTCGTACGCATATTGGTATCTCCAAAGGTGAAGATAGGACCTTCCTCGTTCATACCCTCTGCCACCACAAACTTAAAGACGCCATTCTTATCCTGCGTAATGGCAAGATAGGTGACAGGACCCACCGGGGGATAGAATTGTGTCAGATAACCACCACCGCTCTTTCCATGGAACACGGGCACTATCTTCATCGTCGGTTTCTTAGCCTGTGAGATGTCATAGTCACCAGAACCAGAGTGTCCGATGATACAGATATCCTTCGGGAAGTCGATGCTATACATCTCCGCAAGGGTACCAGTACCAGAGATAGTCTTCAGGATAGACATTGCCATCGCCACCTTCATGTCACCCTCCACGGCACATGCCGTATGCTGCTTAATCAACATAGAGAACGCAGGAATCAGCATGGAGTCGAGTTTACCAGCGACACCCTTGGCGAAGCCGTCATAGTGGGAGGCGATGAAACCGAGTTTCTCGTCTTTCACCCATTGCTCAAAGGCAACGACATACTTCGCCATGTCCCATACCTTCTCAATCGTTCCACCACCCTCGATGTCGAAGGTGTCAAGGATATCCTGCGCCTTTGCCTTGATGGCAGCCTCATCCGTGATATCATCGGCTATCGCCCACATCTTCTCCCAGTCAAACTGCTTGGTGTAAAGCCACATGCGATGATAGAGGTTCGTCTCGTCAATATACAAATCCATCATACCTGGATAGGGACGACCGATCTGTGCGATATTCGTATCACGGAAACGACGACGTACCTGTGCGGCACGACACCAGTCTTCTATCTCTGCCTGTACCTGAGGGTCACCACCCTCTACGACACCCGTAATCACTGCGGAGCGCTTACCGGCACGGTTCAGGTCGGCAACCATCTCACCGATGGCACCACAGGCATACAACTCTCCCAGCCAGATGGGGATGTCGGTCTTCTCATAATCTGGTGCCAGTTTCTTCTGCACGTTCACGATGACGACTGGTACATCGAGGTCACGAACAGCAGGCAGCATATTATAAGAGGTACAATAGGTCAGCATCTGCAAGATAACCAGGTCGACATCCGCTGCACGGAACTTGTCACCAGCCAGCATCGACTGCTCCTTGGTAGTCACCATACCACCGTCTATCAGCTCCACCGTATCGGGGAGTGTTTTCTTAAACGCCTCATACTGTGCCTCAAACTCAGGAACCAGTTGAGGGAACTGCGGCAGGTATGCTCCTAAAGCGACGGAGAACACGCCCACCCTTGCTTTTGTCTCTACTAATGGTTTTGCCATAATACTTTGTTTTATTGTGATTAGTTTTTTCGAGATTACGATATTACGAGATCGCGAGATTTCGAGATCGCGATGTTATTTTGAGGTAACGCTCAAAGCCTGCCTCCCATACGGCAGCATCCTTGGTGGGATGATAAGCCACCATCGTAATGGAATCGGCGATGATACGACGCATCTCCCAGATATCCCTTACCTCACCAGCCGACTTCGCCTGCATCATGATATTACCGATGGCGGTACCTTCCTGCGGACCGGCAAGCACCTCTACCCCAAGGGCATCGGCGGTAAACTGGTTCAGGTATTTGTTCAAAGAGCCACCTCCTATCACATGCAGCACATCCAAATCGAAGGAGGCGAACTCCTTCAGCCACTGGAACACCTGACGATAGCGCAGGGCAAGAGAGTCGAAGATACATCGGCAGATTTCCGCAGGAGTCTCCGGCTCCTGCTGACCTGTCTCCCGACAATATTGCCGGATAGCGGCAATCATCGACGGGGGATTGGCAAACAGTTTGTCGTCAGGGTCGATGATGGAACGGAATGCCTCCACCTGCATCGCCGAACCTTGTAACTCAGGATGGGAGAGCTCACTCACTAACTTACTCTCACCTCTAACCTCTAACCTCTCACCACTTTTTATCCACTCCTTGCGACAACGCTCATAGAGCCACATGCCGCAGATGTTCTTCAGGAAACGGGTCGTTCCCTCTACTCCACCCTCATTGGTGAAGTTATAGTCATAACTCTGGTCATTGATAATCGCCTCAGGGGTCTCAATACCCATCAGACTCCAAGTACCACTCGACAGATAAGCGAACTTCTCGTTCTTTGCTGGTACAGCGGCAACAGCACTTGCCGTGTCATGTCCTGCCACGGCAATAACAGGAACTGGTCCTAATCCTGTGATCTTCTGCACCTCCTCTATCAGTACACCAATCTGTGTTCCAGGACGTACCATCCTGCCGAAATGCTCACGGGTCAGTCCGATACTCTTCAGCAACTGCTCATCCAAATCACCTGTCCGTGGATTAAGCATCTGCGAGGTGGAGGCGATGGTATACTCACACACAGCCTCTCCTGTCAGCATCCAGCTCAGGGCATCAGGGACAAACAATATCTTCTTTGCCTGACGAAGGGCGACATTCCCATCCTGCTCCATGGCATACAACTGGAACAGCGAGTTGAAGTTCATGAACTGGATCCCCGTGAGGTCATATACCTTCCTACGGTCCGTCACCTGCTCAAAGTATTCCTCCATACGTCCGAAGGTATGGGGGTCACGATAGGCAACAGGATTGCGCAGGATTGCCTTGTCATCAGCAATAAAGACGAAGTCGACACCCCATGTGTCAATACCGATGGAAGTCAGTTCGATACCCCTGCGAGCCACCTCCTGCAAGCCTTTGATCATCTCGAAATACAGGGCATAGATATCCCAGTAGAAATGACCACCTGTCTCAATAAGGTTATTGGGAAAGCGGGTCAGTTCCTCTTGTTCCAGTTTCCCGTCGGCAAGTGAGCCGAGAATAGTTCTGCCACTCGTGGCACCGAGGTCGACGGCAAAGAAATAATGTTTGTTACTCATATTATATATATTATAATAATGTAAAACACAAGTCTATCGGATATTTCTGAAGGAGATGCAGGATGTTACGCTTGCCCGACATCACTTCCTGTAAGATAAAGGAGCCCCTGGACTCTGACGGATGCACGACGAGTGCCTTTTCCTCCAGTCTAAAGACTTCCTGCATCACCCACATCACTCCTTGCGAGAAATGAAGCATACCAAGTCTTTTAAGCACTTTCTCGTAATGGATAACGGAAGCCTTTTTATGACCAGCCACCCGTTTCAGGGCATAGAAACAGTCCATCAGTTCACGAAGGGTGATACCCTCATCGATGAAACGCCAGTAAAGAGTGACCAGCAGATACACCAGCATCATAGAGACAGAGGGACGGGTCAGTTCACCACCCTTCATAAACATGGCGCGATGGTTTTTCTCAAACCACTTTCGCAACACCTTATTCTTAAAGGGATTCTTTCCCATGCCGATTTGGTCATGAAGGCGGACATCCGCCTCATTCCATGCCATCACAAGTTGCCCCGTAGAGACCTGTATCAACTCATAAAACAACCTCTCCATAGAGTTTAGTAGATTAGTCCTAACGCTACAAAGTTACGGATTATTTTTGAGACGACAATACTTTCATGGAAGAAATTTGGGATTTCAAAGAAAATTGTTTACCTTTGTCGACAAAATCTAAAGACAATACAACACGAATGAAACTCAAACTCATCCTACTAATCACTTGCCTGATGATGGCACTTAACACACATGCCGACAACAAGCAGGCAGAGAAACTCTATGAGGATGCTGATGCCGCTTATGCCCAACAGGACTATAAACAGGCTGTGACACTTGCCAAGCAGGCACTCTCCCTCTGTAAGGGTACAGAGACGGAGGCAGACTGTCTAAACCTGCTTGCCATCAGTTATATCCGCTTATCGGACTATGACGAGGCAGCAAAGTATGCCAAGGAGTGTTATGCACTGGATGAGAAGAGCGGTGACCCAGACGTGATGTCATCGAGTCTGAACACCCTTGCCGCTATCTATATGGGTGCCAATCAGCCCAAGGAGGCGGAGAAGTACGTGCTGAAAGGGATTGAGATGGCAGAGAAGGCTAACAACCCCGGTCGTATGGCAGTCCTACAGGCAATGGCATCAGAGGTTTACCATGCCCAAGGCAACGATGAGAAGGCACTGCCCTATATCGAGAAGGCTTATGAGATTGACAAGCAGACAGGTAATGAGCCGCGTGCCATGGTACGTCTGGCACAGAAGGCATCCATCCTGATCGGACTGCATCACTACCAAGAGGCAGAGCAGATATTGGGGGAGGTAATACCTTTCCTCCGCAAGACACCTGACCGACAGTCATTAGGTATCGCCTGCAACAAGATGGGTATGGCACTGCTCTCCCAGCAAAAGGAGAAAGAGGCGCTGCCCTACTATCAGGAAGCAGCGGATATCTTCATGAAACTGGGCGATCCTTATAACGAGGTACATGCGAGAAGAGGACTCTATGAGGCTTTATGGAAGAGTAATTCCGACGAGGCGAAACACCAACTTGACCGTTTCAACGACTTGAAGGATTCCATCTACAGTAAGACATCTGCTGAGACACTGGCACGCTATAACGCTGAGTTTGGTAACGACTGGTTACAGATAGAGAACCATGAGCAACGCCAGGCAAAACTCTGGGCTATAGCCATTGCCGTTGTCCTCGCCGTCCTTGCCGTCGCCATCTGGTTGCTGATGCGTCGCAGGCAAAAGCGACAGGAGACTATTAACCAGAAACTGAGTGAGCATATTAACGAGTTGCGTGAGAAGTACGACATCCTGAACGAGCATTACGACAACGCCATCGCCACCAGCACGAAGGAAGACACGGATGAACTGAACGCCACAGACCGTGACTTCATTGAGAAGACGGTCAATATCATCAACAACCTGATATTCTCAGGACAGATTGACGCCAATCATGTTGCCGAGGAACTGGGTATGAGTCTCTTCCAGTTCCGCCAGCGACTGACGACATTGACCAACGAGACGCCCCAGTCGTTCATCCAGATTGTCCGCATGCGCCGTGCCCGTCATCTGCTTGACAACCATCCGGAGATGAATATCTCAGAGATTGCCGCGCTCTGTGCCTACAACGACACGCCCAACTTCACCAGAGCCTTTAAGAAGACTTTCGGCATCACCCCCAGCCAATATCTGGAGCAAAAGCGGTAGATTACACGAAATGATAAGATTACTTGACGAAATGATAACAGCATTTCGTCTTTTTTGTCATAACTTTGCCAACGAAAATTCGCAACCTTTAACCTACGATGGCAAAGACGAAATATCAAGAGGCAGCAATGGAATACGCTAAGGACTATCTGGAGCGACTGCTCAAGATGGAGGACATGGTGGGACGCAATGTAGAGAAGAAACTCGACAAAATGGTGGAAAAGAAAGTCAAGCAGTACACCCAGAAAGAGCAAGACCAAGACAAATAAGTACAACAAGCATTTTTAACCATTAAATATTAAATAATAAATAAGAATGAAGACTTACAAAAGTATTTTGAGCCAGTTGGCTCTCGTGGCAATAGCCATCATGACCAGTGCGGCAGGTTGTTCAAGTGACGACAGCAAAGACAGTGATTCCAGTAATAGTGTCTATATCGACAAGTGGGCTAACCTTGTCAATGAGACGAAGCATGACCTGCAGGTCAATGGCAACAAGGCTACTTACGGCAGCCACACCTACGAGGTGACAGGTTCTATTCCTGATGCTGGCGAGGATGTGAACGGTGACGGCATTGCTGACGTGGATGAGTATCTGGGAAAAGTGACCGCTACCGTGTCATTCTCAAACATTCCCAGTGGCTACAACGAGTTTGAGGCGGTCTACAACGGACTGTTAGGCAAGAGCATTCAGGGTACTGCCGCTATGATTCCCATGGCGATTGAGATCTATGCCCGTAATGCCGCTACTGGTGAGAAGTGCTTCAACCTGTTGTGCAACAGTTCTGCAACAGTCAGTGGCATCATCCGTACACTGAAGACCAAGATTGTCGCTTCCCAATATTCACCAGAGAACGACCTGTATATCCAGCGTTTCCTCGCTGCGGCACTGTTGAAGGGCGCTACCCCTGACAATGCCTACAGCCCCTCTACCCCATATGCCGTAGAGATGGGTCCCTCAGTGAACAAGCCTCAGGAGATCAGTATCAGTGGCAACGGCACTGACTATTTCCTCTATATCTTCGGCAAGGGATGGGACACCGAGCAGCGTGGCGTAGAAATCTTCTTGGAGAAGGGTGCCAGCCTCTATAAGGTATTCAATTGCCCCAGCACCTACACACAGTGTAAGAACATCGTAGGCACATGGCAGGGACTGAGATAAACAACGACCCCGACGGCAAGAAGTTGGCGAGGCATTTGGAAAAGCCTTCCCATCAGTAGGTACTTTTGTCGACTGGATGGGCAAGACCCACTGGTTGCGTCAATGGTTGGGCATGAATAAAGAGAAATAGATAATTGTATAAAATATAATAAAGTATGAAACGAAATCAGACAATCGTGAAGGCACTGACCGCACTGGTCATTGCTTTTGGTGTGCAGAACACCGCTTCCGCTCAGTTCGGAGGACTGCTGAACAGAGCCAAGGCGAATGCAAAGTTTAAAATCGAGAGTAAGGTTGACAATGCCGTCGACAGGGCAATCGACAAGACAGCGGACAAAGCGGAGGATGCCGTCAAAGGGAAAGGCAAGAAAAATGTGCAGGAGCAAGACAACAATCAGAGCAGTGAGAACTCCAATGGCAATAACACACAGCAACAGACGCAGAACCCCGGACAAACAGACCAAGCGACACAGGATTACATCAACCAGTTGCAGACACAATATAATGACGAGCACAGCGGCGACTTCGAACAGAAGAGTGACGGCAGTTACTGGATCTGGCTCAGCAGTGGCTATGGCACCCACGTCTATGACGACCAGGCACAACTGATGGGT
>CAJONQ010000087.1 GCA_905235835.1 uncultured Prevotella sp.
ATTGCCTATGCATATTTCTACTCAAGAAAACTTAATTCAGCCCCGTGAGTCAACCATCTTGTTTATCAAGCAGATGGCGCGTATGTACAGAACAGTTAAACAACCAGACAATACCTATATGGTACAAGGTCTGAATTAAAGAAAGAAAAATGACGAAAGTATCTCCTTCATTGCTTGCTGCCGATTTCTTGCATCTCGACAAAGACATTGAAATGATTAACCGCAGTGATGCCGACTGGCTTCATCTGGATGTGATGGATGGCGTGTTTGTGCCTAACATCTCATTCGGCTTCCCCGTGTTAGAGGCTGTCGCCTCGTTGTGTAAGAAACCTTTGGATGTACATTATATGATAGTACACCCGGAACGGTACATCAAACAGACGGCAAAGTTAGGCGCTATGATGATGAATGTGCATTATGAGGCATGTGATCATCTGCATCGTACCGTTCAGGAAATTCATGACGCAGGGATGAAGGCTGGTGTGACCTTGAACCCAGCGACACCAGTTAGTATGTTAGAGGATATCCTCGGTGATGTGGATATGGTATTACTCATGAGTGTCAATCCTGGTTTCGGCGGACAGAAGTTTATTGAGAATACCATTCAGAAAGTTCAGCGACTGCGTCGAATGATAGACGAGAGTGGCTGTCAGACATTGATAGAGGTGGATGGCGGCGTGCAGGCAGAAACTGCTCCTCGTCTGGTGAAGGCGGGGGTGGACGTGCTTGTCAGTGGAAGCTATGTGTTTAAGGCTTCCAATCCAGAGCAAGTTATCAAGGAGCTAAGGAGTCTTTAAAGTTCCATATCCAGGAATATCTGGTGCTGCTTTGCCATGCGTCGCATATTGATGAGGGCATAGCGCATTCTTCCTAAGGAGGTGTTGATGCTCACTCCTGTGAGCTCTGCGATCTCCTTGAAGGATAGTTCCTGATAGTATCGCATATAAACAACTTCCCTTTGAGTGGGAGGAAGTGTATCCATCAGGTGGCGCACATCATCCATTATTTGCGCGTTGACATATTCGCTCTCTCTGCTTCCTTCGGTCAATGTGTCGTTACTGAGATGGCTTAGGTCGTTGTCAGTATTAGGTTCTGTGATATGCTCACTCTTGGTACGGCGGAACTTGTCGATAATGACATTATGGGCAATGCGTGTCAGCCAGAAAGAGAACTTTCCAGTATCTGCGTATTTACCCTCTTGCAGTTTGGTGATAACCTTGATGAATGTATCTTGGAAAATATCATTCGCTAAATCCTGATCGTGCACAACGAAAAGGATATAATTGAACAACTTCTGCTGGTTTCTCGCTAATAACTCATCAAAAGCTTTGTTGTCTCCCGCTACATAGAGAAGAGCAAGCTCCTCGTCAGTACGGTTTTCAAATGTCTTCATACTTTAATGTTTTAAATTGAAGTAGAAGTTTGTTCGATAGGCAATCTGTTTAAGTTATTAACAATATTTATTATTTCGTGTGCAAAAATAAGTAAATTAATTCTTTTCACCAAATAAAATAATAAAAAAGTGACAAAAAGGAAGGTAAAAACGTCAAAGGGCAGCCTTTTCGCTGCCCTTTATCTTATTCTGCTAACTGTAATAAGTATCTGCCATAATCGTTCTTTGCCATCGGTTCGGCAATGATCCGTAGCTGCTCTTTTGTTATCCAGCCCCGTTTGAAAGCGATCTCCTCCAGACAGGCGACTTTCAAGCCTTGTCGCTTCTCGATTACCTCAATGAAGGTGGATGCCTCGGAAAGGGAATCGTGGGTTCCCGTGTCGAGCCATGCGAAACCACGTTGCAGGGTCTGCACCTTCAGATTCTTTTGTTTGAGGTATTCTTGGTTAACCGTTGTAATCTCCAGTTCTCCACGGGCACTGGGCTTGATATTCTTGGCAATCTCCACCACACTGTTGGGGTAGAAGTAAAGACCAACTACCGCATAATTGGACTTGGGATTGGCAGGTTTCTCCTCAATACTCAGACAATTACCATCCTTGTCAAACTCTGCGACACCATATCGTTCGGGGTCATTCACATAATAGCCGAAAACAGTTGCCTGTCCGTGTTTCTCGGTATTCTCCACACTCTGCCTCAAAAGTCCGGTGAAGCCACTTCCGTAGAAGATATTGTCTCCCAGTACCAGACAAGCGCAGTCATCACCAATGAATTTCTCACCAATGATAAAAGCCTGGGCAAGTCCGTCGGGAGAAGGCTGTTCCGAATACTCAAAATGAACACCCAACTCAGAACCGTCACCCAGCAATCTCTTGAAACCTGGTAAGTCGTAAGGGGTGGAGATAATCAGAATTTCCCGGATACCGGCAAGCATTAGGGCGGAGATAGGGTAGTAGATCATCGGTTTGTCGAAGATGGGAATCAACTGTTTACTGATTCCTTTTGTGATAGGGTAGAGACGTGTGCCACTGCCTCCGGCTAATACGATTCCTTTCATAATTTTGCACTTTGTATGATTTTCCGCTGCAAAGATAAAAAATAATTCTCAATTCTCAATTGTTAATTATCAATTATTTAGTACCTTTGCACCGTTAAATTCAATTTATTATGGGATTCTTTTCAAAACTATTCGGTCGTAAGGACGACGAAGGACAACAGAAAACGGGAGGCATGGAGGATTTCATGACCCTCATTCGTGTATATTTTCAAGCAGTGATGGCATCTGACCTTGGTATCACCAATATGGCAGCATTGCCTGATTTGCGTGTGTTCAAGGCTACCCTGCATGTGCCGACTCAGAACAATAAGCTGGGGCTGGCTGAGAAAGCACGCTGTAAGAAGATGCTCAAGGAGATCTATGGCATGAGTGATGATTTCACGAAAGAGATAGACCAGAGCATTCGTAAGCGTTGTAAGAAACCACAGGATATCCAGACTTACATGATTCAGTTCTCTGCCTTCTCACAGGACTTGCTGATGCTGACAGGTAACCTGATGAAGTTCAAGCTCCGTGTCCCCAGTATCTTCAAGAGTGCTATCCGTACCATGACAGAGAAGACGGTGAATGATATCTTCAACAAGAACGACTTCTCGGATGCTGGTGTGATGAAAACCGTTGTGGCTATCCGCCAGTATGCCCAGAAACTGGGTTTCTCGCAGTCGTGGATTTCTGATTTTGTATACAGAGTCGTTATGCTTGCCAAGAAGGAAAAACGTCCTGCTGATACAGATACGAAATAAAAAACGTTAAATCTTTACTTTAAAGAAAAGAAGATAACGAAAAATATACTACCTTTGTCAAATAAAGTGAGTTGGTGATGACGCCTAATGAGAAAACCATAGCCGCTTTTGAGACTCGTTTGAGGCAGATGATTCTCCGTTTTCAAGAACTGAAGAAGGAGAACGCAGACCTTTATGCGATCATAGAGAAGAATGAGCAGGACATCAAGCAACTGCAGGCGAAGTTAGATCAAGGGCAGAATGACTATAACTCACTGAAGATGGCTAAGATGATTGAGATTACCGATGGTGACCTGGATGGTGCCAAGGAGCGATTGTCGAAGCTCATACGGGATGTCAATAAGTGCATTGCAATCCTCAGTGACGAAGAACAATAGGGAAAACAAGCAACATGGCAGAAGACAAACTACATATCAGACTGCATGTCTACGATGAGGAAATCGAAGTCACGGTGAGACGTGAGGACGAGGAGTTCTATCGTTCTGCAGCCAAACTAATCACCGACCGCTATAATGCCTATGCACAAGCATATAAGGGTCGGAAGAATGAGCATATCATCTCGTTGATGACGCTGGTCGATATAGCGTTGTTATACCAGAAGGAGCGCTCACACAATGACACTGCCCCCTATGATAATGTTCTTACCCGCCTCACGAAGGAGATTGAAGAGGCATTAGGTACGTCACGTTGATGATGAGAACATTAACTCAATATATATAAATTTATGAACATTATTGTTGCTATTATTGCCATTGTGGCTGCCCTCGTATTGGGTGGCGTTTGTGGCTTTTTGATTTTCCGTTACGTAATTAAGGGGAAATATAATGAGATGGTGAGCGCAGCCAAGAAAGAGGCTGAGGTTATCAAAGAGAAGAAACTGCTTGAGGTGAAGGAGAAATTCCTGAACAAGAAGAGCGAGTTGGAGAAGGAGGTGCAACAGCGCAACCAACATATCCAGCAGAACGAGAACCGCCTGAAGCAGCGTGAGATTTCATTGAACCAGCGTCAGGAGGAACTGGGACGGCGCAAGAACGAGTTGGATAACCAGCAGACCCGCATCGACAATGAGAAGAAGCTGCTCACTATCAAGACTGAGGAACTGGAGAAGATGCAGATGCAGGAGCGCACCAAACTGGAGGAGCTCTCTGGTCTGAGTGCCGAGGAGGCAAAGGCTCGTCTGGTAGAGGCGATGAAGGATGAGGCTAAGACGGATGCCGCCAGTTATATCAATGAGATTATGGATGAGGCGAAGCTCAATGCCAATGCGCAGGCAAAGAAGATTGTCATCCAGACGATCCAGCGTGTTGCCACTGAGACTGCCATCGAGAACTCCGTCAGTGTCTTCCATATCGACAATGATGATGTGAAGGGTCGTATTATCGGTCGTGAGGGTCGTAACATCCGTGCCCTTGAGGCTGCCTGCGGTGTGGAGATTGTCGTGGACGATACTCCTGAGGCTATCGTTATCTCAGCCTTCGATCCTATCCGTCGTGAGACCTGTCGTCTTGCCCTCCACCAGCTGGTGAGCGATGGTCGTATCCACCCAGCCCGTATCGAGGAGGTGGTTGCTAAGGTGAAGAAGCAGTTGGAGAACGAGGTGATCGAGACTGGTAAGCGCACAGCCATTGACCTTGGTATCCATGGCTTGCACCCAGAGTTGATTCGTATTATCGGTAAGATGAAGTATCGTTCTTCTTATGGTCAGAACCTATTGCAGCATGCTCGTGAGACCGCTAACCTCTGTGCGGTGATGGCAGCGGAGTTAGGTTTGAACCCGAAGAAGGCTAAGCGTGCCGGACTGTTGCACGATATTGGTAAGGTACCCGATGAGGACACAGAGGATCCACACGCTATCTATGGTGCTAAGATCGCAGAGAAATATAAGGAGAAACCCGATATTTGCAATGCCATTGGTGCCCACCATGACGAGATGGAGATGCAGACACTGCTGGCTCCTATCGTACAGATCTGTGATGCAATCAGTGGTGCCCGTCCTGGTGCCCGTCGTGAGATCGTTGAGGCTTACATCAAGCGTCTGAACGACTTGGAGGCTATCGCGATGAGTTATCCCGGTGTAACAAAGACCTATGCTATCCAGGCTGGTCGTGAGTTGCGTGTCATTGTCGGTGCCGACAAGATGGACGATGCAGAGACAGAGGCTCTCAGTGGTGAGATCGCTACGAAGATTCAGAACGAGATGACGTATCCCGGACAGGTGAAGATCACCGTCATCCGAGAGACACGTTCTGTGGCTTATGCGAAATAATAACCTCCCCTAAGTTAGGGGAGGCTGAGAGAGGTCTGAACAAACTATCATGAAGAATGTTTGTTCAGACCCCTTTTTTGTTCCCCCTAACTTAGGGGGAAAGAGTCCATGGGGTAGTGGACACCCCATTTGTATCGCAGGTCGTCCATCAGTCTCATAATATATAAGGTCTCGTCAAGGGGCATGTAGGGTGTTTCTGTCAATCCCTGTGCCAAGGCTTCCTTACAGGCAAGGAACTGGTATTCATACCCAGTAATCTGCTGGGGCACCTTGATCTCCTCCACGAAGACACGGTCGCGTTTATATATCTTCACGCTCTGCGGATTATTGATGTTATCCACGATGAGGTAGCCCTCCGTACCGCAGATAGTTCCCTGATTGTCATTGACACAGCATGCCGACGACTGGATATTCGCCATGATATCGCCCTCCATGCGCCATGAGATGGTGTTGGTAAGATCCATACCTGTGTCCGACTTCATACATTGCGACTCAATCTGTTCTATCTTGGCATCGCAGAACATACGGACGAAATTGATGCCATACACACCTAGATCGAGTAACGCTCCTCCGCAGAGGTCAGCACGCATGATGCGTGGCTTGTCGCCCATACTATAACCGATACTACCAGTCAGCAGGCGAAGCTCACCGAGTCTGCCACTCTTGATGATGTCACGGATGGTCTTCACGATAGGCTGATAGCGTGTCCAGATAGCCTCGGCAAGGAAAACCTTCCGTTCATGGGCGGCATTCACTACGGCAAGGCTCTGCTCATAATTCGCCATGAAAGCCTTCTCTACCAGACAGGGCTTCCTCTTCTGAATCGCCTCCATCGTCACGTCGAAGTGGTGGGAGTGGGGCGTACCTACATAAACAAGGTCGATATCCTCTGTGTCAAGCAGTTTAGAATAAGAGCCATAAGCATAGGGAATTCCCCATTTCTTGGCAAAAGCCTCCGCTTTCTCAAGAGAGCGTGAGGCAACGGCATGGCAGGTGACACCCTCCATGTGGCTAATGGTCAATGCCGCTTTCTCGGCAATCCATCCAGTGGCAATAATGCCCACTCGTAAATCAGTCTGTTTCATCGTTTTGGTGTTTAGTGATTGTCTGTCTTGTGCAAAGATATAAATTATTCTTCAAATCAGCAAATGTACAAGCATTAGTTTGTGTTTTGATTTTGTAGTATGGAATAATATTTGTATCTTTGCAACATCGAAGTTAAGTCAATGAATGAAGTAATCGCACAGATCAACGATATGCTGTGGGGCTATGTGCTGATAGTCGCACTGATTGCGTGTGGACTATGGTTTACCTGGCGTACCCATTTCGTACAGTTTCGCATGGTGGGTGAGATGGTCAGATTGTTGACTGACGGCGTCATCCCCCCGCAGGACAAGAAACGGAATGTGTCCTCTTTTCAGGCTTTTGCTATATCAGTGGCAACACGTGTGGGAACAGGAAATCTGGCTGGTGTGGCGACAGCGATAGCCATTGGCGGACCAGGCTCTGTGTTCTGGATGTGGGTAATAGCACTGATCGGTTCTGCTACCGCCTTTGTAGAGTCAACCCTTGCCCAGTTGTTTAAGCAACGCCATCGGTATCACTTTATTGGTGGACCAGCCTATTATATCTGGCAAGGACTGCATAACCGGTGGATGTCCTATCTCTTTGCTGTTTTGATTACTATTACTTTTGGTCTCTCGTATAACTCCATCCAGTCGAACACGATATGTGGAGCCATGCAACGGGCATTTGGGTGGTCCCCCCTCTGGGTCGGCATCTTCTTGTCGGTACTCGCCCTTTTCATCGTATTTGGCGGTATTCATCGCATTGCCCGTTTCAGTGCTGTTATAGTACCTTTAATGGCAATAGGCTATTTTTTGTTGGCTATTGTCATCATCCTCATGAATATCGACCAGATACCTCATGTGATGAAGGTTATCGTGACAAGTGCCTTTGGCTTGGATCAAGCCGTCGGCGGAGGACTGGGTGTGACAATGATGAATGGTATTAAGCGTGGACTCTTCTCGAATGAGGCAGGTGAGGGTAGTGCTCCTAATGTGGCAGCGACAGCAAGTGTCACGCATCCTGTCAAACAAGGACTGATTCAGGCTTTGGGCGTGTTTACGGATACCTTGCTCGTCTGTTCTTGTACTGCTTTCATCATTCTCATCAGTGGACTCTATCAAGTGCCGGGACTGAATGGTATTGCCCTCACACAATCGGCTTTGCAGTCAGAGATCGGCTCCTGGGGACCTGTGTTCATCGCCATTGCCATCCTGCTTTTCGCCTTCAGTAGTATTATAGGTAATTATTATTATGGAGAGGCGAACATCCATTTCATGACGAAGAACCCCTATGTGCTGACGGTATACAGACTCTCCTCTGGTGGCATCATGGTGATGTTTGGTGCCTTAGCGACACTTGAGTTGGTATGGAACCTTGGCGATCTTTGCATGGCATTGTTGACAGCCTGCAACTTAGTAGCTATCATCGTCCTTGGTCGCTACGCCTTTCGTCTGCTCGATGACTACCGCGCACAGAAAAAGGCAGGTGTTAAAGACCCCGTATTCCATCGTCATCAGATACCAGAACTGGAAAACGAACTGGAATGCTGGGAGTAGGGCATAGCCATATCCACTCTGAGAGGGGAAACTTTACCATCTTTAATCGGAGGCATTGCCCACTGTGATCGGAGGCATCGGAGACTTTCACCCTGCGGAGGTACTTATATACTTAATATGCCTTGAATTGTGGGTTGTCCACCTGACGGACAGCCATACACTCCATCTCTACCAGCCATCCGGACCGGCAGACGGGAGCATGGACGATGACGTAGGGCTTGCCGTGGAAACGCTCCTCGTAAAGTTTGTGGATAACCTGATAGTCGGCAGTGTCACGGAGATAGACCACCATGTAACCTACATCCTCATAGGTACACTCCGCCTCAGCGAGCAAGGTCTCCACATTCTCCCACATACGATGGGTCTGCTTGCGGATATCCTTGGGATACATAATCTCGCCCTTGTTGTTGATACTTGCCGTACTTCTTCGAGACTTCCGACGCATAGCGCATACCAGCCTGGCGGTACCACGGCACAAACATGTTGCAGGACTCCTCAAACACGCTTGCATTCGTCACGTATTCGCCGAGCGCACCCATTATCATCTCGAGGTTGTTGAGCGGTGCGTAATCAGGCGCTCCCTCTTCAAAACTCGATTCGACGTACACCGTCGAGTAGATGTAAAATGCATCGACATCCTTGGTGATTTTCGGAAGTTGGAGCCAGTTGGACTTTTGGGAATAGTCGGTAGCCTTCACTGTTTCAGGTTCCGCAGGGTTGTCGTCATTGCTGCTGCACGAAGTGAGCACTGTTGTTGTGCCGCAAATCAGGATTGCGACCATGAACCATTGAATCTTTTTTTCCATATTTTTTTAGGGTTTATAAAATTGAGAGTATTTTTATTATCATAATAAATCCCAATAATCGCTACTGCGACAATCATTGTTATTACTGCCAATAGTAAGATGACGGCAAATCGCCACAGCGTACCCCAGACGGCGACCGCTGATATAATCGCATATTATTTGGAACGTTCTCGTGTGCAAAGGTACAAATAAATTAACGTGAGTTCGACGAATTCAGAAGAGTACTAATTGGTTATCGATAGCCCTCTCACATGCAATTTTTAAAACCCTTGCCACCGTTGCCGCCTTGCAAA
>CAJONQ010000088.1 GCA_905235835.1 uncultured Prevotella sp.
ACACTTCCACCAGATTCGGGCCGAAAAACTGAGCCTCGTCTATGCCCACCACCTGCACGTCCGCCGGCACATCCAGCATCTCGGCGGCATCCTTGATGGGCTTGGACTCTATCTTGTGGGCGTCGTGCGAGACGACCTCGACTTCCGAGTAGCGGGTGTCTATGCCCGGTTTGAAGATGGCGATCTTCTGGTTCGCGAACTGGGCGCGGCGGAGGCGCCTGATGAGTTCCTCGGTCTTGCCGGAGAACATTGAACCGCATATCACTTCTATGCAGCCGGGCTTTTTATTCTCAGAGTACATGTTTTTTGGCTTTAGGTATTTGCAAAAGTAGGCATTTTTAGCGAAATTTGCCAGAGCTGATGAAAGGAACGCTCTACATAGTGCCAACCCCGGTGGGAAACATGGAGGACATAACCCTCCGTGCACTCAGGGTATTGCGCGAGGCCGACCTCGTCCTTGCGGAAGACACGCGCACCACGTCCGTCCTCTTCAGCCACTACGACATCCACGTGCCGCTTGCCTCGCACCACAAGTTCAACGAGCACGGCACGGCGGAAAAGATAAAGGAGACCATACTCGCGGGAAAGAACGTCGCCCTCGTGAGCGACGCCGGCACTCCGGGCATCTCGGATCCGGGTTTCCTCCTCGCGCGCACCTGCGCGGCGGAAGGCATAGAGGTGGTGACGCTGCCCGGCGCCACCGCCTGCATCCCGGCCCTGGTGTCGAGCGGCCTTCCGTGCGACCGTTTCTGCTTCGAGGGCTTCCTCCCCCAGAAGAAAGGTAGGCAGACGAAGATTCAGAGTCTTGCCGACGAGGAGCGTACGATGGTGTTCTATGAGTCACCTTACCGGGTATTGAAGACGTTGCAGCAGTTTGCTGAGGTGATGGGACCAGACCGTCAGGTGAGTGTCTGTCGTGAGATCAGTAAGGTACATGAAGAGAGTGTGCGAGGTACTCTGCAAGAGGTCATAGTCCACTTTACCGAGCATGAGCCACGTGGTGAGTTTGTGATCGTCTTGGCGGGGAAGAGTTGAATAGTTGAAAAATTGAAGATATGAAAAAGTTAATGATTTTGGCACTTGGTGCCGTAGCAATGGTAGCCTGCAAGCAGCAGGGACCGAAGGCAGAGGAGTTGATGATGGCACAGCAGGCTGACTCGCTGAACCGTATCATCCAGCAGAAAGACAATGAGATTAACGACATGATGGCTACTTTCAACGAGATTGAGGAGGGCTTCCGTGCCATTAATGCCGCTCAAGACCGTGTGACTCTTGCTAAGGATGGTGAGGGCGCTAACCGAACACAGCGTATTCGTGACAATATCGTACAGATACAGGAGACGATGCAGCACAACCGGGAGCTGATCAACAAGCTGAAGAGCCAGTTGCGTCAGAGTTCTGTGAAGGGTGACGAGTTGCGTAAGACCATCGAGAATCTTGTTGCTCAGATGGAGGAGAAAGACAAGGAAATCACTCAGTTACGTCGTGACTTACAGGCACGTGACATCCGTCTCGCAGAACTGGGTACCGAGGTTGCCGACCTGACGGTGGAGACTTCTCAGCAGAAAGCGGAGATCTCTCAGAAGACTGAGACCATCTCTGCTCAGGACAAGGCTCTCAACACCGCATGGTTTGTGTTTGGTACGAAGAATGAGCTGAAAGACCAGCATATCATTGAGAACGGCAAGGTGCTCCAGTCGAACTTCAACCGTGAGTATTTCACGAAGATTGATATCCGTGTAGACAAGGAGATCAAACTCTATTCTCGTTCCGCCAAGCTGTTGACGGCTCATCCTGCCTCCAGCTACGTCTTGGAGCGTGATGCCAACAAACAGTATGTGTTGCGTATCACCAACCCGCAGTTGTTCTGGTCTACCAGCAAGTATCTGGTGGTGTTAGTTAGCTAATCAATGATGAGTAGGAAACTTCTGGTCTGTATAGGACTTGCCTTTGCTCTGGTTAATTGTGGAGGCGATGATAGTTCGTCTGAGAGCGGTGACAACTCTTCAGTTCAGGTCGCAGCCGGGCAGGAGTCGTTTACTTGGGGATCGGATGTCCGTTCACAAGAGATTCGCCTGACAGGCAGTACGTCCTGGAGTGTGAGCAGTGATGCCAGTTGTCAGAACTGGTGCTATCCTGTGAAGGAGAGGGGTAATGGTTCTTCCATCCCTTTGTGGGTCAGTCCGAATATCACCAACAAGGAACGTTCAGGAAAAGTGACCGTCACGGTAGGGGGTAGGGCATATACGATTAATGTGTCCCAACCTGCCTTCACGGGTGACCTTGATAAATATGTGTATTACTTACCCGTTGTCTTCCATGTGCTCTACAAGGATGCTAATGACAAGACACAGAATGCACCCCAAAGTCAGTTCACGAAGATTCTCAATGCTGTCAACAAGCTCTATGCTGACAACGACATGAATATCGTCTTTGAGATGGCTAAGTATGACAAAGACGGCGAACTGCTTGCTGAGCCTGGTATTATCCGTCACCAGGTGAATTTCGACGAGTTGGATGCCAGTGACTTCCAGGGCAGTACTGAGGAGAAATACGAGAAGTATGTCGATTATCAGCTGAACCTGAAGAAGTGTATCAATATCTTTATGTTCTGTTTTACACAGGAAGACGATAAGACGACCTCGTTGGGAGTGACGACATTACCCATTGCCACCTCGGCGTATTCGTTGGAGGGACTTTATGTGACAGACAGAGTCAACGACTATGCCTATCTGAATCAGGTGTGGTGTGTCTGTATCAATAGTGTGTTCGTCTATGAGTGGCAGGATGACCAGCATGTCAATTCAAGATACATCGTCTCTACTCTGGCTCATGAGTTAGGACATTACTTAGGATTGCTCCACACCTTCTCGGAGAACGAGTGTGAGGATGATGACTATTGTGATGATACCCATGTCAGCGATTATGAGAATTATTTCGCGTACATTATTAAATATATGGAGAAGGAGGAAGCGCTTGACCCCAACAGGAGCTTCACCATCGAAGAGGTAGCCACTCGTACTGATTGTAAGACGGGCGAGAAATTTGTGGCAAGGAACATCCTTGACTATAATTATACTACTAACGAGGAGTTCACCAGAGACCAGTTTCGCCGTACCCGTTTTGTCCTAGAATATTCCCCTTTGGTGCCAGGTCCTAAGTTGGTCAATTACAACACGACAGGTAAGGGTCTGCGTGTGGCAACGGCTCCCGTCACCTTCCCCAAGCCGAAACCATGTCCCCCTGTTCCTCTTAAACAGAAACCTCAAGTACTTAAATAGTCAATAATAACATCGGGCAGGAAGTTGAGTTCCTGCCCGATGATATATATAATAAGGTGGGTTACTTCATTTCATTAAACATGGCTATCTCAGAGTCAAAACATGATATTATTTCATTAAACATGGGATGCGAGCGTTGTACTATCAAAGCTATATATTCAGTAATAGGTTTACCCTCATCGTCTTCTCCTTTTACTTCTGAAGATTTAATTATTTTGTATTTTACCATTTATTCCTTTATTAATGTAGAGAACTCATTTAATGACAAAATTCGTATATGGGGAAATGGGGTATTTGAAACTTCTTCAAAATGTTTGTCATTAGTTACTATAAAATCCGCCTGACATACGAATGCACAGTCTACAAATTTATTGTCATCTTCATCTTTTTTGATGATATCTAATCTGAAAAAAGGATCCTTTCTGATTATATTACGTGAACGAGCGATTACCTTTAAGAACAAGTCTGCTGCAACAGGAGATGCTTTTTGTCGCAAATTCGAAAAGAACTTCTGTAGACACACAGAGTATATACTTTTCTTTAAGGAATTCAGAAGATAAAAAATGATACTTAGTTTTAGCACCAAGTATCTTCTCCAAACTTCCAAATGAATTGTAGGAAAAGTAAATCGGGAGGGCAGTAACGCTCTCCCGATTTGAATTTAGTGAACTCAGTTCTTTCCTTACTTGTTTACGAACTTCTTACCGTTCTTAACAACGATACCCTTGAAGTTCTTATTGACACGCTGACCTGCAAGGTTGTAAAGAGGAGCATTCTCAGAGTCAGCGACTTTGACGGCTTTGACACCTGTTGTGGTGCTGCCATCGCTCCATACTATCTCCGAAACATGACGTTCACCTGCCCCATAATAAATACTCTGGATACCAACCTTAGTCCATGTAGCTAATTCTGCAGGATCGTCTTCAAGATAGATAATTTCTCCTCCCTGCCATACATCCAAGCCATCATGGGTGTATGGAATCTCTTGGGTGTCCTCATCAAAGTCCTCCGGATAAAGTGCTGCTGTAAACACATAAGCCTGCTGAACTCCCTCTTTCTCATACCAAATGGTATAGTACAACTTGTCAACATTCAATAGATTACCATCGCCATCAACAGTAGGAATATTAGCATAAATCGTATTATAACCTTGATCCTGTGTGAAATCATGTTCCTCATAAACAGGATTTACCGGTGTGGCTGCGACCTCAATAAATCTCGTTATAGTAACATTATTGAACAAGAGGTAATAGTCCAAAGCATCAGCAGCACCGTTTAGCGCCACTGTCTGACTGGTCGAGAAGGAATTGGTCTCTGTATTGAAATCGAGAACAGTATCTACGAGATCCCCAGAGCTAACAGCCGTCCAATAATATGGGAAGGTATAGCCAAAGAATGAGAGGTCACCCATATACTGGTTTGCAGGAATAACATACTTGCCAGCGGCATTCTTCGTTCCCTTTACCCACAACTCTGGCATATCGGTTGCTAACCCCTGAATGAACACGTCATTATCAGCAAAGCCCACCTTAACCTGGATGGTGTATGGTTGCGCACCATCATCTTCTTTACCAGACTCAATCGCATTTGCCCTGAAGGCATACGCCTCAGTCGTCAAGTCTGCAGGTGCCTCAACGGGAGGTGTTGGCATTGTAAACCAGAAAATCTCCGACTTATTGGTAACCCCACCACCCGTATAGATGCTCTGAATACCAAGTTGCTGCCATGTGCTATGAGGCATGTTCAGGTAAATATAAGTATTCGTTTTGGAGAAATCCCAGTTATCAGTGAACCCATAAGGTATGACTGTCACATTCTCTGTTAACTTGGTAAAGTACTCTGTAGTGAATTCTAATGGAGTACTTTCGTCATCAACAAAGAACTGATACGACAACTTCGAAGTTACCATTCCATTGCCATCAACATCTACAATAGGAATTTGGAACGTAACGACATCGCCATCACTTGTTTTTTCGATGCCAGTGATAGTCGGTGTTGCTGGGGTTGCAGCAACCTCTGCGACCTTATTCAAGACTGGATCAAAGTAATTTCCGTCGTAATATTGATCAGCCAAGACTCCGTAAACTTGTCCTTCGGCACTATAAGTGTCGGTTCCCGCATTGTAAGTGAAGACGACATCCCCTTCGTAGAAGAAGAAAGAAGAACCATAAGATCCATATTCACCCATATACTGCATGGCAGGGAATGTTACTGTATTACCAGATTTCGTACCCTTCACCCATGCCTCAGGGATATACCGACTCATACCCTGGAAATAGACGTCATTACCATCTACAGCCACATTGACCGGTTTAGTGGTTGTTTCTTCCGCTGTTGATGATGCTTTGTAAGTCATGGCATACTCTGATGTCTCTACACCTGCAGGTGGAGTCACAAACTCAGAAGGCTGAACAGGAGCAGTATTCTTACGTACCACCCCGTCACGAGTTATGCCTTGAACATGACTTGTCTTGCTAACAGGAGCAAATGGCTCAAGCACTAACTTCGACTTGCCGATAGCAGGTCCTTGTGCATAGGAAAATACAGTGAACAACGCTGATAATAACATTAGAGTAAATTTTCTCATAAGCGTTACGTTTAAATAAAACAAAATACAATTGAATCTCTATTTATATTCTGCAAATTTAATGCATTACTTGTAGTTAGCAAACAGAATGACACATTATTTCACGCTCAGTAGAAAAACATACTACAGAACTGGATAAATATATACGATATATACATTTTGGCGTTAATTCTATGACATAAACAAATCGGGCAGGAATTTGCGTTCCTGCCCGATGTTAGTTTATTTCTTTATGAATTTATTCCTAATTCTCATAGGAGCACTTCTACGAGATGCCGCTGAACCGGTAGATACTTTCTCAAATTGAGGATAATACATGGTGAGTAGAGCTCCAAGTGCATTATTTTGAGTATACTCTTGTGCACTCATAGCTAAAAGATACCATGTGTCGATATCTCCCTCATCAAGTGGTTCACCATCAAGTTCTATCATACCTTCAACAAGACCTCCAAATACGACAGTACCATCATCATATTCTTCGTCCTCTAAAGTTAGATAACTGGTTGATGTTCCACAATAGACAAAGAAGTACTGAGGGTAGCGATTTAGCAAATTATAGCCATAACAGTCAAATGCGAGGTAACAGTAATATGATGAATACAAACCAACATATTGCTCGTCTGCAATGACCACTTCGTATGGAGGTTTCGTTCCATTTGTAAATCTCACAGGAATAGAGAAATCTGTTCCAGCGATGTTAAAATCTATGCTATTGGATTTCAGTGTCACTGGGATATAAGACCATTGTGCAGATGTAGCAGACTTAGAATACCATAATTCATACTCTCCTAGAACATCCACGTTAAAGTCAATCTGAGTTATTTGGATTTCTCCTGAAGTTACACCATAATTGTAATATACATATCCTGTTCGCTTGGCTCCTGTTGTATTCTCGCTAAGCGTAATGACTAAATTCCCGTCAATAATCTTGGCAGCAATCCAATCATCACTGGTAGACAAGTCAACGGTCATGTTTGACTTTACCTGATACTCGAACTGTTGAGCAGAATAATCAGAAGTAATTTCTGAAGGTGCCTTAGTAGCGAATACTGCACCATTCTGATGAACAGGGACATCTACCGTCTTAGTACCACTAACAATAGTGACTAAGGCGTTTCTTGATGCTATCTTGTCATAACTCGCTACATTGACATTCACGACATTCCCTTGTACACTAACGGAACACCATTCCTCATTAGAAACAGCAGCAACAGCTTGGTCGCTATTAACTACAATCTGACCCGTTGACGCTTCAGGACCGAAAGTGACATCAGCCTGTATAACCTCAAGAACATAATTCTGTGAAGGCACATAATCGTCATCACTGCTGCACGCCGTAAAAGAGAATACGGCGGCAAGCAGGAATATGATACTTAATATTTTTTTCATAGTGTCCTAATCTATTATTTTTTTACTATTTTAGTCAGGTTTCTCATCTGGTTAGAGTTAACACCGTTGAATCTCCATGTGGTAAACTGACCTGCACTAGCTCCAGCCGCAGTAGTAGACCATAGGATAAATGAGTCGGTATTAAAGTCAGCATCATAGGCATTATTCGGCTTGAAATTGAATGTCAGAGTCTCAGCCTCCAAATCTCTTACCAAATTCACTGCAGCAGTTTCGGACCATGTCAAGTTACCACCTCCTGCAAGATCCCAGCAGCATAACCAAACTAAGTTTCCATTATATTCGCCAACTGTCTGAGAGTGAATCTCCAGATATCCTGTAGCAGCATTGAACTTTGCTTTGACAGATGGGAAATCATTACTCATACCTGTGATGGTATAATTAGAACCGTCACCGGCAGGTGTTAGAGTAATCGGGAAAGAAACCGCACCATTACGAACATACATCGTATATTCACCAGCAAAGTCAGCATACTCCGTGTAATCTTCTGGCAAGATAACAGGTAAGACTACATTAGCACCGACGGCAGTCAGGCTGCGATCGTTATCGTTATAGATACACTCCTGGAAAGTCTGTCCATTAATGGTAATGGGCTCTTGTAGTTTCATTCCCTGCAAAGTGGTAATAAACGGAACATAGTGCTCTACAAAATTTTTGTTCTCTGCGTCCCATTCTGTAGGAGCATCAACATATTCATTGAAATAGAAAACGCCACCAGAAAGATCTATATCGACCTCTTCTGTTCCGTTAATAACGGCAATTGGATGGGGTAACATGGCAATTTTGTCATACATTGATGCGATGTTATTGATGAAGTCTGTGGGGTCTTCTTTTAAACGAATCAGTTCTAAAGGCTGACCATAACGTTTTCCTTTCAGCATAATAGTGTCTTGATTCTCACTGACACGCTTGAAAGTAAACTCGTAATCACTCTCATATCCTGTTGGGTAGGAAGATCCCAAGGGCTCAGAGTACTGGTGGAAATTCTCGGTATAGGTGTCAAAAGAAAGAAGAATCTCCGTTTCACCTTTCACCTGATATAAAGACTTAGATGCATCCTCATCGGGATATTCCTGACTAAGCATTGTTACTACGCCATCTTTAAACTGGACGGAATAAACAATGCCTCCCATAGCTCCATCATGAGAGGGATAAAAATTCATGACCCAACCGCTTTCACTACTCTCCAAGAGATCTGTATAATTTTCAACAGCAGTGTTAACTCGTTGTGCGGCAGATTCAGCAAAAAGATCTTCCTCATCTTTCACACAAGAGATAACATTAGCCACGATTAAAATATATTTGAATATTTTCATTGTTTTACTCTATTTGTGATTATAATAATTGTTAAAGTTCAGCAATGGGAGTAAGGTCGAGTCTTCCACTTACAACATCGTCCATACGACGATTGACGGCATCGCGAAGATCGTCAAGATTGATATTCCAAGAAGAATCCATATAATCCCTTATCATTTCCAACTTCTGACTGATGATAGCAGCACCTGTAGGACCTGCCTCAGTGAGGAAGCCTTGCCATTCAGCAGGAGTATGACAAACATACATGGATAGCATATCAGCATAATCCTCACGCGGCTCATTCATAGAGTAGTTACGAATAAAGCCTTTTTGACGAGCTTCTTTGTCTGAATAGAGATACCAGTCTCCAGCTACGTATTCTCCTTGGCTTATCCGTTCATAGTCTGTATCATAGTTCTTCGTTTGATTCAGAATATGAGTAAACTCATGATGCATCGTACGGAAATAGTACGTATTAAGGAAATCACGATTAATCCGCAAACTGTTAACCAGATTAAGTGTAACCTTTAAACCACCTTCTGCAGTGCCAAGAATCATAGTACCATTATCTTCATACAAAGCAGAGCCGATGAAATGCAGGACCTTTGGCACGTAAGTGCGTGTAAATTCTATTCCTGCGACCTCATCATAAGCTTCCAACCATGCGTATTTCACAATGATAGCCAATTTCTGAGAATTAACGAAATCAGCAGGCGCTGCAGTATGTTCCAAATCGGTCTCCATGTCCTCTAATCGGTATATCAATCTGATGTTATAAGGATCTGTGAGATTCGTTTTAATCCATTTGTCAAACTCGTTCTGACGAGCTTCCACATCAGATATATCAAAGATGCTGTTGCTATCCAGACTATCCTCCGAGCAGGAAGAGAATGTGAACAGCATGGCTGACAGCCCTAATGCAATTATATATTTCTTCATCACTTTCATAATTATTTGATTTCAATTATTCATCTTGGGTTTTTCTCTATACCAGCATTGATAACCTGTGATGGAAGTTGGATTGCCAATCGAGGATCACGCACATCCATACTATCAATCTTCTCAATGATCTGAGAACCATTTACACAGACACGATGCATCTTTAAACCAAAGCGCTTAACATCAAACAAGCGATTGCCCTCGTGCAGTGAAAGAATGCGGCGTACGGCAATTGTTGCTTGAAGCATATTCTCCTGATCACCTTCTGCGATATTGTAATCTACTTGTATCTTCTTCTTAGGTGTAGGAGCATCGACAGTATAGTAATTGATATTCTTGTAGAAATCAATAATTTGATCTGCGGTCTTTTCAGAGGCTCCATTGTAGAAACGTGTTCCCCAAAGGTTCAAATCCGCTGCAGCGTCTTGAAGATTGTTCTTCATCACATATGCTTCAGCACGATTGATCAAGACCTCATCAGAAGTGAGGGCTGGATACATGATATGGGGATTACCAATACCATTGACAGCATCAGTGTACTCAAAATACTCTGCCATTTTCGCCATGACGATTTTTGGCATACCCGTATAACGAGGGATGTTGAAATAGAAATCTCCTCTTGCTCCCCATGGAGTCTCAGCGCAACTTTGATTAGCGGCGATATAAGTATCATGACAATATTTATATGCTAAACCATAAGGACCATAAGCACGTGCCCATATAGAGTAAGTCGTATAAATAAGCAAATTTGCAGGATCGTCAGCACTCGTAAATGCCATAGCACGCACACTACCGTTAATCGCTTTGCTACCTACTGTTGCCCAGTCACGCAAAATAGCCTCAGGACGAGATGTGAGTACTTGATTAGCATACTTGATGACTTTATCATAATTACTTAAATCTGGCTGAACATAGTAGAGGTAGAAGCGAGTGGCAAAAGCCAATGCGGCTTTCTTCGTGAAATGATACTTTGGCACTGTAATATGCTCGTCATTCATAATAGGAAGTGCTTCCTGAATATCCTTATCAATAGCAGCATAGGTCTCTGCTAGCGTACCACGTTCATAAGTGTTGTCATAAGAGTCTTGGGTCTTAGTTACATAAGGGATACCCAAATCTGTTTTGGCATTTGTCTGGGTATAAGCCTGACAGAATACACTGGCTAATACCCAGTGAGCATATGCGCGACACATCAAGGCTTCACCTTTCTGACCATTCAGTTCCTCTTTGTTCTCTGCCTTCTCTATGCTTTCAAGAGCCAGGTTGGCAGAGGCAATGGCAGAATAGCATTTCTCCCATATAGCATAGGGACTGTCACCATCTGGATCAAAATAGGTGATGTCACGCCAAAGAGCTGCCTCATCCTCAATCTTGGTGTAGGTTGTATAGGTTGGATTCGCTTCCTTGGCAATATTGTCGGAGTACATCTCTGTGACATAGGCATAATGTGCAGTAGGATATGCCGATAAAAGAATAGAGGTGATGTCCGAAGTTGTGGTAATCGAAGCACGGTTGTCTGGCATTTTATCCAAATAATCGTTGCAGGAGGTAAGTCCCAGACTTAGTGCGACGACACATAGTCCAATATATTTCTTCATAATTGTATTCAATTCTTTAATTATCATGGTTCAATTCTTCTTAGATACCAACTTTAAGAGTCAGAGTGAACTGTTTAGGCATAGGAGCCGCAACACCACCAGAGCGGAAGAACTCAGGATCCTGTCCGTTCAGCTTTTTGTCAGCATAAATCAGGAACAGGTTGGTAGCCTGCAACTTCAGTGAGAGGTCACTTATTTTCAGAGGAGCAATCCACTTCTTGGGGAAGTCATAGCTCAAGGAAATCTCTTTCATGCGGATGAAGTCACCCTTGGCAACACGTGCAGAAGAATAATTGTAGGCATTGTAAAGCGTCTTCATATAGCGGTCATTGTTAGACTGACGAGCTGTTATGATGACAGGAATATTGGTTACATTCTCATCCCCTGCAGAAATCCATCTGTTCTTAAACTCTTTTGGAAGAGCGTCTAAGTCGCTGTATGAATTTGAGAAGACAGGATCAAGACGTAAGACGTTACCATAGCTATAGGTAATAAATACATTTAACTTGAAACCTTTATAAGTGAACAAGTTACCGAAAGATCCAGTGTAAACAGGGTCTGTAGGTCCTTCATACACCAGATTGTCGAGTGTCTGACTTTGGAAGTCAATATTCTCACCACTAGTAGTTATATTACCATCTTGATCTGTGATGATAGGAAGACCGTCTTCACTCAAGCCATTAAATTTGTAGGAGAACAATCCACGTACAGGATATCCTTCACGAGCAAATCCGACACCAGCAACCAGATCGATTACAGAACTTGTGGCATCAAGTTCTGTTACTTCATTCTTAGCTTTTGAATAAATGAAGTTAGTGGTCCAGCTGAAGTCCTTGGTCTGGATGTTTTTGGTTGTCAAAGTCAGCTCAAGACCATGTGATTTCATCGTCGCTACGTTAGCCATCTGGATAATCTGTCCACCACCACCAGGTGTTTGTGTCGGACCAATCAGATCATAGTTGTTACGCTTGTACCAGTCAACAGCCAGATTGATGCGGTTGTTAAGGAAGCCGAGGTCGACACCAAGGTTGAACTCATGCTTCTTCTCATAGGTCAAATCAGAGTTGGCAGGATTCAAGATTCTCAAGCCCGTCTCTTGAAGTGTAGCAGAAGGACGATAGGTGTTGAACGACATAATCTGCACCATGGCATTACTTACACTTGATGGTCCTGGGTCACCGGTCAACGAATAAGTAGCTTTCAGAGTAGCATGACTCAACACATTCTTGAAAGTATTCTTGAACCAAGGCTCTTCATGTGCATTCCATGCACCGGAAATATTCCACGTTGGCAACCAACGGGCACTTGTGGTCTTCCCCAAACGGTTAGATCCGTCATATCGGAACGTTCCATTAATAGTATAACGTCCTTTGTAAGAGTAAGTGGCGTTAGCAAAGAAAGCTGCTGTACGACTGTACGTGTTAAGAAGGGAATAGTAGTCTGTACCACCCTCTTGAAGTTTCTTGAAGTACATATAGTAGAAAGAGGGAATCTCACCCATATTATACTGCATGCCGACACCGTCAGAAGAGGTACTGCGACGGTCAATGCCATTGGCTTCCACACCACCAAACAGATTGAGGATATGGGTGTCATTGAAAGATGTAGAATAGTTTGCAGTCGCACGGAAATCGTAGGTGAGCATCTCGCTGTTACGCTTGAAGAAGAAACCACCACGTGGGAGAATAGACTGAGGTAAGTCATACTCGTCATCAGGGTTGTCATAAAGGAATGGGTTACGGTCACGAATGGTAGCGTCACCCATCGCACGATAAGCCTCTGCCTGGTTAGAAGCTTCTGTCACAGTGTGTTCAATGCTGTTGTGCGAATATTTAACAGCACCCAGCAAAGAGAGTTCCAGACCTTTTATGGGTTTGTATTTCAACTCACCTTGGAATTTCAAGTCTGTTACATCCAAATCCATATAGTTGTTATTCAACTCGTGCAGGATGTTGAAAGGAGCATAGTTGCGGGTATAGAATGTATTGGAGTCCAACGTACGTGAAGTATTCATGGAGTAAGAATACGGGTTAATATCGAAGTCACGCTTAACCTCACCAAATACAGGGTCAACACTCTGGCTCAATGTTCCTGGTGCCTTCTGCTTACGATAAGACCCCATTGTCACCATGGTCAGTGAAACCTTTGGTGAAATATTATAGGTCATGTTCATGTTCGCTGTGTAACGGTTTACCTTAGACTGCTTGTACCATCCAGGATCAACCATGGCAGAAACAGATCCGTAGAACTGAACCTTGTCTGTACCTGCGGAGACGCTGACAGAATGGTTGTGTGAGATGGCTGTAGAGAACAACTGATCAAACCAGTCTGTGTTACGATACTCGGCGTCTTTTAAATAAGCACTCTGTGCCTCTTTGGTATTGGCAAGAAGGAATGTCCCTGTCTCTGGGTTATAAGTGTTCATCATCTGATACATCTTACCATACACGCCACTGTTAGAGTCACGGTACGTGTCAGAGAAATTGAGCCATCCTTTCTGTTGCATTTCCTTGTATACACCCATTTGCTCTTGAGAGTTCATGATGTTGAATTCTTTATAGCTGGGGATGAGACGCAGAGAATATTCACCAGTATAACTGATCTTACTATGACCAGCACGTCCTTTCTTGGTAGTAACGACAATCACACCAGCCATGGCACGGGCACCATAGATAGAGGTGGCACTACCGTCCTTCAGAATCTGGAACGACTCGATATCGTCTGAGTTCAGACCTGCGATAGCACTGGAAATCAGGGTCTCAGCATCACCAGATGACAAATCATCTGCTGATACGTCGGTCACATCTTCCATACGTACTCCATCCACCACCCATAGGGGCTTCGAGTTACCATAGATAGACGTAGCACCACGCACGCGGATCTTCGGAGCTGTACCGAAAGTACCGCTGACGTTCTGAACAGATACACCAGCGGAACGACCTTCCAACGAACGTGAGATATCGGCAACACCATTTATGATGGCATCCTCAGCGTTCACCTTATCAGAAGCACCAGTGAACAGACGCTTGTCCACTTTCTGCATACCTGTTACAACGACCTCCTCAAGGGCTGCACTGGGCTGCAGGGAGATCTTCATTCCACTCTTAGGAGTCAAGGTCTGAGTCTCCATACCAATATAGCTCACTACAATTTTCTTACCCGAGGGCACATTAATTGTGAAGTGACCATCGGCATCT
>CAJONQ010000089.1 GCA_905235835.1 uncultured Prevotella sp.
AAAAAGGGCGGTCCGTTCTTCCCAGAGCAGTCCGCCCGTGGTTAAAATTTTAACTCTAATTAAACAGTTGTACCTTAATGATGAAGCAGGTCATAACTGTTTTACGTATATCGCATATCCTTTAGCCGATAAGGCGATTTCGGATACGGTGTCAAGAGAGTGCTCTGTGGCAGACGGACCTTGTTCGATAGTCTTGTCATCAAGCCACTGAGTGTATGTTCCGGCTTCTATGCCATTCACCTTCACGTTAACGTCAGATTTCCCTAAGTTCAATACCACTACCACATTGCCACGGCGATAGGCAAGTACCTGCGGGTTGTCGGTCGACAGGAACTCCACAGGAGCGTCAGCGGCAAGCGAGGGTTGGGTATGATGCAATGCGATCAGTGTGCGTACGGTGTTCTGCATCTTACGATCCACTTTGTTCCACTGTACTTTGGCATCTGTAAAGTAGTTCAGGGTATCGGGATCCCCGATTTCCTGTCCTTGATAGAGCAAGGGCATGCCGTAGAATGTGAACTCCAGTACGGTCAGCAGATAACGGTTGTCACCGTAGAAGTCTTTCAGCGTATGTCCGCCGTCGTTATAGTTCTGATCGTGATTGGTCAGATACACCATACGGCGGTTCTTGATGGCTGCCGACTTCTTCAGGAACTTGTCGCAGAGCGCCTTCAGCGAGTCAGCCTCAGTGCCCTCGGTGCCGAACTTACGGACTAAGTCCTCCTGGAAGTCCCACGCATAGTCGTAGTCAAATCCGCAGGAGTCGATCCTGATGTTATAGTCATTGCTGATATCCGTCTCACTGAGCATCTCAATGCCTACACCTTTACTTTTCAGTTCGGCAATGATGTCCTGCCAGTATTTCACGGGAATGGTGGGACTGCTGACATAGTCGCAGCGGAAACCATCCACATGACATTGCTCAATCCAGAAATTCAAGGCGCCGTTCATCTCCTCTACCAGTCCCTTGTCCTGGTAGTTCAGCTCGAAGACATCGCCCCATCCGTGTGGATGGATCATCTGCCCCTTAGCGTCCTTAGTGAAGTATTCCGGATGCTCTTTCACCCAGGGATTCTCCACAGCCACATGGTTAGGTACCCAGTCGAGCCACACCTTCATGCCCTTCTCGTGGGCGGCAGCTACAAAGTTCTTCACGTCCTCCACCGTGCCGTAGGCAGGGTTCACCGCCTTGAAATTCATGGAGGCATACGGGCTGAACTTCGATTCGCCGCGAGGGTAGATAGGCATGAGCCACAGGATGTCAACGCCCAGTGTGTCAAGTCGTCCCAACTGCTCCTGTGCCGCCTTGAAGGTTCCCTCAGGGGTAAAGGCACCGATGTTTAGCTGGTAGATGACACGGTTTTCTTTGCTAACGGGAACAGTGTTGTCTACAGTGAACGCTTCCTTCCCAGGGTTGCAGGCTGCCAGAAGCAGCACTGCAACGAGGGTTAAGAGATATACAAAGTTCTTTTTCGTCATACTTTCTATTCTCGGAAGATTTTCGTCTCATACCCATCAATATCATCACCAGTGATGAGCACATACACATTTTTCTTTTCTTCACCCATATTCAGATCGAACAGCACGCGACGGTTCTCATTCTCTTCCACAGGATTGTGCGCGATGTAGTGTACCAGATTTTCATAGGCTGCCGTTGTCAGCGGGAACTCTTCATACTCATTGCCGTCAGAAGCCGTCACTTTGTTGCCGTTGGTCTCCTCACCAGGCCAGCCGCCAAAGAGGTCGTTGGCATCGCTGAGGCCATCGCCCCATCCGTAGAGTTGCACTTTCTCCCAGATATAGAGTTTTGCGGGCGGTCTTTCTGCATAGTGCCATGCATAGCCATCGACATCATTGCCTGTGATAACAATATACACATCAGCCTTTTGCTCTCCCATATTCAGATCGAACAGCACGCGACGGTTCTCATTCTCTTCCACAGGATTGTGCGCGATGTAGTGTACCAGATTTTCATAGGCTGCCGCTGTCAGCGGGAACTCTTCAAACTCATTGCCGTCGGGACCAATTACTTTGTTGCCGTTGGTCTCCTCACCAGGCCAGCCGCCAAAGAGGTCGTTGGCATCGCTGAGGCCATCGCCCCATCCGTAGAGTTGCACTTTCTCCCAGTTGCAGATATAGAGTTTCTTGCCTGGTGCCTTCACGATTTCAAGATTATAGCCATCAGTTACATTACCAGAAACGCGGATATAAAGGTCTTCCTTCAATTTGCCGAAATCAACAGTGTAAAGTACACGGCGATTCTCATTTTCTTCAGTCTCATTGTGGATAATGAGGTTGATGTCATTGCCATAGCAGGCCTCTGTCAGTTTAAACTCATAGTAGGTCTTGCCGTCGGTGCCGATAGCAGTGGTGGCAGTAGCCTCTTCACCAGGCCAGCCGCCAAAGAGGTCGTTGGCATCGCTGAGACCATTACCCCATGCATAGAGATATGCCTTTGTCCAGTCGTCGGTATCATCACAGATGAACAGACGGGCAGGTTCACCAGGTTCATCTTCAGGTGCTCCCATAGTCAAAGTGAAGGGAATAGTCACAATTTTAGACTTGACTACGCAAGTGTCAGGACTGGCATATTTTGCTATCAACTGGAAGTCGATACTTGTCACATAATCCTCTTCTGTGCTTCTTGTCATGCCTAATTTCTCTGTAGCTTTTTTAACAAGGTCTTTCTCGTAATCAAGCGTCAGAAAATTCTTTGAGACAACACTACCGAAATCTACGGCATCTTTCATGTCGTGTCCTGTCTCTACACCCATCAGATGGTAGTCAATACCATTTTTCTCATAACCGACGAGAGATACAGCCTTCTGCATGTCTCCATCAATGTAGAAACTGGCACTAGTCCATGTGAAGGTGTATTTGGTGCTTTTTCCGTCAATGGCTCCTGCGTCCAGCGTCAGTTCGCCACTCTCCACACCGCTGAGTTGTGGACTGTCATCAGTAGAGCAGGCTGCAAGACTGAAAACAGCGACCAGTGCCATTACATATAAAAATATCTTTTTCATACGAATTATCAATTATCAATTATCAATTATCATTTAATTTAGAATCCATCATTTTGCTTCAGATTTGAGTTGGCATCAATATCGTTCTGCGGGATGGGGAAGAGGATGTATTTGGAATTAATTTTCTCAACACCATTTGGAGCGCCTCCCTTCCATTTCCAGTTTTTGTTATCCACAAAACAATTGAATCGAATCAAGTCTGTACGACGATGTCCTTCAAAGTATAGCTCACGGCTACGCTCAGTAAGCAGGTCATCCATAGAGATGTTGTCAAGTGAATTGATATTGTGGCTGTCATCGCCGAAAGCGCGCCCCTGAATATCGTTATATACTCTGACTGCTAAAGAAGCGTCGCCACCCGTGCCGCCGCGCTTGATAGCCTCAACATAAAGCAGATAAGCATCAGCAAGACGATAGAACACATAGTCGGTAGAGGCAAAGGTTTGGTTCCCCAGCTTGGAACCGTCCTTTTTCTTGTTAGTCCACTTGAGGCAAGGATAGCCTTCTGAATAGTCCGCCCAGTTGTTGATGACAGGCTCGCGGTCCTCATTCTCATTAAGCTTAGTCCAGAATAATTTACCGCGTTTGTCAGCGTTCTCGAAGCTCTCTACCAAATCTTGTCCGGCACGTAGACCTGCCCATTCCGCATTGGCAAGTCCGCAGTTGTCTGCACTGGGGCAGCCAGGACCGCAACTGGCGGCTATCAGATACTGTGTACCGCCATAGGACTGTGCATGATCCATATCAAACACTATCGGGAAGATAATCTCCGGTGACTCGTTATTGTCATAGCAGAAATTGTCCTGATAGTTTGGGGCAAGACTATAGCCGCCGTTGTTGATAATATCAGCAAGCAGTGGAATCGCCTCAGTGTACTTGGCACCTTGTCCGTAAACCTCCGCATTCATGTAAAGGTTGGCAAGAATCATCTCCGCAACATATTTGTTCACCTTTGCATAGTTGGCAACACTCTTTGCCGGCAGGTCATTGAGGACAGCTTTTAGCTCACTCTCCACGAAGTCGTAGAGTTTTTTGCCGTCAGCCTGCTCTGGCAAATATTTCCCAAAGCCGGTAGTCTCATCCGTCCATGGGGCAGTACGGTAAAAGTCAAGCAGGATATAATAGGACAAGGCACGCAGGGCACGCACCTCTGCACGCAACTCGTTAACACCCTCCTTGTCTGCAGTCTGAATCAGGAACTCATTACAAAAAGAGATGATGAGGTTCATACGGCCAAAGTGTAGTTTGAAAAACTTTCCTGTTGCTGTCCACTGTTGGAACTGCAGACCATTCAGTCCTTCATCACTCCAGGCAATACGTGCCTCGTCGGTGCACAACTCCTGCAGGTTCCAGTAGCATCGGGTGAACGAAGCCTCACCGGCGTCACCGTTCACGATATCCGTCGAACCTGCTCCGTCAGATCCGGAAACACTGAAAGCGGAGTATATTTTTGCCACCTGCTGCTCCAAGGCTCCCTCTTGGGCAAGTGCCTTGTCAGGGGTCAAGGTCTGATCTGTCAACGGCTCAGTGTTCAGGTCACCTGTACAAGCCGTTGTTGTCATAATGCCCAGACCTGCTACGAATATATATTTAAAATATTTGTTCATAGTTCTTTCAATTTTAGAAGTTAAGATTTAAACCAAACTGGAATGAAACAGGGCGTGGATAGACATCCAGGTCGATGCCGCCGGCAACCTCAGGATCCAGTCCTTTGTACTTGGTGAACACGATGGGGTTCTGGCATACCACATATACACGTCCGTTAGACTTCAAACCGAAGAGGGTGTTGAATGTATAACCCAGCGTGATATTGTCAATACGGAAGAAAGAGGCATTCTGTACATAGTAGTCGGAGAGTACCTTCTTCATTCCCCAGAATGTGTTACGAGCGTCTGTCACACGGTTGCGCAGATAATTGTTGGCATAGATAGCGGCAGGACCTACCTCAGAGTTGTTGGATGCTATACCGTTATATACCCAGTTGTTGGCAGCGCCGTGACCTGCGATAGAGAGGTCCCACTTCTTATACTGGAACTTGGTGCTGATACCATAGGTGAAGTTCGGGTCGGCAGTGTGGTAGGGACGTAAGTCATTGTCATCCAGCACACCGTCGTTGTTCTGGTCAACAAAGAGACCTTCGATAGGACGACCTGCGTCATCGTAAACCTGCTCGTAAACGAAGAACATGCTGGCAGGATGACCTACATAGTGTACCATGTTGCTCATAGAACCGTCATAACCAGTATATCCGATTTTGCGATAGTCAACTGACGAGCCGCTGTTGGTCAACTCTAAGATCTTGTTGGAGTTATAGGCGAAGTTCGCATTGAGTTCCCATGTGAAGTCCTTTGTCTTGACGGGAATGGTGTTGATGGTAAACTCGACACCCGTATTGCGCAGGCTACCGATATTATCTACTACATACTCTGCGAAGTTCGTTCCTGCAGGCACCTTGGCCTCGGCGTTGATCAGGTCGGTGGTCTTGCGGTAGTACCAGTCAATGCTACCATTGATGCGGTTGTCAACAAAGCCATAGTCCAGACCGATATTCCAGGTTGTGGTGGTCTCCCACTTCAGGTCTGAATTAAAGGTATTCGGTCTCGTCAGTGCCATCCAGCCGCCGTTACGCCAATACTGACTTTGTCCGTTGGTGTTGATAGAATAGGTCTGCATGTAGGGATAGTCACCCATGTTGATATCCTGCTGACCAGTCTTACCCCAACCGAGACGGAGTTTCAAGTTGCTGAACACTTTCTGGTTCTGCATGAACTTCTCCTGAATAACGCGCCAGCCTAAGGCGAGAGAGGGGAACACACCCCAGCGGTTGTCCTTGTTGAAACGGCTGGAACCGTCGTCACGCAGGGTGAAGGTGAACAGATACTTGTCATCGAACGAGTAGTTCAGACGTCCGAAGAACGACACGATGTAGTGCTCTGTCTCCCACAGCGGAGAGTCGTTGATTTGTGACTCTACGGGATAGAGCGTTGACGGGTCGATATCCGTCAGGCGTGTCCAAGGCTGGTCAGTGGTGTACTGTCCATAGCTGATGCTCTTTGACTTGCTGTAATAGTGCTGCCAAGAGTAACCTGCCATGATGTCGAAATGACTCTTGATCTCCTTCAAGTCCTTGGCGTATGTCAGGTAGAAGTCGAGCAAAGAGTTCTTTTTTGAATTGGAATAGTGGCTGGAGTTACCCAGAGTCTGGTAGGCATTGGGGGAATTGTAATCTGTACCACTATCTCCCCATGAGTGTGTACCGTCAATAGAGAGGTTCAGGTTAGCCTTCAGTCCAGGGACGTAGAGGGAATTATATTCAATCTGAGCGCTTCCAATCAGGTTCCAAGCGTGAGAATAGTCATATCTCATGTTCTGACTTGCCACAGGGTTCTTGTCACAGAAACCGAGCATGTTGCCGTCGGCATCAGTCCAAGAGGTATAGCCACCATACTGACTGTCAGGATCGAGTACTGGTTTTGTTGGATCCATAGAAACGGCAGTCTTGATGATGCTACGGTCGGAGAAATTGTTCTTAATCCACATAGCACGACCGTTCAGATTCACTTTCAGTCGTCCGTTAAAGAATTCAGGACTAAGGTTGATGCTACCAGTATAACGGTGCATGTGGTCTCTCTTCAAGATACCATTATTATTGGTATAGCCAGCGGAAATGCGGAAGGGCAGCCAATCGGTGAACGAACCCATTGCCTGAATGTTGTGGTCAGTGCTGACAGAGGTACGGAACAACTCTTTTTGCCAGTCTGTGTCGGCATAGAGGTGCTCACCGTCACGGTAATAACCTAAACTGCCGAGAGCGGCATCTTTATTAGAGGCGTTCTCGAAAATGCCCTCAACCAGTTCCTTGTACTCAGAACCATTGAATACATCAATGGACTTGCGGCGGGTTGATACGGTCATACTGCCGTCGTAAGAAACCTTGATTTTCCCGCTCTTACCTTTCTTCGTGGTGATGATGATGACACCGTTAGAAGCACGGCTACCATAGATAGCGGTGGCAGAGGCATCTTTCAGCACGGTGAACGACTCGATATCGTTCGGGTTGATAGTGCTCAGAATGTTACCGATACCACCGATGCCGGAGTTGTCAATATACACACCGTCGAGGATAATAAGAGGGTCGTTAGAGGCTGACAGTGACGAGCCGCCACGGATGCGGATGGTTGCACCGTCGGTAGAGGCACCACCATTGGTGGTCACCGTCACACCAGCCATCTTACCTACCAACATGTCCTGTGGGTTAGAGGCAACACCTTTCAGTTTCGGGTCAGCCTGGAAGGTCATCACCGAACCTGTGGCATCGCTCTTCTTGACAGAGCCGTAACCGATAACGACAACCTCGTCCAACAGAGCGTTGTCTTCTTTTAATGTGACTTCCATACCGTCCTTTGCCTTCATCTCCTGCTGTGTATAGCCGATGTAGGTGAATACCAGTGTGGCATCAGCGTCACACTTCAATTGGAAATTACCGTCAAAGTCAGTGACGGTACCGTTGGTTGTTCCTTTCACCATGACACTGGCTCCGATGACTCCTTCACCTGTGTCATCCTTCACATGACCTTTAATAATGGTCTGTGCCGAAACATCCAAGGCAAAAAACACTACCGCTAATAGCATAAGCAAGCGGCTTAGTTGATTTTTTGATCTTTTCATTTTGTTGTTGTTTTAAGTTAAAATAATTAGAGTTATTTAGTAATATCATTACTTCTCGATTCTGATTGCCGCACCACCGCTACGGGCAAGGCTCAGGTGCAACGTGCTCTCGCTTGTCACTTCCTCCTGGCGGATGGTCATAGGGTAGGGGTTCTTCTCATAGTCGGCATTCGGTCCGTCCTCATAGATGACGGCGCGGTATTTTGCGCCTTTGTCGAGGAAGTCAAGGGGCAGGTCGATCTGGCGCGCCTCCTCATTGGTGATGCTGCCGATGAACCAGCGGTCACCGCCACGCTCCTTGCGTGCCACTGTGACATACTTGCCAATCTCACCGTTTGGTACCAGTGTCTGGCTCCAGGTCGTTGGACAACTCTCGATAAAGGTCAGTCCAGGCTGCCCCTCGTAGTTCTCGATAGCGTCGGCAGCCATCTGTAACGGACTATAGATGACCACGAACTCACCGAGTTGCTTGGCAAGGGTGGAGTGAGGATGGGTACCCTTCACCACTTCCGAGAAATTGAAGATGGCAGGGGTGAAGTCAGTCGGTCCTGCGAGACAGCGGGTGAATGGCAGGGTAACGGTATGGGCTGGAGGATTACCGCCTTTCACGTCCCAGGCATTGTATTCCTGTCCACGAACACCCTCCTGAGTCATCAGGTTGGGAAGGGTACGCTGGATGCCGGTAGGCATGGCAGGCTCATGGTTGTCAATCATGATCTGGTGCTTGGCGGCACACTCTATCACCTTGCGATAGTGGCGGATGCCGTATTGTGACTTGGCGAGTTCCTTACCGTCGAAGTAGTGTCCTACATAACCTGTCTTCACGGCACGGATGCCCAGACGATTGTACCAGGCGAATGCCTCGTCCATCTGTTCCTCCAAAAGTCTCGAATTGCCCCATGTCTCGGTATGTCCGATGAAACGGACTCCTTTCGAGAGGGCATAGCGGCAGACCTCCTCGATGTCGAAGTCGGGATAAGCCTTCAGGTAACTGATCTGCTCTCCCTCGCCCCAGCCTAAGTTCCAGCCTTCTGCCAGCACGCCACTGAATCCGTGGCGTGCGGCGAAATCAATATATCTTTTGACGTTTTGTGTTGTTGCTCCGTGGGTGGGTCCCATCTCCCAGGTGTTCTGCTTCTTGTGGATGCTCCACCAGATACCGATATAGCGTCCTGGCTCTATCCATGACGTGTCCTCTATCTTAGAAGGCTCGTTGAGGTTCAGCATCAGACGGGAAGTCATCAGGTCTCCTGCGCGTGTTCCTATTATTATAGTACGCCAAGGAGTCTTCTTCGTTCCCTCGCAATAGACCTTTACTCCGTTCTGCCAGGGAGTCAGTGCCGTCAGCAGGCGTACACTGCCGTCGCTGTTGCTCCGTGGGGTCAGGTTGATGCTGGCATAGTCCTCTAATGCCGCCTCATGAAGTGCGAGATAGATATCCTTGTCATACTCAATGGTCAGCGGGGTACATACCGTGTCCTTCTTGCTCAGCAGCTCAGAGGTATAGATACCCTCGAAATACTCGGTGCGGTTGGTGGGGATTGACCATGCCTTGGCATCGTGTGCCAAGGTCATCTCGGTCAACTCCTCCTGAATACAATACTTTTCACTATTATTAATACTATGAATTACATATCTGAATCCTATTCCGTCGTTAAACACACGGAAAACAACACTCATCCGTCTCTTCGCTCCTGTTTTCTCCTGTAAGTCAACCGTGAGCTCATTATAATGGTTGCGGATGGTCTCGTCCTCACCCCATAACTGCTGCCATGTCTCGTCCTTTGAGTCGGTACGCTTGTCCGTCATTCTCATGTTCTCACCCAGTGTACCTTTGTCGAGTTGGAAGCCAAGGTGTGAAGGGGCGATGATAGGGGTTTGGTTATAATTGACAGTATAGTAGGGTTTGCCCGACTTTACTCCGACGGTCAACGAAATCCGACCGTCGGGTGAAGTCACGTACTCCGCCGCATTACCCAACGAGGCGGAGCCAGTCATTAAACTAAAACAAACTACTAACCTTAATATGTTCTTATTCAAAAAGTTCTTTGTCATAGATGTCTTACGTTTTTAGTATTATTAGTATTAGTGCAATTTCCTGTTTGCTATGCAAAGATAAATTATACCCTGCCAGAAGCAATGCACGACAAATGAAAATCAAACTCCGTAAAAATATAAATGACTGATTTAAAGTAGATTGTAAATGCTAAGGGGGGACATAAATCTAAGCTTTAACAATCAAGACATATCATAAATTATACAACAGGAAGGTGAAAAAGCGTTGAATTATTTGGTGTGTTCAGATAAAATGACTACTTTTGCGAAGTAGATGACCCATAAACATTAAATAAATGGAGCAGAGACGATTACTGACTTGGATGTTATTTGTGATGACGGCACTGACTGCCGGCGGTCAGACAGACAATCTTTCCCTTTATCAGACACTGGACAGCCTGATGGCGAACGAGGGTGACATCATTGCCGAGAAGGAGGCGCGTATCAAGATGATGTGCGAGGGGTTAAGTGATTCGACGCTGAATGATGAGCATCTGTTTAAGATTAATGAGAAAATCTATGACGAGTATATTGCGTTTAATTTCGACTCGGCATATTATTATATTAATAAGAATGTGACGCGATGGAAGTCTTC
>CAJONQ010000090.1 GCA_905235835.1 uncultured Prevotella sp.
ATTTTCTTCTTAATTTTGCAACGTGAAAAAGAAACAAATGTTGAACTTTTAAACAGTTACAGATATGAAGAAGATGATGATAGCCCTGGTAGCAATGCTGATGGTAACAGCAACGGGCAAGGCAATGAGCTACGAGCAGGCTCGCAACGAGGCTCTTTTCCTGACGGACAAGATGGCTTACGAACTGAACCTGACAGAAGAGCAGTATGAGGCTGCTTATGAGATTAACCTCGATTACCTGATGGGTGTCACCAGTTATGATGACGTGTATGGCACTTACTGGGAGCGTCGTAACCTTGACCTGAGCTATGTCCTGCTCGACTGGCAGCTGAGCGCATTCCGGGCAGCCACCTATTTCTATCGCCCACTCTACTGGTCAGACGGTTTCTGGCACTTCGGCATCTACGCTCGCTATCCGCATCGTGACTATTTCTACTACGGTCGTCCAGTATTCTACGCCAGCTATCGCGGAGGTCATGCCTGGCATGTAGTAGGCGGCAGAGGATGGTATCACGCTCGTCGTGACTACTACATCCACTCCCGTACCTCCCACCATTTCGGTATGCGAGACGGTTGGCACCGTGGAGACTATCGCCACCATCACAACAGTGGTATTCGCCACAGCTCTACTCGCTCAACGGTTAATCATCGGGATATGAATCGTGGGAACTACGAGAACCGTCGCCATGACATGAATAGGGGTAATAGTGAGAATCGCAATCACGACATGAATAGGGGTAATAGCGAGAATCGCAATCACGATATGAATCGGGGCAATAGCGAGAACCGTCAGCCTCGCTCACTGGGTGGCTATCGCAGTCAGGGTTCACCACGTAGCATCAGCAGCAGCCCTTCTGCTCATAACAATAGAGGTTCCTTTGGCAGTGGAAGCACACGTAGCAGCGGATCATTCGGTGGTGGAAGCACGCGTAGCAGCGGATCATTCGGTGGTGGAAGCATGCGCAGCAGCGGATCATTCGGTGGTGGAAGCATGCGCAGCAGCTCCTCACACAGCGGCGGCTCATTCAGCAGAGGCGGTGGACATTCCGGAGGTGGACATTCCGGAGGAGGCGGCCACAGCTACGGAGGACGTCGTTAAGATACGCACCTCGGCATTCATCATCCGCTGTACTTCACTCATCGAACACGATGCATAAACGGCTAATATCGCTTTATTGATAATACCATGACCGACAGCCACCACTCGTTTTCCCTCGTAGGTGGCTGTCATTGTTTGTAGGAAGTCATGGGCTCTTCGCAACAGGGCTTCCTCTGTCTCGATATCATCGGGCCATACCTCTTCGCGCAAATCGGGAATGAAACGTCCAGTAAAACTACCCCAGTCCCGCTCTCTGAGCAAGGGGGTGGTGACGACGGTTAGTCCATGTGGTGCGGCAATGATCTCTGCCGTCTGGATAGCACGGTGCAAATCACTTGCCACCACCGCGTCAAAATCCTCGGTAGCAAGGCGCTCAGCCACTTGTCGTGCCTGCTCCCTACCCTGTTCGTTCAACTCCCCTTGAGTCTGTCCCTGCATGATCTGACGGGCATTATCAACCGTCTCTCCATGCCTTACCAAATAAATCGTTGTATTCATCCATGCAAAAATAAGCAGAAATTTTCAATCCTCTATTATCTTTTTTCAATTATTTTTCTTAATTTTGCAAAAACAAATAGAAGAAGACATGAAACTATTACAAAGTTCTATTTTTCGTGCGTTATGCTCCATCGTGATTGGCATCTTGCTGCTGAAGTATCCTGACAATTCGGTGACATGGCTCACCATGGCAATCGGTATTCTCTTCCTCTTATCAGGCATCATTGCCATGATATCGTATTGGAATGCCAAACGCCACGCAGGGGAATATACCATCACAGACGCTCAAGGACGGATTGTCAGTGGCACACAACCATCCTTCCCATTAGTGGGACTTGGCAGTGTGCTTCTCGGACTGACCCTCGTCCTCTCTCCTGATATGTTCGTACGGTGGCTGATGTATATCCTCGGAGCGATGCTCATACTGGGCAGTATCAACCAACTGATTGTATTAGTGGCGGCTCGCCGTTACGGGTCTATCGGGGCTTTCTTCTGGATAGCTCCTATCCTACTATTCATAGCTGGTATCTTTATCTTTGTCAAACCGATGGAGAGTGCCGAACTGCCTATGATCATCCTGGGCTGGTGTATGCTGGTCTATGGTGTCACGGAGGCTATCAACTCACTGATGGTTTATAGTCTTCGCCGCCAAATGAAACGCCAACAGGAGGAGACGGCTAACGGTCAGGTGGCAGAAGAAATCGTCACAGAGGTCAAGGAGATAGGACCTGCTGAGGAGATCATTGAGGAGATACCTGCAAGCGACATCATCGTAGAGGAGGAATAAAAAAACAATGGAAAATTTGGATATTTGCGGAATTCTTTGTAATTTTGAAAAGTATCTTTTCGAAGGTACTTTCGTTCGAAAATAAAAATAAATCGAATTTTATTTTGTGTTTTGCTCACTTATTCGTACCTTTGCACCCGCTTTATGCGAATTTAGTATATAACAAATAATAAGTAACAATTAAAATGAAAAAAGGTATTCATCCAGAAAACTATCGCCCCGTCGTGTTTAAGGACATGTCCAACGGCGATATGTTCCTTTCGCGTTCTACCGCAAAGACAAATGACACCGTAGAATTCGAAGGCGAAACTTACCCAGTGGTTAAAATCGAAATCTCGAGCACCTCTCACCCCTTCTATACCGGTAAGAGCAAGCTTGTGGATACTGCAGGTCGCGTAGACAAGTTCATGAGCCGCTACGGTAAGGCTGCGAAGAAATAACGATATTTCCACGTAAGAAAAATAAAGGTGCTGCCTGGGTAGTTGCATATGCCAAGGAGAGCACCTTTTTTCGTGTAAATAGGTTTCTACACAAAAAATCCTAAAACATTTGGTAAACCAACATATTATTCGTATCTTTGGAGAAAATTAGGAGGAACACCTATTATTATTTATAAGATATGAAAACAATCTATGATTTCTCTGTCAAGGACAGAAAAGGAAAGGACGTATCGCTGAAAGAGTATGCGAACGAGGTATTACTGATTGTCAACACGGCAACAAAATGTGGATTCACCCCTCAGTATGACGAGTTGGAGGCACTTTACAAGAAGTACCACAGCCAGGGGTTTGAGATCCTTGACTTCCCCTGCAATCAGTTCGGACAACAGGCTCCCGGTACGGACGAGTCTATCCATGAGTTCTGCAAACTGAATTTTGGTACAGAATTCCCTCGTTTTAAGAAGGTAAAGGTAAACGGAGAGGACGCTGATCCCCTCTTTACTTTCCTGAAGGAGCAGAAGGGGTTTGCAGGATGGGATCCCAACCACAACCTGACAGCCATCTTAGACGATATGCTTTCAAAGGCTGATCCTGACTATAAGCAGAAACCGGATATCAAATGGAACTTCACCAAGTTCCTTATCAACAAGAAAGGACAGGTGGTAGCTCGCTTTGAGCCAACAGAGAGTATCGCCAATATCGCTAAACAAATTGAGGATTTATTGGCATGAACACCAAATGTCTTATCATCGGTAGTGGTCCTGCCGGTTATACTGCAGCTATCTATGCCTCACGTGCCAACCTGAACCCTGTGGAGTATTGTGGCATACAACCAGGCGGGCAGCTGACACAGACCACTGAGGTGGAGAACTTCCCAGGATATCCACAGGGTGTGGATGGCAATCAGATGATGATGGACCTCCGTGAACAGGCGGAGCGTTTCGGGACGGATATCCGTAACGGCTCTATCACCAAGGTTGACTTCTCTAAGGCTCCTTACCACTGCTGGGCAGAGGATGGCGAGGAGATTATCGCTGACACCGTGATTATCGCCACAGGTGCTTCTGCGAAATACTTAGGACTGGATGATGAGCGGAAATACAACGGACAGGGTGTCTCGGCATGTGCTACCTGCGATGGTTTCTTCTACCGCAAGAAGACTGTAGCAGTAGTAGGGGGTGGTGATACCGCCTGTGAGGATGCGCTCTATCTGAGTCATCTTGCCCAGAAAGTATATATGATTGTCCGCAAGCCCTTCCTACGTGCCTCCAAAGTGATGCAAGACCGTGTGATGGCTGCAGAGAACATCGAGATTCTCTTCGAGCATAATACCCTCGGGCTCTTTGGTGAGAATGGTGTGGAAGGTGCCCATCTGGTGAAACGGAAGGGTGAACCTGACGAGGAACTGGTGGATATCGCTATCGACGGTTTCTTCCTCGCCATCGGTCACAAGCCAAACACTGATATTTTCAAAGAGTGGCTGGAGACAGATGAGGTGGGGTATTTCAAGAAGATCGACGGCACCCCTCGTACCAAGCTCCCAGGTATCTTCGTCGCAGGCGACTGTGCAGATTCCACCTACCGACAGGCAATCTCCGCCGCAGGCACCGGATGCCAAGCAGCCATCGAAGCAGAGCGTTATCTGTTATCCAGAAACTAGAAATACCAGATATACTAGAATAAGAAAAAGACTCGCTGTCGCAGCGAGTCTTTTTCTTTACTTTAAAAAACTAAATTAATCAACCATAAACCTTAACCATTAAAAATCTAAACAAAATAATCATTTTCAGAACATCACGTTCTTACATATGAAACAACGGTGTCGAAATAACAACTATTTCTTTCACCGCTGCAAAATTAGGACTTTTATTCTAAAAGCAAGTTGACTTTTCGTTATTTGTGGTTTAAAATGCGTTAATTTCACAAATAACAAACAAGAATTCACGCAAAACAAACTTTTTTGAACGATAACACCACTTTTTTTCTTTTCTTTTTTGTGGATAATTAGAAAAAAAGTTATCTTTGCAGTCTAAAGACTAAATACAATCAAGTGAATCTTACAACCTTCATCATATTGGTTAGCACAGCACTGCTGATAGTGTTCTACCTGATTGGGAGGACATTATATATCCGTAGTGTGCGTATCCGCAACCAACTACAGATGGGGTATGTGTTCACGAATATCACCCATGAGTTACTCACCCCACTGACTATTGTGGCAGCCTCTGTCGAACAACTGCGCACCACAGCCCCTGACCATAAGAGGGACTATGACTTGATGGAACTGAACATCTCACGTGTCGTACGACTCTTACAACAGATTCTGGAGACGAGTAAGTCGCAGGCAGGAGAACTGAAGCTAAAGGTCAGCAACGGGGATGTGATGGAGTATGTACGTGAGACGGCATTGTGTATCGAGCCACTCATGGCAAAGAAAGGGCTGGATTTCACGGTCCGCTGTAAACCGGAGAGCATGATGGGATGGATCGATACCGACAAGCTCGATAAGATTATCTTCAACCTCCTGTCGAATGCCGTGAAATATACGGAGAGAAACGGTAAGGTGATTGTTGATGTGACCACCAACTCCCGTTACGAGAAGGTGATTATCCGGGTGAGCGATAATGGTACGGGGATTCCGCATGAGAAGATGAAACACCTCTTCACACGGTTCTATGACGGGGAATACAGGAAGCATGGCACCTTCGGGACAGGCATCGGTCTTGCCCTCACCCGTGACTTGGTATACCTACACCGAGGCACCATCCAGTGTCAGAGCTTCGAGGGACAAGGTACTACCTTCCTCGTGGAGATACCTATTAAGAAGAATGCGTTCTCGTCCTCACAGATTGACGAGAGCCATCAGATTAACCCGGAACATCCCCGGAACAACATCTTCGACTTGGAGTCCATCGTGAGACCGGCAGACAGCAGCAACATTCCCCCACTCCCAGTGGCAGAGGACGACGAGGATGTATACACCATCCTTGTCGTGGAGGATAATGTCGAGTTGCTGATGCTCATGAAACAACTGCTCCAACAGAGATACCATGTGCTGACAGCCTCTAATGGAATAGAGGCATTACAGGTGGTGGGTGCCCATGATATCGACTTGGTAGTATCTGATGTGATGATGCCAGAGATGGGCGGTAATGAGTTGACCACACAACTGAAACAGAACCCAGACTATAGTCACCTGCCTGTCATCCTCCTTACGGCAAGGACACAAGAGGAGGATCGCAAGGAGTCACTACTGATTGGGGCGGATGATTATATCACCAAACCCTTCCGCATGGGTGACCTCCAGTTGCGTATCAATAATATCATCGAGAACCGTCGCCGCATCCAACACCTGTTCCGGCAACAGACCACAGAACAGAACATCGAGCGGATCAGAGAGTCTGCCCCAGCGGTTGATAATGAGTTCCTCGAACGAGCCATCAAGTGCCTCAACGAACACCTCTCCGACAGTGACTACGACCGTGATGCCTTTGCCCGTGACATGGGAGCCAGTGCCTCCACCTTATATAATAAGTTACGAGCCATGACGGGTATGAATGTCACCAGCTTCATCCGCAACCACCGTATCAAGGAGGCGTGTCGCCTTGCTCAACAACGTCTGGACCTTCGTGTCAGTGATATCGCCTATCAGGTCGGCTTCAAGGATCCCAAATACTTCGCCACCATCTTCAAAAAGGAAATGGGTATGCAACCTTCCGAATATTTCGATGAATTGAGAAGAACCTCATAGGGATAAAGGGTTATTGGCTATGGGGTATGGGCTATTGGTGATAGGGTATTTCTGTCTGCTGTTCAGCATCAGTTGGTGGACAGGAAGAAAAGCAACGAATGAGACCTTCTACAGGGGAAACAGACAGTCACCTTGGTATATGGTGGCTTTCGGAATGATAGGTGCCTCCATCTCCGGGGTCACCTTTGTGAGTGTCCCTGGCATGGTGAATGGCATCGATATGACTTATCTCCAGACCTGTCTGGGCTTTATCTTGGGCTATGTCCTGGTGGCATTTCTGTTGCTTCCCTTGTTCTATCGGCTGAATCTCACCACCATCTATTCATATTTAGGACAACGGTTAGGACCACGGTCGTATAAGACGGGAGCCTCTTTCTTCCTGTTGTCGAAGATGACAGGAGCTGCAGTACGTTTCTATGTCGTCTGTATCATCCTCCAGCATTTTGTCTTCGATACGATGGGTGTTCCTTTTGTATTCACCGTTTTGGGGATGGTACTTCTCATCTGGCTCTACACCTATCGGGGAGGTATCCGCACCTTAGTATTCACGGATGTCCTTCAGACCGTCTTCCTCTTCACGGCACTCCTGTTGATCATCTGGCAGGTGGTGAATGAGTTAGGGATGACATGGGGAGAGGCAGTACAAGCAGTAGCGTCAGACAGCAGAAGTCGTATCTTCGTCTTCGACGACTGGATGTCGAAACAGCATTTCTGGAAACAGTTCCTCAGTGGTGTGTTTATCGTCATCGTGATGACTGGTCTCGACCAGGATATGATGCAGAAGAACCTCACTTGTCGTTCCTTGCGGGATGCCCAAAAGGACATGTGTACCTATGGCATGATGTTCTTCCCTGCCAACCTGCTCTTCCTGTCATTAGGTATTCTGTTGTCACAGTGGTACATCGCTCACGGCATCACCCTGCCAACTGCAGGTGATGAGCTCCTTCCCACCTTCATCACACACACCTCATCCAGCTTACATCTTCCATCTTACCTCTTCATCTTAGGCATCCTTGCTGCCTCATTCTCCAGTGCAGACTCGGCAATGACAGCCCTGACGACGAGCTTCTGCGTGGATATCTGTCGTCGACCAGATGACGAGGTACTGCGTAAAAAGGTACATATCCTCGTAGCGGTAGTGTTCACCATCTTTATTTTGTCGTTCCGGGTGTTGAACTCCACCAGCATCATCGATGCCATCTATATTCTCTGTTCCTACACCTACGGTCCCCTTTTAGGACTTTTCGCCTACGGATTACTCACCAAACGACCCACCAACGACCGTTTAGTCCCATACATCTGTATTGCATCCCCCATCCTCTGTTACCTTCTGGATTGGTTAGTAGGGCAATACACTGGTTACCATTTCGGTTACGAGCTCCTCATGCTGAACGGTATCATCACGTTCCTCGCCCTCTCCTTAACCTCACACAAATCCGTGTGAACATGATATTCAAAAAAAAAAGGAAGGGACTTGCCTAGGTTGTTAAGTTAACTCTCGAGATTTTATGTTAATTCTCAACAACTTTTTTAACTAAATACTTTTACATTATTTAGTAAAATAATAGCTAAATAT
>CAJONQ010000091.1 GCA_905235835.1 uncultured Prevotella sp.
GTCTATCAGGGCGAGGTGGTGAGCCTGCTGAAGGGCACGAGCATCGTGGGCTACATCGCCGTAGCCGACATGACGCGCGCCTCCGACCTGATACGCTCGCGCACCTTCGACGCCTTCTTCCCCCTCATCCTGACCGCCATCATCTAATTCTTCATGGCATGGCTCATCGGACTGCTGCTACAGTCGCTGGTGCAGCGGCAGCGCACGAAGGCTGCGGCCGCGGCCGCAGTGCTCACGCTATTAGGCCTGGTCTGCTATGTGCCAGCACTGGTGGGCAGCGAAGCAGGAGTCACTGCCGGCGTCGGTGAGGAGGTGCCGCCCGTCTTCAAGGCACTGAAGGGCAAGCGCGTCGGTGTCGTCATAGGCAGCATACAGGACATGGCCGTCAGCGGCATGGCCCCCGATGCCGACATCTTGCGCATGACCAGTGAAACCGACGTGCTGGCAGCCCTGGAGAACGGCAAGGTGGATGTGGCGGTCGGCGAGAGCCTGATGCTGAACTTCTGCAGGGAGTTGGCCGACAAGGTGGACTCGGTGGGGGCCGGACTACCCTCCATCCCCATCGGCGCCATCTTCAGGCAGGGCAACACGGTCCTGCAGCAAGACTTCAACAGTTTCCTGGTCGACATACGCCGCGACGGCACCTACCAGCAGATATACGACCGCTGGCAGCAGTCTGCCGACCCCTCGGCCATGGCCATCCCCAAGCAGCGCGGCACGGGGCGCACCCTGCGCGTGGCCACCTATCCGGCGATGCCTCCGTTCAACTTCGTCAATTCGGGAAGACTCTCGGGCTTAGAGCCGGCACTGCTGACGGAGTGGGCCAACCGGCGTAACTGGCGACTGGAGTTCCTCGTGATGGACTTTGCCGCACAGATTCCCGCCGTGCAGACGGGCAAGGCCGACATGGCCATGGGTGCCATCAGCATCACCGAGGAGCGGCAGAAGCAGGTGCTCTTCTCCGATGGATATATAGACTCGCACATCATGTTCATCATGCGCAAAGGCGAAGCGGCGATACTCACCAACCTTTCGCCGACGGACGGCGTAGCGACTGGAGGAAGTTACTGGCCCTGGGCTGCGTCACTCCTTATTATTATAATAGGTGGCGGCGCATGGCTCTATGTCCGTCGCAAACGTGGCGCATCCCCGGTTAGCGGGACATTCAGTCCATCCGCCCCAGAAGCCCCAAACGACCAGACAACCACCCCCAACGCCCAGGATGAGCCCCTCATCCGCATCACTGACCTGAAGAAGAGTTACGGCACGCTCGACGTGCTGCGCGGCATCACGACCGACATCCACCGGGGCGAGGTCATCTCCGTCATCGGACCGTCGGGCACGGGCAAGAGCACCCTCCTGCGGGCGCTCAACCTGCTCGACCCACCCACCGGCGGCAGCATCACTGTCGATGGACAGGACATCCTGACCCGAGGCTATCCCGTCAATCTGCTGCGTCGGAAGATGGGCATGGTGTTCCAGTCGTTCAACCTCTTCGACCACATGACCGTACTGGAAAACGTCATCTTTGCCCCCTGCCAGTTGCTCCATCAACCCCAGGAGAAGGCTCGACGCGAAGGAATGGCCTTGCTGCGCAAGGTGGGACTCGCCGAGAAAGCCGATGCCAGGCCGTCGAGCCTCTCCGGCGGTCAGAAACAGCGCGTGGCCATTGCCCGCGCCCTGGCCATGAAGCCCGACGCCATCCTTTTCGACGAACCAACGTCGGCCCTCGACCCCACGATGGTGGGCGAGGTGCTCAGCGTCATAAGGGGTCTGGTCAGCGAGGGCATGACCATGCTCATCGTCACCCATGAGATGAAGTTTGCCCACGACGTCTCCACCCGCATCTTCTTCATGTACGATGGCTACATCCATGAAGACGGCTCGCCCGAGCAGATCTTTGAGTCGCCCGTGCACAGCGCCACCAAGGCCTTCATACAGCGCATCCGCAAGGAGGTGTTCGAGATTGGCGACAACGACTTCGACTTCCTCGGCATGCACTCGACCATCAGCGCTTTCTGCCACAAATACGGCATCGGCGAGAAGGAGGAGACGGCCCACCGGCTCACGGACATGATGCTCAACGACGTGATGGCGCACTGCCGCCCCATCACCGTGCGCATCACCCACAGCGAGCAGTCGCTCGTCACCGCCCTCGACTTCATGGTGGAGCACATGACCGTCACGCCGCTCACCAACGCACAGCGCAACGCACTCTCCGCCCAGTGCCGTCACTTGGTGGAGGAACCCACCAAGCGAGGCTTCCGTGTGAAACTGATGATATGAAGAAACCGTCATTAACAACTCAAATTGCAATAGCCTTGGCACTGGCTGTTGTCGCAGGATTGCTGCTGAGCGACTATCCTGATTTCGTGAACGGGTATATCAAACCTTGGGGCACTATTTTCCTGAACCTGCTGAAGTTCATCGTAGCGCCTCTGGTGCTCTTCTCCATCATGGCAGGCATCCTGTCTATGAACGATGTGAAGAAGGTTGGCCGTCTGGGGTTGCGTGCCCTGGCCTATTTCATGTTCACCACAGCGATTGCCGTCGCGGTCGGACTGGTGTTCCCCACGCTACTCAAGGGCTTCATCCCCACCATTGACATCGTGAGCGACGGTGCCGGAGGGGCGGTCGAGGTGCCCGAAGTGACGTTCATGTCGCAGATTGTAAACATGTTCCCAGGCAACATCATCACGCCCTTCAGTACTATGAGCATGATGCAGGTCATTGTGATAGCCTTGTTCTTAGGAGTGGCGATGGTGCATGTGGGCGAGCGGGCCGAACCGGTGCGCAAGATGACCCTCAGTTTCAACGAAGTGATAGCCAAGGTGCTGGAATATATCATGGCGCTAGCTCCCATTGGCGTGTTCTGCATGCTGACTCCTGTCGTAGTGACCAACGGTCCGTTGGTATTGGGCTCTTACGCAGTGCTCATCGGCACGCCGGGCATTCCCGTCGAGGGCGTGGCTGTGGCGGCAGGCATTGACCGCATTGTCGATATGGGTCGCACCGTCATGTCCATCACGGGCGACGCCTCATGCGCAGTAGTGATGCAGAAGCAGATAGGAGAGAAATCATAAAAGGGAGAACCCATGAAGAAAACCGCTGTCATCTGGTGTTCTTTGAGAATTTACAGCAGAACGTAGAATTGAGTGCGGCTGCCAATCGTTCCGCTTCGGCACGGGCAGGTTTCCCTGTCTCTGTAAGAGGAATCTGGGCGACAGAGATATATTTGCGAGGCTGCCAGTATTTGGGAAGAACTTGACGACATACCCCCTGAACAGTAGGAATATCAGGTGACTCGGTGAGCAGGACGACTTGTTCACCGAGTTTCGTATCAGGTTCCTTGGTAATCATATAAGGCTCGTGGAGATGTGGATGCAACAGTCGCTCTACCTCCTCTATCTGTATCTTGATACCCCCCGAGCAGATGACATTATCCTTTCTGCCGAGAATACGGAACTGTTTCGGTGAGAGTGGAGAGTGGAGAGTTGACAGTTCGGCAATATCATTGGTGACAAGGGGACCGTCATGGACGGCAGGAGCATCGATGACAAGACAACCCTCCTCATTCAATGACACATCAACCCCCTCGAAAGGGGTATACCAGCTGCTGCGTTCTGGTCCGTTAAGTCGTCGGAGTGCGATATGTGACAGGGTCTCCGTCATCCCATACGTACTCCAGACGGCATGGGGTAAGTCCTGCAATGCCGCTGCCAACTCATCATTGATGGCACCACCTCCGATAATCAGATGACGAATCTGCCGCAGACGTTGGGGAGCCTGTTGCAACAGGTTCCATACCTGTAAGGGTACCATTGCCGCAAAGTCAATTGTCTCCCCTAAGTTAGGGGAGGTCAGGTGGGGTCTGAACAAGGGAAGTCCACTGGGTTCTTCGACAATCAGTTTGAGACCACAGGTCAGGGCACGTACCACCATCATCTTACCGGCGATATAGTCGAGGGGCATACATAGTAACGCCGTGTCTCCCTCCTTCAATCCCAAGAACTGGCACGTGATACGTGCCGAAGCCTCCATGCGTCGTTTCTCCACAAGCAAAGGTTTCGGCTTACCCGTCGACCCACTGGTATGCACCAGTACCGTCGGGCTGTCATTCTGCCATTCGGCTAAGAACTCGTTGAGATCCATAACTGGTCACCACGTATTTCCAAAGACATCGGAATATTATCCGTAAAGAGCTGTCCTGTACCCAAGCCCTGTGGCATACGGATACCAGGACCATAGATGTCAGCGGCAAGTTGGGCAATGGCATTCAGTCCGACATTACTTTCCAAAGCAGAGGTAATCCATGAGCCGATACCCATGTCACGGGCAATATCCACCCACTCACGGACGCCAGCCATACCTCCATGCAGAGAGGGTTTCAGGATGATATACGCAGGACGGATGATGTTCAGCATCTGTCGTTTCTGGTAGGGGTCGTTGACACCAATCAGTTCCTCGTCCAAGGCGATACGTAAAGGAGACTCCCGACAGAGTTCCGCCATGTTCGCCCATTGTCCTGCCTTGATAGGTTGCTCGATAGAGTGCAACGCATACTGTGAGAGCAGTTCGAGTTTATAGAGTGCCTCATCAAAAGCAAAAGCCCCATTGGCATCTACCCGCAGTTCTATCTCTCTTGGTCCGAACCGCTCACGGATTTTCTTCAACAACGCTATCTCCGCATCAAAGTCGATGGCACCGATTTTCAGTTTGACACAATGAAAACCTTGTTCCAACTTCTGTTCGATACGCTCTCGCATCTCCTCGAAGGTACCCATCCACACCAGTCCGTTGATAGGGATACCTTCCTCACCACGAGCAAAGGCATTGTCAAACAACAAACTTCTTCCATTTTCCTTCTTACATCTGACATCCATCAGTGCCGTCTCCAAGCCAAAGAGCATGGAGGGATAGTCGCGTAGTGCCTCAGTATCCAGTTCACCTGTCCGCTCCACGTCATCACAGAAGTGACGAAGCACCTCGCTATAGTTGGGGATATCATCACAACTGAGGTTGGGCAAGGGTGCACACTCCCCTACGCCGACCCGTTCTCCATCGGATATCTTGACCAGCCAGATACACCGCTTGGTATAGATACCCCGAGAGGTTCCAGCAGGCTGTTTGAAATGGAGCACTCGCTCAGACACAGTAACTTTTAAAGACATAGTAACATATTAACTTTTAACTGAAACGCTTACGATAGACACGAAACTTTCTCTTGAATTGTAATTCATCAGAACCAAAATTAATCAACAAACCATTGTCAATACCAGTTGCTGTCAGGTAATTAACAAGTTGTATTTCATAAGCCATGTGCAAAGACTGAACTGCTTTTAATTCTAAAATTAAAAAGTCCTCAACGATGATATCAGCTTTAAACTCACCAACCAGAACACCATCATAATAGACATTAATAGGCTTCTCAACTTCAAAAGTCAGACTATGTTTCTTTAATTCCACCAACATAGCGTTTTTATATACAGACTCCAAGTAGCCAGGACCAAGATGCCTACGAATATTCATGGCACATCCCATAACAGTCTTTATCAATTCTTCAACATCCATAACGTTAATTTGTTACTCTGTCTTTTAAAGTTAATTTGTTACTCTGTCTTTAAACAAGTTACTCTGTCTTATGGAATCTTAGGATACTGCTCGAAGTCGGGCTTACGCTTCTCCAAGAACGCCTTACCACCCTCCTGAGCCTCATCAAGGAAATAATACAACATGGTGGCGTCACCAGCCAACTGCTGGATACCTGCCTGCCCGTCCAACTCCGCATTCAGTCCTGCCTTAATCATACGGAGGGCGATAGGACTACGCTCCATCATCTCCTCTGCCCAGGCAACACACTCGTCCTCCAACTGGTCGAAAGGCACCACCTTGTTGACCATGCCCATCTCTTCAGCCTCCTTCGCAGAGTACTGACGACAGAGGAACCATATCTCACGAGCCTTCTTCTGTCCAACAATACGGGCAAGGTAACTGGAGCCGAAGCCAGCGTCAAACGAACCGACCTTCGGTCCTGTCTGTCCGAAGATGGCATTCTCAGAGGCAATCGTCAGGTCGCAGACCAGATGCAACACATGCCCCCCACCAATGGCATATCCATTAACCATGGCGATAACAGGTTTGGGCAAGCGACGAATCTGCATTTGTACGTCGAGGACACTCAGACGGGGTACACCCTCGTCATCCACATAGCCACCACGTCCTTTAACATGCATATCACCACCAGAGCAGAACGCCTTGTCACCAGCACCCGTCAACAGCACCACACGGATGTTCTGCATCTCCCGACAGAGGGCAAAAGCCTGTGATAACTCCAAGGTCGTCTTAGGTGTAAACGCATTACGATAACGGGGACGGTTGATGGTGATCTTCGCGATCCCATGATACTCCTCGAAGAGGATCTCCTCGAACTTTCTAATCTCTTTCCATTCTCTCATAAACTTCAATTTTTCAATTTTATATAATAGTCCCTATATACCCGCTCATCCTCTGCGGCATCGGTAAACACCTCCAGCAGCATGGGACGATCGCTCTGCTCTTGGAGCAACCGATTAACACCGTCCTGCATCTGCGTCATATCCTCAGCTCTCAGATAAACAATATCATTCTGTTCACAGATGCCCTTGGCGGACGTATGATGCTCGGCAGCGACAAATTTATCACGGGCAGGACTTTGTTCCAACCCTGGCAGCATATTAAAGATACCCCCTTTCCCATTATTCATCAACAGGATACGGAAATTCCCACGCAGGTTCTGGTTCCATAACGCATTCTGGTCGTAGAAGAAGCTCAGGTCACCAATGACACAGAGCACAGGTTCGTCCGTCACAAGGGAAAAGCCTGCGGCAGTACTGAGCGACCCCTCGATACCGTTCACCCCACGATTACAATAGACATCATGGCATGCATAGATGTTGGCAAGACGGATAGCGGTACTGTTGGCATAGTGAACTTTAAACTTTGAACTATGAACTATGAACTTTGAACTTTCCAAGTATTTCACGGTCGCCATCTGTGAATAGGCAGGCTCATACGTCTCCACATAACGGTGCACACGCTCCAACAACTCTTCCCACATTTGTACAAACGGATGCGGCTGTTGCTCCAGCAAGAAACGGATCTGGTCAGCTGTCACCACACTGTCTCCCACAAACACACGGGTCAGATTCTGGAAGGTATCTGTCACCTCACCCGTCTCATTCACCACCCATGTCTCTTTCGCTTTTCGCAAGAAGTGCTTCAACCGTTTGCTGACAATACTGCCACCCGTATACAGCACCATGTCTGGTATATACCGTTCGTCATCCTCCACCAGTAAAACAGCCTCGTCCATATAGGGATTCATCGGTTGTCCAGAAATAAGTAGAGGACGTTTGGACTGCATGAACATACGGCAGATATGACTCAGCACATGAGACGGCATATCAGCAGGGGTCAGCTCTATCTTCCGTTCTTCCGGTAATTCAGGAACGGAGTAATTGAATAACGGTTCGGTAATAGGAACATTGATGTGGACAGGAGCATGACGCCCCATCAATGCCTCGTTAACCAATCGGTTGCAATACCAACGCTCTTCCTCATCATGTGGTTCTGGCAACGACACCGCTTTTTTGACAAATCGTCCTAAGGCATCGGGCTGTGGCAAGGTCTGACCGTCTAACTGGTCAATCCATGCGGCAGGACGGTCGGCAGAGATCACCACCAACGGCTGATGCTGGTAGTAAGCCTCAGCGACTGCAGGGGCAAGATTCAGTAATGCCGTACCACTGGTGACACAGACGACAACAGGAGTATTGGTTGCCTGTGCCATACCCAAGGCATAGAACCCTGCCGAACGCTCGTCGGTCACAGGATAACAATGGATATCTGGGCACTCATTGAGATTATGAACGATAGGGGAATTCCTGCTACCTGGACAGACCACAGCATGACGTATGCCATGTGCCACCAACAACGAAGTCAATATGTTTATATGATCCTTATTATTATACATCCCAACTATGAACTATGAACTAAAAATAATTTTCCTCATGGTATCGAGTTTGATTTCCGTCTCCTGCCACTCCTGTTCCTCCTGACTGTCTTTCAAGATGCCACCACCGGCATACAGGCGCTCTAAAGACCTCCATACAACGGAGCGTGACAAAGAGGTTGGTCTTACCCTCCACCAGCAACGGTCCCATAAAACCACTATAGTAACTACGGTCATGATGCTCATTATGCTGGATGAAGCGGAAGGCTTCCTGCTTAGGCAAGCCACAGACAGCAGGTGTTGGATGAAGCGCCTGTATCAGCTCTCCGATACCCTGACTATTGTTTAATTTAAATTGGAAGTCACTACGCAGATGGGCAAGATGACCGGCACGGATCGTGCGAGGTCCTGTCTCCTTGAAGTCAGACGTGAACTGCTCCAACTGCTCAGTGATATAGGTCGCCACATACCGCTGCTCCTGGATATTCTTGTCGCTCCATAACACCTCCTCGCTGAAAGGCATCGTACCAGCCAAAGCGACGGTCTGCCATTCCTCTTCCCCACCCGACAATAGGATTTCGGGAGTAGCCACCAGCCACATCCCACTTTTTGGTGTTGACACCAAGGTGATCATCATACGAGGATAACTGTCACAGGCACGCTGATACAACGCAATCGGTGACACAGTACTGTCGGCAGGGATGAAGATACTACGGGAGAGTACCAACTTAGAGAAATCCTGATTCTCCAGATGGGCATGAAAATTGGCAAAGTCGATATGATAGTCTGCCCTTGGAGCACTGACATTTGACGGGGATGCGACGGAAGGTATTACTTCCAACTGACTCGAAGGGATAGCATCCGTCACCACATCCGGACGGATCACCAAGATAGGGCGTTCGGCAGAAGGAGCAAAAGGAGCAACGACAAATCCTGTCTTGCCACTCAGTTCTGCACAAGAAGTCACTTCGAGTAGCTCACCCGATGTTTGCATGATCAGCGTAACCTGCTGTTGGTATGGCAAACGATAAAGGGCGAAACTCGACATGTCATTTATGGTTTTTGATGATATAATTAGTGACACGGACAGTAGATATCAGCTCCTCTGCAGTATTCTTGATCTCCACATGCCATACATGCAAGGTGTTGCCACGATGCTGCAAACGAGCATAGGCAGTAACCGTATCGCCCTCACTGACAGCCTGTACATGACTGCCACTGACCTCTATACCGACACAGGCACAGTCTGGACAGAGAGCCGAAGAGCCAACACCTGCCACATTCTCCGCTAAGGCAAGGGAAGCGCCACCACTCAGGAAGCCAAATGGCTGACGGTTACGCTCATCTACTTTCATACGTGCCATACAAGTATCGTCCTCGGGCGTGGAGATAAACTCCATCCCGAGGGCAGTACTGAGATTCGGCTTACTATTGATAATCTGATTGATTCTTTCTACGTTCATTATTTGAAAAGTGAATATTCTGGAACTTCCCAGGCAAGGGCACTGGCACCTAACACATCACGCTCACGGTCATCCAGTTTCGACACAAGTATCTTCACCTTGCCGCATATATTACCAAACACATGTTTCTCAAACGACTCACGAGTAGGTTCCAACAACCACTTACCTGCATGGGAGACACCTCCTGTCAGGATGATTGCCTGAGGGTCAACGATACAGGCATAATTCGCCAAACCCAAACCAAACATATGACCAGTACGACGATAGACCTCTATCGCCATCTCGTCACCTTTATCACAACACTCTTTGATGATACGAGGCGACAAACGCTCCTCCTCCCGCATCAGAGAAGGCGCATCGGATTCCGCCATCAACTCCTGAGCCGTACGGATAATACCCTTGGCACCGACATAAGCCTCTAAGCAGCCTTCCCTGCCACAGCCACAAAGACGTCCATTTTCCACAATACAGGTATGGCCAAACTCACCGGAAAAGCCCTGAAAGCCCTGATGCTCACGACCACCAGAAAAGAAACAGCTGCCCAATCCTACGCCCAGATTAATCACGATAAAATCTTTCATACCATGCGCAGAGCCGAAAGCACGCTCGCCCAATGCTGAGATATGGGAGTCATTTGCCACAGCAACGGCAAGTCCCATACGGTCACGCAGCATCGCTGCCAAAGGGATCACTCCCTTCCATGGCAGGTTGGGCGCATTGACAATACTTCCTGTAATAAAACTGGCGCTGGGTGAACTGATTCCCACTGAGCGGATTTTCTCATAGCCGCCATTAGCCTCTACCAACTCAACAATTTTCTCACTAAGGACAGTCACGAAATTGTTGACATCCTGATAGTCTGTTGTCACAAAACTATCCTCAGCGATAATATTACCCCTAATGTCTACAATGGCAAAAGTCGTGAGTTCATTACTGATGTCGACCCCGACAACCCTTGTTTTAAGATTCTCTTCTTCCATGAATATCTCTAAATAATTTAGTTATTAAAAAGGATTTATTTAAACAAAGAATACTCTTTTAC